>DASZKX010000109.1:0-7340 GCA_035552735.1 Xanthobacteraceae bacterium
TCGACTACGGCATCAAGCGCAATATCCTGCGCCAGCTCGCGGCCGCCGGCGCGAAAGTGACGGTCGTGCCGGCGACCACCGCGGCCGAGGACATCCTGGCCCTCAAGCCCGACGGTGTCTTCCTCTCCAACGGTCCGGGCGATCCGGCGGCGACCGGGGAATACGCCGTGCCGGTGATCCGCGCGTTGATCGCGCGCAACGTGCCGACCTTCGGCATCTGCCTCGGCCACCAGATGCTCGGCATCGCGCTCGGCGGCAAGACGATGAAGATGCATCAGGGCCATCACGGCGCGAACCATCCCGTGAAGGATCTCACCACCGGCAAGGTCGAGATCACGTCGATGAACCACGGCTTCGCGGTCGACCGCGCCTCGCTGCCCGCGAACGTCACGGAGACGCACGTGTCGCTGTTCGACGGTTCGAACTGCGGCATCGCGCTCGAGGACAAGCCGGTGTTCTCGGTCCAGTATCACCCGGAAGCCTCGCCCGGGCCGCGCGACAGTCACTATCTGTTCACGCGTTTCGTCGAGCTGATGCGGACGCGCAAGGCGGCGTGAGCCGTCTTAAGACCGCATTAAAAGTGCCCGAATAGAAGCGTAACGTCACGTTTCGCCGCCGTTTGCCGGGCGGCCCGAACGACGCAAGGCCCGCTCGATGTCACCCCCGCTCACGATCGCGCCCGAGACCTTCTCGTTCGCCGATGACGGCTCGGTTCCGAACAATCCGAAGCTGCCGTTCCTGATCTATCGCGGCGCGATCGATCTCAAGGGCAGCCCCGATCCGGAAGAGCTGGTCGAGCGGACCTTCGCGGCCAACCGCTGGGGCGAGATGTGGCGCAACGGCATCTATCCCTACGTGCACTACCACTCGATGATCCACGAGGCGATGGGGCTGGCGCGCGGCCGCGCCAAGGTGCGTTTCGGCGGCAATTACGGCCGCGAGATCGACATCTTCGCGGGCGATGTCTGCGTGCTGCCGGCCGGCACCGGCCATCAGGGGCTGTGGTCGAGCCCCGACCTGGTCGTGGTCGGCGCCTATCCGCCGAGCGGAAAATACGACCTCTGCCGCGGCAGCAAGGCCGATCATGCCCGCGCGATCGCGGCGATCGCCGTCGTGCCGCCGCCTCCGACCGATCCCGTTTTTGGCGCCGCAGGCCCGCTCCGCAGGCTCTGGTGTGGCGAGGGGCGGGCTCCGTGAAAAGCGAGTGGCGAATAGCGAATGGCGAGTTGAAGGCGGCCTATTCGCTACTCGCTATTCGCCATTCGCGCGCGCTGCTTCCCATCTGACCGGGGCGTGCTCAGTACCATCATGGACGGCTGGATCGACTACTACGACTCGGCGCACTCCATCTATGTCAATGCGCGCCACCGCGACGTGCACTTTCGTCGCCTCGCCGAGGATTTCAGCCAATATGTGCGCCCCGGCGCGGCCGTGCTCGACTACGGCTGCGGCGAGGCGCTGTATGCCGACATCGTGGCGGAGAAAGCCGACCGGCTGATCCTGATCGAGCCCGCGCCCGGCGTGCGCGCGCGGCTATCGGCGCGCTTCGGCGAGAACGCGAAGATCGAGGCGAGCGGACCCGAGCGGCTCGCCGCCCTGCCCGATCATTCGATCGATCTCGTCATCATGCACTCGGTGTCGCAGTATCTGACGCCCAAGGAGCTCGACGCGACGCTGGCGCGGCTGCGCCCGCTGCTGCGGCCGGACGGATTGTTCGTGCTGGGCGACGTGATCCCGCTCAGCACGTCGGCCCTGCATGACGCAACGGCACTCCTGCGCTTCGGCGCCCGCGAGGGCTTCTTCTTCGCCACGATCAGCGGGCTCGCGCGCACCACGCTGTCGTCCTACCGGCAATTGCGCTCGTCGCTCGGCTTGACGCGGTATGATGAGACGGCGCTGATCGACAAGCTCGCGGCGGCCGGCTTCACGGCGCGCCGGGCCGGGCACAATATCGGCCACAACCCGTCGCGGATGACCTTCCTGGCGCTGCCGGCGGGTTCGGCGGCTTGGAACTGAGTTCTGAGTTCCGCCTAAGGTCCCGTTATTGTTAATGAAATTTTACCGGCGCCGCTAAGCGACCGGCAACGCCAGGATGCTATAAGCGCCCTCGGCCCGGTGGCGGAGCGGCGACGCAGAGGCTGTGCAAGGCCTCCAATCCTGGTTCGAATCCAGGTCGGGCCTCCAACTTTTGCGACTTCATCGCAAAAGTTGTCGCGCCGAAGCCCATCGGGCGAAGGCGGACACCGCGACCCTCCCCCATTCATTTTCCCTCTCGCGCCACCTATCTGTGGAACGAGCGTCACCCAACCGTCACGCCCTTCCATCCCGGCCGATTCTCGGCTAAGGGGACCCGGCCGCGCCCGAGCTTCCCGCGTGGCGACCAGGCGGCGCGCCCACGACGCCTTTTTTTATGCCCGCAATCCAGCGCATGTCCCGGCGAAGTGGACGCCGGTTCGCCGGGGAGGACATGCGCCTCATGCAAGTCTTGGCGGACACCGGATGCCGAAACGAACCGACATATCCTCGATCCTGATCATCGGCGCCGGCCCGATCGTCATCGGCCAGGCCTGCGAGTTCGACTATTCGGGCACCCAGGCCTGCAAGGCGCTCAAGGACGAGGGCTACCGGATCATCCTGGTCAACTCCAATCCGGCGACCATCATGACCGATCCGGACATGGCGGACGCCACCTACGTCGAGCCGATCACGCCCGAGATCGTGGCGAAGATCATCGAGAAGGAACGGCCGGACGCGCTGCTGCCGACCATGGGCGGGCAGACCGCGCTCAACTGCGCGCTGTCACTCAAAAAAATGGGTGTGCTCGACCGCCTCGGCGTGAAGATGATCGGCGCGACCGCGGAGGCGATCGACAAGGCGGAAGACCGCGAGCTGTTTCGCGAGGCGATGCGCAAGATCGGGCTGGAGACGCCGCGCTCCTCGCTCGCCAACGCGTCCGATCTCAAGAAGGCCGATCGCGAGCATCATGCCGCCGAGATCCTGCGCATCAGGGCGCAGCAACTCGCGCCCGACGCCGAGCGGCATGCGCTCGACGCGTTCGAACGCAGCTGGGCAGCCGGCGAGGCCGACCGCAAGCGGCGCTACATCGAGAAGGGGTTGATCGAGGCGCTGGAGGCGCTGCCCGAGATCGGCCTGCCGGCGATCATCCGGCCCTCCTTCACGCTCGCCGGCACCGGCGGCGGCGTCGCGTTCAACAAGGCGGAGTTTCTCGAGATCGTCGAGCGCGGGCTCGACGCCTCGCCGACCACCGAGGTGCTGGTCGAGGAAAGCGTGCTCGGCTGGAAGGAATTCGAGATGGAGGTGGTGCGCGACAAGCGCGACAACTGCATCATCATCTGCTCGATCGAGAACCTCGATCCGATGGGCGTGCACACCGGCGACTCGATCACGATCGCCCCGGCGCTCACGCTCACCGACAAGGAATACCAGATCATGCGCGACGCCTCGATCGCGGTGCTGCGCGAGATCGGGGTCGAGACCGGCGGCTCGAACGTGCAATTCGCGGTCAATCCGGCCGACGGTCGCCTCGTCATCATCGAGATGAACCCGCGCGTGTCGCGCTCCTCGGCGCTCGCCTCCAAGGCGACCGGCTTCCCGATCGCCAAGGTCGCCGCCAAGCTGGCGGTCGGCTACACGCTCGACGAGATCGCCAACGACATCACCGGCGGCGCGACCCCGGCCTCGTTCGAGCCCACCATCGATTACGTGGTCACCAAGATTCCGCGCTTCGCCTTCGAGAAATTTCCCGGCGCCGAGCACACGCTCACCACCTCGATGAAGTCGGTCGGCGAGGTGATGGCGATCGGCGGCACCTTCCAGGAGAGCCTGCAGAAGGCGCTGCGCTCGCTCGAATCGGGCCTCACCGGCCTCGACGAGATCGCCATCGAGGGGCTCGGCCAGGGCGACGACAAGACCGCGGTGCGCGCCGCGCTGGGCGTACCCACGCCCGAGCGTCTGCTCAAGGTGGCGCAAGCCATGCGGCTCGGCTTCTCGGACGAGGAGATCCATGCGTCCTGCCGCTTCGATCCCTGGTACCTGGGCGAGATCCGCGGCATCGTCGAGACCGAGGCGCAGATCAAGGCCAAGGGCCTGCCGGCCACGGCGGGCGCGCTGCGCCGGCTCAAGGCAATGGGATTTTCCGACCGCCGGCTCGGCCAGCTGACCGGCCTGCTCGAGGAGGAGGTCACGCGGCGCCGGCACGCGCTCGCGGTGCGGCCCGCATTCAAGCGCATCGACACCTGCGCGGCCGAGTTCGCCTCGCCCACCGCCTACATGTACTCCACCTACGCGACGCCGTTTGGCGGCAGCGTAGCCTGCGAGGCCGCACCTTCCGACCAGCGCAAGGTGGTGATCCTCGGCGGCGGCCCCAACCGCATCGGCCAGGGCATCGAGTTCGATTATTGCTGCTGCCATGCCGCCTTCGCGCTGAGCGAGGCCGGCTACGAAACCATCATGGTGAATTGCAATCCGGAAACGGTCTCGACCGATTACGACACCTCCGACCGGCTCTATTTCGAGCCGCTCACCGCCGAGGACGTGCTCGAGATCATCGATGCCGAGCGCCGCAACGGCACGCTGCACGGGGTGATCGTACAGTTCGGTGGCCAGACTCCGCTCAAGCTGGCGGGGCCGCTGGAGGCCGCGCAGGTACCCATCCTCGGCACCTCGCCCAACGCCATCGATCTCGCCGAGGACCGCGACCGTTTCAAGCAGCTGCTCGACCGATTGGGGCTGCGCCAACCCACCAACGGCATCGCCAAGAGCCCGGAGGAGGCGCGCGCCATCGCGGAGTCGATCGGCTATCCGATCGTCATCCGTCCCTCCTACGTGCTGGGTGGCCGCGCCATGGAGATCGTCCATGACGCGCCGCAGCTCGACCGCTACCTCACGCGCCTCGCCGGCGACCTCGATCGTCCCTCCGAGCTGGTCGTATCCGGCAAGCGGCCGCTCCTCCTCGACCGCTATCTCTCGGACGCCATCGAGGTCGACGTCGATTGCCTGGCCGACGGCACCGACACCGTCATCGCCGGCATCATGGAGCACATCGAGGAGGCTGGCATCCATTCCGGCGATTCCGCCTGCGTGCTGCCGCCGCACTCGCTCAAGCCCGAGGTCATCGCCGAGATCAGCCGGCAGACCCGCGAGCTCGCTTTGGCGCTGCAGGTCGGGGGCCTGATGAACGTGCAATACGCGGTCAAGGACGGCGACATCTATGTGCTCGAGGTCAATCCGCGCGCTTCGCGCACGGTGCCGTTCGTCGCCAAGGTGGTGGGCATGCCGGTCGCCAAGATCGCGGCCCGGATCATGGCGGGCGAGCGGCTCAAGAGCTTTGATCTCAAGCCGCCGCAGTTCGACCATGTGGGGGTGAAGGAAGCCGTCTTCCCGTTCGCCCGTTTCCCGGGCGTCGACACCGTGCTCGGGCCGGAGATGAAATCCACCGGCGAGGTCATGGGCATCGATCGCTCGTTCGAGATCGCCTTCGCCAAAAGCCAGCTCGGCGGCGGCTCCCGGCTGCCGCGTAAGGGCACGGTGTTCGTGTCGGTGCGGGACGCCGACAAGGACGCCCGCATCCTGAGCGCGGTCAAGATCCTGACCGAGTTGGGCTTCAAGACCCTGGCTACGTCCGGGACGCAGCGGTTCCTGGTCGAGCAGGGGGTCGTGGCCGATCGCATCCTCAAGGCCTCCGAGGGGAGGCCCAATATCGTGGATGCCATCCGCAACGGCGAGATCCAGCTCGTCTTCAACACCACCGAGGGAATCCAGGCGCTGGCCGACAGCCGCTCGCTCCGGCGGGCCGCCCTCTTGCATAAAGTGCCGTATTACACCACTCTTTCGGGGGCCGTTGCCGCGGCGCAAGGAATCAAAGCCTATCTCGGGGGCGACCTCGAGGTTCGTACGCTGCAGAGTTATTTCGTCGGCCGCACCGACCTTCGTAGTTCAAAAAGTGGTTGAAGCCCAAGGGATTGGATCGAATTGCGAAGGTTGCCGACCGGGCCCTGGCGGTCATATTTTTTGGCCCCTGCGGCGCGGGCGGTCCCGCAGCGGCAAGGACTTGGCGGGGCCCGGGAACCGGGCCGGGCAACGGAAGTTGGGAACGGGCTCACGTCGCGGGTCGCAAGCCAGCTTCCGCCCGCGGTTAGGATTTTGTCTCCGGTGCTCCGCCTCCGACGGTTCCCGCAACGGACCGTCGGAGGCGGAACATCATGTGCTCAACCATGCGGCGCCCGAAAATCGAGCGCTCGACTATTCCGTGTCGTGGCTCCGACACTTTGATCAGTGATTGTGTGATTCGGTGATCAAGGGTTGCAACCGCGAGACGGATTCAGATTCGGAGGATTGAAGGACCGATGGACAAGCTCCCCATGACGGCTGAGGGCTATGCGACGCTCGAATCCGAGCTCAAGCATCGCCAGCAGGTGGAGCGGCCACGCATCATCCAGCAGATTACCGATGCGCGCACGCACGGCGACCTGTCGGAGAATGCCGAATATCACGCCGCCAAAGAATCGCAGTCTCTGAACGAGGGCCACATCGCGGATCTCGAGGACAAGCTCGCGCGCGCCGAGGTCATCGACGTGTCGAAATTGTCCGGTGAGACGATCAAGTTCGGCGCCACCGTCACCTTGGTGGACGAGGACACCGCCAAGAAGATGGTCTGGCAGATCGTTGGCGAGCCCGAGGCCGACGCCAAGAAGGGCAAGATCTCCATCACCTCGCCGGTGGCGCGCGCCCTGATCGGCAAGGCCAAAGGCGCCAGCGTCGAGGTGGTCACGCCCGGCGGCGCCAAGGCCTATGAGGTCAAGAAGGTGGAGTGGCGCTGAGCGTTAGAAGCTCCAACGGCACCATGGCGGCGTCCTTGGAATTGCGCAGGGTGAGCGAGGTCTTCACGTTGCGCACGTGCGGGGCGGCGGTCAGCTCCGCCACGAACGCCTGGAAGGTCTTGAGGTCACGGGCCACGCATTTGAGGATGAAGTCGATCTCCCCCGACAGCATCCAGCATTCGCGCACCAGCGGCTGGTCGCGCACGAAATCCTCGAACGCCTTCAAGTCGGCCTCGGCCTGGCTGGTGAGGTGCACCATGGCGAACACCGTGACCTCATAGCCCAGGAGCTTCTCGTCGAGCAGCGCCCGGTAGCCCTTGATGTAGCCGGCCTGCTTGAGGGTGCGCACCCGGCGCAGGCAGGGCGGCGCCGAGATGCCGACCCGGCTCGCCAGCTCCACATTGGTGATGCGGCCGTCCTCCTGCAATTCCTTGAGGATTTTCAGATCGATCGAGTCGAGTTGAGCTTCCACAAGGACCTCCAGGGACGGGACTTCCAGGG
>DASZKX010000110.1:0-29584 GCA_035552735.1 Xanthobacteraceae bacterium
CGCTTCAGCTTCAAGCCTATCTCTCGACGCACATCGCAATGCCCATGCCGCCGCCGATGCAGAGCGTCGCAAGGCCCTTCTTGGAATTGCGCTTCTGCATCTCGTGCAGGAGCGTCACCAGGACGCGCGCCCCGGACGCCCCGATCGGGTGACCGAGCGCGATGGCCCCGCCATTGACGTTGAGCTTGGCGGTATCCCAGCCGAGGTCCTTGTTGACCGCGCAGGCCTGCGCCGCGAACGCTTCGTTGGCCTCGATGAGATCGAGGTCTTCGATCTTCCAGCCGGCCTTGCGCAGCGCCGCGCGCGAAGACGGGATCGGGCCGGTGCCCATGATGGCCGGATCGACGCCGGCGTGCGCCCAGGCGACGATGCGGGCGAGCGGGGTCTTGCCGCGCCTGGCGGCTTCGCTCGCCTTCATCAACACGACCGCGGCGGCGCCATCGTTGATGCCTGACGCATTGCCGGCGGTGACCGTACCGTCCTTGGCGAAGGCGGGGCGCAGCTTGCCGACCGCATCGAGAGTGGTGCCATGGCGCGGATATTCATCGGCATCCACGACCACATCGCCCTTGCGCGACTTGATCGTCACCGGCACGATCTCGTCCTTGAACTTGCCGGCCTTCTGGGCCGCCTCGGCCTTGTTCTGCGAGGCAACCGCAAACTCATCCTGCTGCGCCCTTGTGATCTGATATTTCTGGGCGACGTTCTCGGCAGTGTTGCCCATGTGATAGCCGTTGAAGGCGTCCCACAGGCCGTCCTTGATCATGGTGTCGACCATGTCGAAATTGCCCATCTTCACGCCATTGCGCAGATGTGCGCAATGCGGCGCCATGCTCATGGACTCTTGGCCGCCCGCGATCACGATCTCCGAGTCGCCATTGAGGATAGCCTGATAGCCGAGCGCGACCGTGCGCAGGCCGGAACCGCAGAGCTGGTTGACACCCCAGGCCGGGCTCTCGACCGGGATGCCGGCCGCAATGGAGGCCTGGCGCGCCGGGTTTTGGCCCTGCCCCGCCGATAAGATCTGCCCCAAGATGACCTCGGACACCTGCGCCCCCTCGATGCCGGCCCGTTCGAGGGCGGCTTTGATGGCGACCTTGCCGAGCTCGTGCGCCGGCAGGTTGGCGAACACCCCGTTGAATGCCCCGACCGGCGTGCGCGCTGCGCTGACGATGACGATATCGTCCTTCATGTCCTGGCTCCTTTGTGTCCGGTTGGAAAGTGTCCGGCTGGAAACTGTCCGGTTGAACGGCGTCGGTCCCCGACACCCGCGACCGGCATGAGGCCCGCGCCACGCGGCGCGCCGTAGTCCCGGCACCCATACCCCATCCTCGGTAGCAGGTGTGTGACTGTCAAACGCCGGGTTCGCCGGCCTGTTCCGCGCTGTCGAAGGGTCAAAATCCCGGTCCTTAACCTTGTCCCCGCTTGGATGCCGCTTGGGGGCCATAAAACGGTGGCTTGGGCAAGAAGAAAAAGGCTATGCTGGCCTCAGATATGCTCATATTTGACGCGGCCAACATGGCACAGTCCGAAGAACCGGTCACAATCAAGAAATACGCCAATCGGCGGCTCTACAATACGGGCACGAGCACCTATGTGACGCTCGAAGATCTCGCCACCATGGTCAAGGCGGGCAACAACTTCGTCGTCTACGACGCCAAGACCGGAGAGGACATCACCCGCTCGGTCCTGGCGCAGATCATTTTCGAGCAAGAGAACAAGGAGGGGCAGAGCCTGTTGCCCATCACGTTCCTGCGCCAGCTCATCCGCTTCTACGGCGACAGCATGCAGATGCTGGTGCCGCGTTATCTTGAAGTCTCGATCGACACGCTAGTGCGCGAGCAAGAGAAGATGCGCACCCAGGTGGCGCAGGCATTCGGGGTTGCCGGTTTCGGCCCCCTCGAGGAGCAGGTGCGGCGGAACATGGAAATGTTCCAGCGGACCTTCGCCATGTTCGCCCCTCCGTTCGCCAGACGGGAAGGCCAGACGGTCGAGGCCGACAAGGGCGCTCCGCGGCCGGCTGAAGGCGGCGAGATCGACGATCTCAAGCGGCAGATGGAAGACATGCAGAAACGGCTCGACCGGCTCGGCAACCCGGAGCCTGGAACCAAAGAGTAGCCGCGGCCGGCACCGTCATCGGGCGCACCGTCCCGGAAGAATGCTCAAGCGCGGTGCGCTTGCGTCACTTCGGCGACCTCCCAGGGCCGCTCCGCCGATGCGAGCCCGACCAGCACCCCTTGCAGATAGTCGCAGCCCCATTCGGCCAGCATTGCGGCCGACGCCTCGTCCTGTACCCATTCGGCGACGGTCTTGAGCCCGAGCCGGTGTCCCAGATCGATCAGCGTATGGACGAAGGCGCGGTCGTCCTCCGACTGCAGCAGGTTCTGCACAAAGGCACCATCGATCTTGACGAGGTCGACGCCGAGCTTGCGCAGATTGCGGAACGAGGTGTAGCCGGCGCCGAAATCATCGATGGCGATGCGGCAGCCCAAATCCTTGACCCGTGACACGAAGGCGCGGGTTTCGTCGATATCCTGAATCGCCGCCGTCTCGGTGATCTCGACCGTGAGCCGCTGCGCCACTCCCGGATGGGCGCGCAGCATCGCGCCGAGGCCGGCCCACCAATCCGGATCGCCGGTCGAGGCGGCCGACACGTTGACGCTGGCCTTCAGCGCCGGCGAGGCGATCATTTCCGCCGCCACCAGATCGAGCACGCGGCGGTCGAGCAGGCGGACGAGGCCCAGCCGCTCCGCCCAGGGAATGAACTCGTTGACGGCCAGCAGGCTTCCGTCCGAACGCTTGATCCGCATCAGGCATTCGAAGAAGGCCGGCCGGCGCGAGCCGATCTCGACCACCGGCTCGAACAGGATGAAGATGCGACGCTCGTTGAGGGCGGAGAGGATTTCATCGGTCGCCCGCATGTTCTCCTGGCGCTCGGCCACGCGGGTCAGATTGGGCTGATAGGCCTGGAACGAGCCGCGCCGCCCGGCTCTGGCGGCATAAAGCGCATCCTGGGCGCGGGCCACGATCTGGTTCACGTTGCGGCCATGACGGGGCGCGGTCAAACCGCCGATCGTCACGGTCGCGGCGACCGGGCCGGCGGATGTCTGCATCACCTCGTCGCGGATGCCGGCGAGGAGGCGGTCGGCTGCGATCGAGAGGTCATCGGGCGTGCAATTGTTGAGGATAATGCCGAACTTGTTGCCGGACAGGCGCCCCAAATGGTCCTTGCCGCGCATTTGCGAATGCAGGCGCTTGGCGACCGCGGCTATGACCTCGTCGGCGATATCGAAACCGTAGGCTTCGTTGATGCGGCCGAGCTCGTCGATCGCCGCCAGCAGAAAGCCGCAGGAGGAGCGAAGCTTCAGGGCCTCCTCGATGGTGGCGTCGAGAACCTCCGTCAAGCGATCGCGATTGAGCTCGCCGGTCAAGGGATCGAAGCGCGACAGATAGGTGAGCTTCTGCTCCCGCTCATGGCGCTCGTTGATGACGCGCACCACCCCGCAGGCACGCGACGGCCTGCCGTCCGGCCCCGCGAACCAGCGTCCGGAATCCTCGATCCAGATCAGCTCCTCGGCGGCCGAAACCCGCAACGCGTATTGCACCAGGTAGGGAATGCCGGCTCCCTCGTCGCTCAGGCCCGGGCGCATGATCGCGTCGAAACGAGACGAACCGCTCTGCGGATCGATCAATTCGGCATAGGACTTGCCGCAGGTGAGCGCGGCAGGATCGAGCGTGCCCAGCGCTGCGCCCATATTAGCGCCCCAGGCCAGCGCATCGGTGTCGATGCGCCATAGGTAGGGGACGTCGCCGATGGCGGCGAAAATCGCATCGGGATCGAGAATGATGGGCTCGATGGCCGCATCCACGCCGGTGTGCGAGATCGCGCCCCGCGTGGGATCGGGCGCCCGGTCGCTGCCCGCGCCGTCACCGAATTTGGTTTGATCCCGGCTGACCACTCCGGCCCCTTCTTTTGATCGTCGCGCCGAACGGCCGAATCGCGGCCAAGCTAGGCCAAAACCTTAAACCATTCGGAAACCGCGTTCCGCGGGTCGGCACGCGCCTTGCGGGTGGTCTGAGGGAACAGGGCTCCCCCGTCCCGAATTGATACAGAACTTCCCGGAGGCGCAAAAATGCGCGCGATCATGAGCATCACCCCGTCGGGACCAGCCCCGGCGGCATGTCCCCGCCCGGCACACTCCGACGCGCAATGCGGGACGCCGGCTGATTTGCCGCAGCCCGGCCGTGCCTTGGTCTTGGTCGGGCCTCGTCCGGGAACCGCGGCCAATCCGGCCGGGGCACGCCCTTCGGCCGTCTTTCTGGCTCAACTTATCGCCACCGCGCAACGGGCACCGCAGACCCGGCGGCGACGGCGCGCCGACCCGAACGAGGTGAACACCGTCTATGCGGCGGTCTCCGCACCGGTGGCCCCGATGGGGCGCGCCATGTCCCGATCCATGTGATCCCGGACCGGCCGGACCTCGCTCAGGCTTCGGTTCTGGGCTTGAGTACCTGCCGGCCCCGGTACATGCCGGTCTTGAGATCGACGTGATGCGGGCGGCGCAGCTCGCCGGAATCCTTGTCTTCGACGTAGGTCGGCCGCTTGAGCGCGTCGGCAGAACGGCGCATCCCCCGACGGGAGGGGGACGTCTTTCGTTTCGGGACAGCCATGTCGATTCTCCTAAAGCGCCAATACGCCTGAAATCCGGGAAGCCGGGCTTATAGAGGATCACCCCGGTACGCGCTAGAGGGCGGCCGGCTCCCGGGCGTGCTTCCGATACAACCGGCCAGCGCCGAGGCGTTGCGGGCGCGGGCCTCGTAGATGCCGGCGAGCCTGCGCACGCCCGGCCCCGGCAGGCGCGCGCTGCGCTGCATCGGATTGGGCAGGATCGAAGCCAGCAAGGCGGCTTGGCGGCTATCGAGGTCCGCCGCCGACTTGCCGAAAGCCGACCGGGCGCCGGCTTCGGCCCCGAACTCGCCATGGGGGCCCCATTGGGCGATATTGAGATAGATCTCCATGATGCGGCGCTTGGGCAGCACCAGATCGATCCACAAGGCCAGCGGAAACTCCAAGACCTTGCGCACGTAGCTGCGCCCCGGCCATAGAAACAGATTCTTGGCGGTCTGCTGCGTGATGGTCGAGTCGCCGCGCGCCTCGCCGAGGTCGTCGGTCTCCCGGATCGCGATGTGAATCTCATGCCAGTCGATGCCGTGATGACTGCAGAACCGATCGTCCTCCGCCACCAGCACGGACAGCGGCAAAGCCGGCGCCAGCCGACCGATCGGCACATAGGTGCGCACCACATTGCGGCCGGTCACCCATCGCGCCAGCATCAGGGTCGAGACCGGCGATACGACGCGGTAGAGCGGCACCACGAGATAGGGCAGCAGCAGGAGAACGAGAGCAACCACCAGCACGGCCCAGGCCAGGCGGGACAAGCCGCCGCGCGGGCGCGCGGACCGTGTTTGCGTCGCAGCCGTCATCCGTCGATCCGATCGATCGGGTCAGAGTTGGGTTCCCGCCCGCATGTCCCGGCGGATCGCCACGCCGACGGCGCGCACCGGCATTGCGGCGGGGCGCCCGTCACTGCTAAATCAAGCCCTCAATTCGAGCCTGTCCGAGCTTACCGAAGATAAGAGCCGAACGCGCAGCAAGGAGGGATTCGTGGCCAAGGACGTCATGGTTTCGCAGGAGATGGCGGAGAAGTTCAAGACCGAAAAGGACACGCCCTATCTGCGGTTTGTGCGGGCCGAAGGGCTCGACATCATCAGCGCCCAATATGTTCCCGATCTGCGCACGGTCGAGCTCAAGCCGTGGGCGCGCCGCGCCGGCAAAGGCGTCTACATCAACCACGAAGCCTCCCGCACCTCCAACGACTGCTATGTCTGCGAGATCGCGCCCGGCAAGAAGCTCGAGCCCGCGCGACATCTGTTCGAGGAGATGATCCTGATCCTGAGCGGCCGCGGCTCGACCACGATCTGGAACAATGCCGGGGCGCGGGTCACGTTCGAGTGGAAGGCGGGCTCGATCTTCGCCGTCCCGCTCAATTGCTGGTACCAGCACTTCAACGGCTCGGGCCAAGAGGTCGTGCGCTTCGTGGCGGTGACCAACTGTCCCTCGGTGATCAACCTCTACGACAACCTCGATTTCATCTTCAACACCGCCTATGACTTCAACAACCGCTTCTCCGGCGAGCCCGACTATTTCAGCGCAAAAGGCGAGCAGGTCGGTTACCTGCTGCAGACCAATTTCGTCGCCGACGCCATCAACCTGCCGCTGATCACCGCCAAAGAGCGCGGTGCCGGCGGCGGCCACATCCGCTTCAACATGGCCAAGGGATCGATCGCCAGCCACATCTCGCAATTCCCCGTCGGCACCTACAAGAAAGCCCATCACCACGGACCCGGCGCCCACGTCATCGTGCTCAGCGGCGAGGGCTATTCCCTGATGTGGCCGCAAGGCGAGGAGGCACGGCGCTACGAGTGGAAATACGGCACCCTGATCGTGCCGCCCAATGCCTGGTACCATCAGCATTTCAACGCGGGGCCGACGCCGGCGCGCTATCTGGCGTTCAAATATGCTTCGCCGCGCAACAGCCAGGGCGTTCCCATGTCGTGGATCAGCAAGCGGATGGGCGGCAACCAGATCGACTATGCGGACGAGACGCCGGCAATCCGCCAGATGTTCGTGGACGCGCTTGCCCGCCACGGCCTCAAGCCCCGCATGGATGACGCCTATCAGTCCGAGCTCACGGGCTTGCCGCCGAAGGTGGCGCAATCGGCTTGAAGGAACAAGGCCGCAACCCGGGAGGATCGCATGATCCTGGATGGGCATTCGCGCCGGTCGATGGCGAACCACCTTGGCGCTGTCCGGCCGGCCGCGCTCGTGGCCGCGATGCTCGCGGTGTGCATCTGGGGTGCTCCGGCACGGGCGCAGACGCTCGCCGAGCTCGCCGCCTATTCGGGGCCGGATCGCAGCGCCCGCCTCGTCGCGGGCGCCAAGCGGGAAGGCACCGTCACGCTCTATTCGTCTGCGACGCTGGCGGACCAAGCCGCGATCCTGGGCGCGTTCCAGGCCAAGTACGGCATCAAGGTGCAGCAGTGGCGCGGCAGCTCCGAGGACATCCGCAATCGGGCACTGACCGAATATGCCGGTGGCCGCTTCGACGCGGACGTGGCCGAAACGGCCGGATCTGAAATGGAGATCATGTTCCGCGAGCAATTGCTGCAGGCGGTCTCGACGCCCGCCGCCGCCGCGCTGATCCCGCAAGCCAGAATGCCGCATCGGGGCTGGATCGCCACGCGCCTGAGCGTGTTCGTGGGTGCCTACAACACCGACATCATCAAGCCGGCGGATGTACCGAAAGGCTACGAGGACCTGCGCGATCCGAAATGGAAGGGCAAGCTCGGAATCGAGTCGGACGACGCCAATTGGTTCCTCTCGGTGGTCGGCTTCATGGGCGAGCAGAAGGGATTGCGCCTGTTCCATGACATCGTCGCCACCAACGGCATTTCCATCCGCAAAGGCCATACGCTGCTGGCGAATTTCGTGGGTTCCGGTGAGGTTCCGCTGGCGCTGACCGCCTACAGCTACCGGGTCGAGCAAATGAAAAGCGTCGAGGGCGCGCCGGTCGAGTTCTTGTACCTGCCGCCCGTGGTGGCGCTGCCGACCGGAGCCGGCGTGTTCAAGAAGGCCCCGCATCCCTACGCCGCCCTCCTGCTGCTCGATTTCTATTTGACCGACGCGCAGAAGATCCTGGCGGGCCGGCAGGCGGTTCCGACCGACCCGCGCGTGAAGCCGCCGCCCAAGGACCTGATCTTCGTCGACCTGCCGAAATTCCTCGACGAGGGTGACAAGTGGACGAAGCTGTTCCAGGACACCTTCGTGAACCCAGCTCGTTGAGCGCACCCGGTGGCCAGCATGACCGACCAGCCAAAATCGCGTCGCCGCCCGCCACTGCCGTTTCGCATCGTACGGGCACGGCCGCGCCTGTTCATCGCGGCCCTGATCGGCGTCGTGGTGATCGCGCTCTGTCCATCCGACTGGCGGATCGCGACCCGCCTGCTGGCGGGCTGGGACGTCGGCATCGTCCTCTACCTCGCGCTGGCGCTGCGCATGATGGCGGTGGCGGAGGTGCGCCACATCCGGTTGCGCGCGCGCTCACAGGACGAAGGCCAGTTCACCATCCTGGCGCTGACCGCAGCCGCCGCGCTCGCCAGCCTCGGCGCCATCGTGGCGTTGCTCGGATCATCGGATGCGAACCACCGCGAGCCGATGCACCTGCTGCTTGGAATACTCACCATTCTGCTGTCGTGGACGTTCACCCACATCATGTTCGCGCTCCACTATGCGCACGAGTTCTACGACGAGAACGGCGGCAAGGGCGGCGGGTTGATCTTCCCGGGCGATCTGCACGAGCCGGATTACTGGGATTTCGTCTATTTCTCGTTCGTGATCGGGATGACGTCGCAGGTATCGGACGTGGCGATTACCTGCCGGCCGATCCGCCACACGGTCTCGGCCCACGGCATCATCTCATTTATCTTCAACGTCACGCTGCTGGCGCTGACCGTGAATATCGCAGCGAGCGCGATTTGATTGGGCCAGATCGGTCAGCGGCTATTCGGCCGCCGTCTGCCCGGCCCCGCCATGGCCGTAGCGCTGCTCGATGTAATCGATCACCATCTTCTTGAAGTCGGCCGCCACGCTCGCGCCGCGCAAGGTCGCCACCTTCTTGCCGTCGACAAAGACCGGTGCCGCCGGCTGCTCGCCGGTGCCGGGCAGCGAGATGCCGATATCGGCGTGCTTGCTCTCGCCCGGTCCGTTGACGATGCAGCCCATCACCGCGACGTTCAAGGCTTCCACCCCCGCGTAACGGGTTTTCCATTCCGGCATCGAGTCGCGGATGAACGATTGAATATCGCGCGCCAGCTCCTGGAACGTCGTGGAGGTGGTGCGCCCGCAACCCGGGCAGGCCGCCACCAGCGGCACGAAGGTGCGAAATCCCATGGTCTGCAGCAGCTCCTGGCCGACCTTCACCTCGACAGTGCGGTCGCCGCCGGGCTCAGGCGTAAGCGAGATGCGGATCGTGTCGCCGATGCCCTGCTGCAGCAGCACACCCATGGCGGCGGATGATGCCACGATGCCCTTGGAGCCCATGCCGGCTTCGGTAAGACCGAGATGAAGCGCATAATCCGAGCGGCGCGCGAGCTCGGCATAGACGGCGATCAGATCCTGCACCGCCGACACCTTGGCGGACAGGATGATGCGGTTGCGCCCCAGCCCCATCTCCTCGGCGCGCTCCGCCGATGTCAGCGCCGACACGATCATGGCCTCGCGCATCACCTCGCGGGCTCCGAGCGGGGCGGGCAAGAGCGAGTTCTGATCCATCAGATGGGTGAGCAGCTCCTGATCGAGCGAGCCCCAATTGACGCCGATGCGCACCGGCTTGCCGTAGCGGATCGCGGTCTCGATGATGTCGCCGAACTGCTTGTCCTTCTTGTTCTTGAACCCGACATTGCCCGGATTGATGCGGTACTTGTCGAGCGCCTGCGCGCAGGCCGGATGGTCGGCCAAAAGCTTGTGGCCGATGTAATGGAAGTCGCCGATGATCGGCACGTCGACCCCCATCTTGACGAGGCGTTCCTTGATGTGCGGCACCGCGGCGGCGGCTTCGTCGCGATCGACCGTGATGCGAACGATCTCCGAGCCGGCGCGCGCCAGCGCCGCGACCTGGGCGGTGGTGCCGGCGACATCGGCGGTGTCCGTATTGGTCATCGATTGCACCACGATCGGGGCATCGCCACCGACGGTCACGCCGCCGACATCGACCGCAACGGAGTGGCGCCTGGCCTGGGCCGCAGCTTGGCTCATCTCTAGTGTCCTTCTTGCACTCTCTTTGTGCCGTCTCGGATTGACGCAGTGCCAGACTGGCTGCGTGGCGTCAACGTGGCGGCAACTCCCAAGATTAACGGCAATGGGCGCAAATGCCGCCGATTTCGATCACCGGCGATTTCGGCGTGAAGCCGACCGCCCGCGCCGCCGCGCTCAGAGTGGCGGCGACCGAGCTCGAGGCCGCCTCGCCCACGGCGCCGCAGCGCTCGCAGATCAGGAACACGACCGGCTCGGCGTTGGCATGGTTGTGGACGCAAGCCACGAAGGCATTGCGGCTTTCGATGCGGTGGATGAGCCCATTGTCGCGCAGGAAATCGAGCGCGCGATAGACCGTGATCGGGGCCGGCCGCGGCCCCTGAGGAGCGAGGCGCTCCATGATCTCGTAGGCGCCGAGCGGCTTATGGCTCCCGAGCAGCACGGCGAGCACCTGCCGGCGGATCGGCGTCAGGCGTCGGCCATGCTCGAGGCACTGTGCCTCCGCGATCGCCATGGCCTCGCTGCTGCAGCGGCCATGGTCATGGTTGGGCCCGGGAAACACATTGGGGGCCGGTGCGCTGCTGCGTGATTCTCTGGCTTTGGCCATATGGAATTTTACTCGATTTGCAACTCAGGCAAGGATCACAATACATTGATGCAGTGCAATATTTTCTTGTTGCAATGCAGCAATTCTGCCGTCAGATTGGCCCGGGCAGCAAAGCCACGCCCCACCCCCTCACCCCGTTGATGTGATGTTTCCTCTGCTTTTGAACAAGGCGGTTTCAACGCTGTGGCCGAGCCGGCCCCGCGCTACGCTCGGGGCGGGGCGGCGCCACCCCGGCGGCCGCCGCAAGCGCATCAATCTCGCGCTCCAGGGCGGCGGTGCCCATGGGGCCTTCACGTGGGGCGTGCTCGATCAGTTGCTCACCGACGGGCGGCTGATGATCGAAGGCATCTCGGGCACGTCCGCCGGTGCGCTCAACGCCGTCATCCTGGCGGACGGGCTGGCGCGCGGCGGACCGCAGGACGCCCGCAAGCATCTGGCCGATTTCTGGCGCGCGGCAAGCTTCGGCGGCAACCTGCCGGACCTTCAACGCGGCGTGGTCGAGCGCCTGTTCTCGTTCATGCCGCGCCCGAGCGCGGCGGTACCGCCCTGGTTCGGGGCATTTTCCCAGCTTTGGTCGCCCCATGATCTCAACCCGCTCAACATCAATCCGTTGAAGGAGCTGATCGAGCGTTTTGTCGATTTCGACCTGATCCGCGCCGATCAAGGCCGTCATCTCTTCATCTCGGCCACCAATGTGCGCACCGGCGAGCCGCGCGTGTTCGGCCGCGCCGAGATCACCGCCGAGGTCGTGATGGCCTCGGCCTGCCTGCCGCTCCTGTTTCGCGCCGTGGAGATCGAGGGAGAATCCTATTGGGACGGCGGCTACAGCAACAATCCGGCTTTGTTGCCGTTCATCCGGGCGACGGCCGCCGAAGATCTCTTGATCGTGCAGATCAACCCGCGCGAACGCGACAAGGTGCCGGTCAGCGCCGGCGAGATCATGAGCCGCACCAATGAGATCACCTTCAATGCCGCGCAGTCGGCCGAGCTGCGCACGATCGATTTCATCAACCAATTGATCGATCAGGGGCGACTGCCACATGGTGCCGGCGATGGCGATTGCCGCCGCATCCGGCTGCATCGCATCATGATGGACGATACCGGCGAGACGTTCGATCCGCACAGCCGGCTCAACAATGACTTCGATTTCTTCGAGCGGCTGCACAAGCGCGGCCAGCGCGCGACCCGCCGCTTCCTGGACACCCATTTCGACGATATCGGCGCCCGCAGCACGCTCAATGATGTCGCCGCCCGTCCGGCCGAGGTGGCGTGAGGCACGCGAATGGCGTGAGGCCCGCCCGTGGCGTGATGGGCACGCTTAAGTGATTGCAGCGTAATCGCAAAATTGTGATGCCCGGCATGATATAGATTGTTGCACCGCAGCAACCGCACGCCCAAGCTGCCGATCGCTCCATCCCGTTGCCGGCACGCGGGGGCTCGCCGCACCGCCGCCTGATCGCCGCGAGTTCCTCCCTTCAACCATCGCCAAGACATCAGGAGTGCCACCATGCTCAAGGGAAAATCCGCCGTCGTCACCGGCTCGACCTCAGGGATCGGGCTTGCCATCGCGCGCGCTCTCGCCAAGGAGGGCGCCAACGTGATGATCAACGGCTTCGGCGACAAGACCGCGATCGAGACCGAACGGGCGGGCATCGCGAAGGATTTCGGGGTCAAGTCGATCTATTCGGGCGCCGACATGAGCAAGCCGGCGGAGATCGTCGGCATGATCAAGACCGCGGAGCAGACACTGGGCAGCGTCGACGTGCTGGTGAACAATGCCGGCATCCAGCATGTGGCGCCGATCGAGGAGTTTCCGGTCGACAAGTGGGACATGATCATCGCCATCAATCTGGCAGCCGCCTTCCACACCATCCGCACCGCCGTGCCGGGGATGAAAGCGCGCAAATGGGGCCGCATCATCAACACGGCATCGGCCCATTCGCTGGTCGCCTCCCCGTTCAAGTCCGCCTATGTGACCGCCAAGCACGGGCTGGCCGGCCTCACCAAGACGGTCGCGCTCGAGATGGCGACGTTCGGTGCCACCGCGAACTGCATCAGCCCCGGTTATGTCTGGACCCCGCTGGTCGAGAAGCAGATTCCCGAAACCATGAAGGCCCGCCACCTGACCGAGGAGCAAGTCAAGAACGACGTGCTGTTGGCGGCGCAACCCACCAAGCAGTTCGTCACCGTCGACCAGGTGGCGGCGCTGGCGGTCTTTCTCTGCTCCGACGCGGCGGCCCAGATCACCGGCGCCAACATCTCGATCGACGGCGGTTGGACCGCCGAATAGGCACCGTTCATGGCCTCACCCAAGAAGATCAACCTCGCGCTGCAAGGCGGCGGGGCGCACGGCGCTTTCACCTGGGGCGTGCTCGACAGCCTATTGGCCGACCCCCGCATCGAGATCGAAGGCATATCGGGCGCATCGGCCGGCGCCATCAATGCCGTGATGCTGGCCGACGGGCTCGCCCGCGGCGGTCCGCAGGAGGCGCGCAAGCGTCTCGCCGGCATATGGCGCGCGGTGAGCAGCAACGGCGACTTGCCGGAGGTGCAACGCACCGTCACCCAACGGCTGCTGTCGTTCGTGCCCTATGAGGGCTCGCCGGCCCAGGCCTGGTTCGACGCGCTGTCGAGCCTGTGGTCGCCGTACGACTTCAATCCGCTCAACATCAACCCGCTCAAGGACCTGATCGAGCGCTTTGTCGACTTCGAGGCGTTGCGCACCTCCGGCGGCCTCAAGCTCTTCGTGTCGGCCACCAACGTCTTCACCGGCCGGCTGCGGATCTTTCCGCGCGAGAAGATCACCGCCGAGGTGGTGATGGCTTCGGCCTGCCTGCCGATGGTGTTTCAGGCGGTCGAGATCGACGGCATCCCGTACTGGGACGGCGGCTATATGGGCAATCCGGCGATCTTCCCGTTTTTCCGCACCACCGATACCGAAGACGTGGTGATCGTCTCGATCAATCCGCTGGAGCGCCACATGACGCCGCGCACGCAAAACGAGATCCTAAACCGCATCAATGAGATCACCTTCAACTCCTCACTGATCGCGGAGTACCGGGCGATCGACTTCGTGACCCGGCTGATCGACCAGGGCCGGCTGCCGCGCGGCCGCGGCGAGGGCGAATACCGGCGCATCAACGTGCACCGCATCGCGCTCGACAGCGCCTTCAAGGAGCTGACCGCCGATTCCAAGCTCGATTCCGATTTCGCCTTTTTCGAGCTGCTACGCAACGGCGGCCAGCGCGCCGGTCACGAATTCCTGAGCCGGCATTTCGACGATCTCGGCGTGCGCAGCACGGTCGATATCGCGGCCGAAGCGCAGGCCGAGTGGGCATGCTAAACTGGCACCATGGTGCCGGTTGCTGCTCCATTGCTGAGTGCCGAGGTCGGAACGGCGTGGCTTGAAATCTGCCTCGCCGACATCACCAAGCTGGCGCTCGACGCCATCGTCAACGCCGCCAATACGTCGCTGGCGGGCGGCGGCGGCGTCGATGGCGCCATTCACCGCGCCGCCGGAGCCGGACTGCTGGCCGAGTGCCGCCGCCTCGGCGGCTGCCCGACCGGATCAGCCAAGATCACGCGCGGCTACGCGTTGCCGGCGAAGCACGTCATTCACGCGGTCGGCCCGGTCTGGCGTGGGGGCGACCACGACGAGGATGCGCTGCTCGCGTCCTGCTATCGCGTGTCCCTGGCGCTCGCCGCCGCGCATGGCCTGCGCTCGATCGCGTTCCCGGCGATCTCGACCGGCATCTACGGGTTTCCGCCCGACCGCGCGGCACGGATCGCCGTCGCGACCGTCAGCGCGGAAATCACCGTCCCGGGCCGCGAGCTCGATCGGGTCGTGTTCTGCTGCTTTTCGCAAGCGGCCGCCGATCATCATCGCCAGGCGTTTGAGGCGCTGCGACTGTAACGGCGTAGGGCGCAATCGCTTTATTGCGCCCTACGCCTCGCGAAATGGCGCAATAAAGCGATTGCGCCCTACCAGCCAAGCTCAGTACGAGCGTGGCAGATCGAGCACGTGCTCGGCCAGGTAGGACAAGATCAGATTGGTCGAGATCGGGGCCACCTGATAGAGCCGGGTCTCGCGGAACTTGCGCTCGATGTCGAATTCCTCGGCAAAGCCAAAGCCTCCGTGGGTCTGCACGCAAGTCTCGGCCGCCGCCCAGGAGGCCTCGGCGGCCAGGAGCTTGGCCATATTGGCTTGCGCGCCGCAGTCCTGCCCGGCCTGGTAGCTCGCCGCCGCCGCCCCCACCATCAGCTCGGCCGCACTCATCTGCGCATAGGCGCGCGCGATCGGAAACTGCACGCCCTGATTTTGCCCGATCGGCCGGTCGAAGACGCGGCGCTCCTTGGCATAGGACACGGCTTTCTCGATGAACCACTTGGCGTCGCCGATGCATTCGGCCGCGATCAGGATGCGCTCGGCATTCATGCCGGACAGGATGTAGCGGAAGCCCTCGCCCTCCGCGCCGATCAGGTTCTCGGCCGGCACCCGCAGATCATCGAAGAAGATCTCGGTGGTGGCATGATTCATCATGGTGCGGATCGGATTGACCTTGATGCTGGCGCCCGCGGACAACCGCATGTCGATGAGAAAGACCGAGAGGCCGTGGGTGCGGGTCTTGGTGGCCTCGCGTGGCGTGGTGCGGGCGATGAGCAGCATGAGATCGGAATGCTCGGCGCGCGAGGTCCACACCTTCTGTCCGTTGATGACATAGTGGTCGCCCTCGCGCCGGGCGGTGGTGGCGAGGCTCAGCATATCGGAGCCGGAGGTCGGCTCGGTCACCCCGAAAGCCTGCAGCCGCAACTCGCCGTGCGCGATCAACGGCAGCCAGCGGGATTTCTGGGCGCGGCTGCCATGCCGCAACAGCGTGCCCATGGTGTACATCTGGGCATGACAGGCGGCCCCGTTGCCGCCGCAGGCATGGATCTCCTCCAGGATAGCGCAAGCCTCGATCAGGGTGAGACCGCTGCCGCCATACTCCTCCGGAATCAAGGCGGCGAGATAGCCGGCTTCCGTCAGCGCCTTGACGAATTCGCCCGGATAGGCGCGCTCGCGATCGAGCTGGCGCCAATATTCGCCTGGGAACTTGCCGCAGAGCGCGCGCACGGAGGCACGGATTTGCGCGAGGTTGCCGGCGGAGCCGTCATTGCCGTCATCTGTCATGGCGTTCGCCTTTTCAGGCTTCGATATTACACCGTCAGCTCACAGCGGCCATTGTTGAGCGCGATCACATCGCGTTCAACCACCCGGGCCCGGAAGCTGACGATCGGCCCGTCGCGCCACATCTCGGTTCGAATGGTCTCGCCCGGAAATACCGGCGCCGAATAGCGGCCGCTGATCGCCTTGAGCCGTCCTGGATCGTGGTCGCACACGCATTTCAGGATTCCGTGGCACGCGATGCCGAAGCTCGCGAGCCCGTGCAGGATCGGACGCGGAAAGCCCGCCGCCTGGGCGACCGCGGGGTCGGCATGCAACGGATTGGGATCGCCGCTCAGCCGATAGATGAGCGCGGCTTCCGGCCGCGTTCCCCGATCACAGACGAGATCGGGCGCGCGCTGCGGGATCGGATGCACGGCCGGGGCTGCGCGTTCCGGCCCGCCGAAACCGCCGTCGCCGCGGCACACCGTCGTGTGCGTCACGGTCGCGATCTTCTCGCCGCTTACGCCATCGATCAAGTCGCGCGCGGAATAGACATGCGCGCCCTTGCCGGCACCCTTGTCGATGATCTCGGTGACGCGGGTGCGGCCGATCACGGTGCCGCGCGCAGCGAGCGGGCGATGCAACACGAGCCCCTGCTCACCGGCCACGACCTTGACCCAATCGATGCCGGTATCGAGATCGCGCACCCAGAATCCGGGCCAGCCCAGCACGGCCGCGAAGGTCGGCAGCACCTTGAGGCTCTGCTCGTAGACGAAGGGCAGCTCGTCCGCATCCATGGGGTCACACCCGAGCCCGATCCCGAGCGCGTACAAGATTGCGTCCTTCTCGGTATAGGCCTGCGTGACCTCGGGAATTTTCAGGGCGAGGAGATTGTCGAAGTCGATGGGCATGGTGTTTTACCTCGGTGTCGCCCCCCGGGCTTTGGGGGACGCGTAGGGCGCAATCGCTTTATTGCGCCGATCCGCGCGGCTGATGGCGCAATAAAGCGATTGCGCCCTACACCGGATCCCAGGAGAACACGTCGCCGGAGCGCTCCAGCGGCGTCAGCGAGGGGCCGAAGGCGCCCTTGAGCTGCTGATCAAGCGCCTCCGGGGTCCAGCCGTCGGAGCGGTGGAGGGAGCGGATCGGGCGCGGCTGGTTGAACAGGAAGATCTCGTTGTTGCGCACCGCGAACACCTGCCCCGAAATGCCCTCAGCCCGATCGGAAGCGAGATAAACCGCCAGCGGCGCGATCTTCTCCGGCGTCATTTGCGCGAAGCGCTCGACGCGCCGCTGGTCCTCCTCGCTCGTGACCGGAATCGAATCGATCATGCGGGTCCAGGCGAACGGCGCGATGGCGTTGGAGCGCACCTTGAATCGCTGCATGTCGAGCGCGATGCCGCGCGAGAGCCCCATGATGCCGAGCTTGGCGGCCATGTAATTGGCCTGGCCGAAATTGCCGATAAGGCCCGAGGTCGAGGTCATATGCACGAAGGCGCCGGCGCCCTGCTCGCGAAAATGGGTGGCACAGGCGCGGCTCATGTTGAACGAACCATGCAGATGCACCGCGATCACGTCCGACCAGTCGGACCAGCTCATCTTGTGGAAGATCACGTCGCGCAGGATGCCGGCATTGTTGACCAGGATGTCGACGCGCCCGAACGCCTCGAGCGCGGCCTGCACGATCAGGTCGGCATTGCGCGGCTCGGCGATCGAGAGCGTCGAGGCGATCGCCCCGCCGCCGGCGTTGCGGATCTCGTCGACCACGGCCTGCGCCGGCTGTGCGTCGGTGCCGGCGCCCTGCAGGCTCGCCCCCACGTCGCAGACCACGACGCGCGCACCCTCCCGCGCCATGAGGAGCGCAATGGCGCGACCGATGCCGCGGCCGGCGCCGGTGACGACGGCGACTTTTCCGGCGACGATGCCCTGGGTCATTATTTTCCCCAGACCTCCTGGGCCACCTCGACGATCATGCGCAGCTTGGCCCACTGCTCGTCCTCGCCCAGGATATTGCCCTCCTCGGTCGAGGCGAAACCGCATTGCGGCGACAGGCAGAGCTGCTGCAGGCCGACGAACTCCGAGGCCTGGTCGATGCGGCGCTTGATCGTGTCCTTCGATTCCAGCATGCCGCTCTTGGAGGTGACGAGGCCGAGCACCACGGTCTTGTTGCCGGGCACGAGCCGCAGCGGCTTGAAGCCGCCGGCGCGCTCGCTGTCGTATTCCATGAAATAGCCGTGCACCTTGATGGCGTTGAACAGGATCTCGGCGACCGGGTCGTAGCCGCCGCTGGCCACGAAGCTCGAGCGGAAATTGCCGCGGCACAGATGCATGGTGATGGTCATGTCGGCCGGAATGTCGCTGATCGCGGCATTGATTATGTCGGCATAGATCATGGGGAGCTTGGCCGGATCATCGCCGCGCGCCGCGACCTGCGCCCGCAGCTCCGGATCGCACAGATAGGCCAGATTGACCTCGTCGAGCTGCAGATAGCGGCAGCCGGCATCCGCGAAGGCGCGCACCACTTGGGCATAGCTCCGGCCGAGGTCGCGGTAGAAATCCTCCATGTCGGGATAGATCGATTCCGGCACCGCGTCGCGCCCGTAGCGGAAGTGCAATGTCGAGGGCGAGGGAATGGTCATCTTCGGGGCGACCTTGGCGTGCGCGGCCACGAACTTGAAATGCTCGATCATCGGATGGCCGTGGAAGGCGCCGAGCTTGTGCTTGAGCCGCAGCAGGATGGGCCGCGGCTGCGGCCCCTTGAACATGATCTTACGCTCGCCGTGATAGGACTCGACGCCGTCGAGCCCGAGCAGGAAATCGGTCTGCCAGGAGGCGCGGCGGAACTCGCCGTCGGTGACGGACTTGAGCCCAACCGACTCCTGCTTGGCGATCACCGCCGCGATCTCGCGGTCCTCGATGGCGGTGAGCTCGGCGGCGCCAATCTCGCCGCGCTCACGCTTGGCGCGCGCCTCCTTAAGCGCAGCCGGCCGCAGCAGGCTGCCCACATGATCGGCGCGAAACGGAGGCTTGGTTCGTTGCATGGGAAGACCTTAGTTCAAACGGGTGGGGGCGGCAGGGGCGTGGGTGTCTGCATTGCTCGTCGTCCCGGCCGAAGGGCCGGGACGACACCATGTGAGGGCCTGCATCACCCCCACACCTCGGCGGCCAGCTCCACGATCACGCGCAGCTTCGCCCATTGCTGCTCCTCGGCCAGGATATTGCCTTCCTCGGTCGAGGCGAAGCCGCATTGCGGCGACAGGCAGCACTGCTCGAGCGCCACGTAGCGGGTGGCCTCCTCGATGCGGCGCTTGATATCGTCCTTGCTCTCCAGCGCGCCGCTCTTGGAGGTGATGAGCCCGAGCACCACGGCCTTGTTGCCCTTGGGCAGGTACCGCAGCGGCTCGAAACCGCCGGCGCGATCACTGTCGTATTCGAGGAAATAGCCGTCGTAATTCACCCCGCCCAAGAGCCGCTCGGCGATCGGCTCATAGCCGCCCTCCGACACCCAGGTGGAGCGGAAATTGCCACGGCACACATGGGTGGTGATGGTCATGTCGGCGGGCTTGTCGGCGAGCGCCGCATTGATGACGCCTTGGTAGATTTTCGGCAGCTCGTCCACCCACGGCATGCGCTCGCGCGCCGCCTTCATCTCGTCGGGCGAGCACAGATAGGCCCAGATGGTGTCGTCGAACTGCAGGTAGCGGCAGCCGGCGCCGTAGAACGCCTTCACGGCCTTGCGGTAGGTCTGGCCGAGGTCATGGAAGAAGGCGTCCATGTCGGGGTAGATGCTCTTGGGAATGCCGTCCTTGGGCAGGCGGAAATGCAGCACCGGCGGCGCCGGGATGCACATCTTGGGCGTCACTTTGGTGTGCGCCTTCAGGAAGCGGAAATGGTCGAGCATCGGATGATCGGCCGGAAAGTCGAGCTTGCCGACGATGCGCACCGCCTCGGGCTTGGTCTCGACGCCGTGGAACTTGATGCCGTGATCGAGGACCAGTCGCTCGCAGCCCGTGAGCCCCCAGAAGAAATCGAAGTGCCACCACGAGCGGCGGTACTCGCCGTCGGTCGCGAGCGTAAGGCCGATCTCCTCCTGCTTACGGATGATCTTCTCGATCTCGCGGTCCTCGACGGCGCGGAGCGCACCGGCCGTGATCGCGCCCTGATCGCGCTGCGCGCGCGCCGCCTTGATCGGGCCTGAGCGCAGCAGGCTGCCGACCTCGTCGGCGCGAAACGGCGGCTTGGCTCGCTGCATGGGGCTCTCCCTGGATGTTGTTGGTTGACCTATGGGTAGCGCGGAACGGGGCGCGAGCAAAGCCCGCCGCGGACGTAGCGGCAGTGCAAATTTGCCGGGCACAGGCAACTTTAGAGAGCAGGCTTTATTGTAATCGGGATTAGCGAGGGTGGCTCAGCGGCATCGCTGTCGGCAATAACTACGCGTGCGCCTTGCGTTGTGGGTCGATGATCTGCTCGAGCTTGCCCAGCACCCGCATGCAGGGCAGCACCTCCTCGAGGCTGGCATTGGGGGCGCGCTTTTCCGTGATGGCGGCGATGAACTCCCGGTCCTCGAGCTCGATGCCGTCCATGGAGACGTCCACCTTGGAGACGTCGATCTTGTTGTCCTTGCCGTCGCTCAGATCGTCGTAGAATGCCTTGTAGGTGCCGTTGTCGCAGATGTAGCGGAAGAACGAGCCGAGCGGGCCGTCATTGTTGAACGACAGCGACAGCGTGAGCATGGCGCCCGAGGGCACTTTGGCCACGATGCCCATGTCCATGGCGATGTTGAGCTGGGGATGGATCGGACCCTGCACGGCGTAGCAATCCGAGATGGTCTCGCCGGCCTGATACTGGAACAGGTCGATGGTATGGGCGGCGTGATGCCAGAGCAGATGGTCGGTCCAGCTGCGCGGATTGCCGGCGGCGTTGATGTTGCGGCGGCGGAAGAAGTAGGTCTGCACGTCCATCTGCTGGATCTTGAGCTCGCCTTTCTGGATCCGCTTGTGCACCCATTGGTGGCTGGGATTGAAGCGGCGGACATGGCCCCCCATGGCGACCACGCCGGTCTCCTTGGCGATCTTCACCAGGTTCTCGGCATCCTCGACGCTGTCGGTCACCGGGATCTCCACCAGCACATGCTTGCCGGCGCGCATCACCTGCTCGCCCTGGCGGAAGTGCATCTTGGTGGGCGTGGTGAGGATCACCGCGTCGGCGCGCTTGATGCCTTCGCCGAGGTCGCCAGTGTAGTGGGGAACGCCGTATTTCTTGGCCACCTCGGCGGTCGCGTCCTGATTGCCGCCGACCAGCGAGGTGATTTCCACGCCCGCAATACGCTTGAGCGCGTCGAGATGCTTTTGGCCAAAGGCGCCTTGGCCGGCAACGCAGATCTTCATTATTTTCCCCTACGCACGTTACGCTGATTGGCGCGCGCGGCCGCGCGCTTGTGCTTGCCGGCGACCGGCTTCTTGCCGGCCGCCGATTTCTTGCCCTTGGCGTTGCGCTTGTTCTCGAGAATGATGTGCCCGACCGCGGTGTTGGAGGCCGGCACGGTGTAGAAGCGGTAGACCTCCTCGATGTCGTCATCGAGCGCGCCGCGCATGATCAGCCACATCACCATCTCGATGCCTTCGGCGCCGGCCTCGCGCATATATTCGATATGCGGGATGCTCATGAGCTTCTTCGGGCTCTTGGTGAGGTTGTCGAGGAAGGCCTTGTCGAACTTGCTGTTGATCAAGCCGGCGCGCGGCCCGGAAATCTGATGCGACATGCCGCCGGTGCCGAAGATCACCACCCGCAGATCCTCCGGATAGGCGGCGAGCGCCTTGCGGATCGCGCGGCCCAGCATGAAGCAGCGATGCCCGGTCGGGGGCGGAAACATCACCACGTTGACGGCGAGCGGGATGACCGGGCACGGCCAGGCATTGGGAGAGCCGAACAGCAGATTGAGCGGGACCGAGAGGCCGTGATCGACCTCCATCTTGTTGACGACCGTGATATCGAACTCGTCCAGGATGACCGATTGGGCGATGTGGGAGGCGAGAGACGGATGCCCCTGCACCACCGGCACCGGGCGGGGTCCCCAGCCCTCATCGGCGGGGGGAAACTCGGCCGCGCAGCCGAGCGCGAAGGTCGGAATGATGTCGACCGAGAACGCGGAGGCATGGTCGTTGTAGACCACGATGGCAACGTCGGGCTTGGTCTTGGCCATCCATTCCTTGGACGGCTCGAAGCCAGAGAAGACCCGCTTCCAATAGGGCTCCTGCGTCCTGCCATTGTCGATCGCCGCGCCGATCGCCGGCACATGCGATGATCCCACGCCTGCGATGATTCTAGCCACGTTCTTTACCCGCCTTCTTGCTGTGCTTGTCGGCCGGCTTCTTGACCGTCTTTTTGAGTGTCTTGCCGGCTTTCGCGGACTTGCTGCGGTTGCCTTCGACCGAGCGGCCGCCCTTGAGCATCATGTCGGCGTAATCCTGCTGGGTCGAGCCGGTCATGATGGCGGCCACCTGCTGGAACGAGAGGCCGTCGGTGGCGCCGAGCTTGGCGGTGAAATAGATGTTGCCGCCGAGCTCGAGCATCTGGTTCCAGTTGCGCTTGAGGACGGCCTCGCGCTGCTCGGGGGACATCGGGAACTGGTTCAGATAGGCCATCTCGTTGGCCTTGAAGGCCTTGCGGTTCTCGTCCTTCATCAGCGACATGCAGAACATGTTGAGATGATAGCCCTGGCGCGATTTCTCCGCGTCGAAGACGAAGGTGCCCGGAATATCGTCGTAGTCCTGCGCGACGCGGGCCGTCGGACCGGTGCGTGCCATCGGGGTGTCTCCCTTATGTCAGCTTCACATATATAGCGCGGGAAAACTTGGCAACGTAAGCTTTCACCCCCGCCGCTCGTCCCCGCGCGCCGGAATGAGCGGATGCGGAGCAGCTAGGCCCAATAGAGCCGCATCGGATTGTCGACCAGGAGCGCCTGCTGAAGCGCCGCGGTCGGGGCGATCTTGGGTATGTAGTCGACCAGGACGCCGTCGTCGGGCGCCTCCTTCTTCATGTTGGGATGCGGCCAGTCGGTGCCCCAGATGACGCGGTCGGGAAAGCGCTCGACCAGGGTGCGGCCGAACGGCGCCACGTCGTCATAGGGCGCTCCGGCGAGCGTCATGCGCTCCGGGCAGGTCGCCTTGACCCAGAAGTTCCGGTGCTTGTCCATGAGCCGATGAAAGCGCTGGTTCTCGGGATGGTCGACGCCCTTGCCGACATTGGGCGTGCCCATGTGATCGACCACCACGGTGGTGGGCAGCGAGGTGAAGAAATCCTCGAACTCGGGCAGGTCGGGCATCTCGAAATAGACCACGATGTGCCAACCGAGCGGCGCAACGCGGGCGGCGATCCGCTCCAGCACGTCGCGCGGCGTGAAATCGACCAGCCGCTTGACGAAGTTGAAGCGCACGCCTTTCACGCCGGCGCGGTCCAGGCTCTTGAGCTCGGCGTCGGTGACCTCCTCGCCCACGAAGGCGATGCCCTTGGCCTTGTTGTTGGAGGATTCGAGCGCATCGACCAGCGCCCGGTTGTCCTTGCTGTGACATGATGCCTGTACGATCACGTTCCGATCGAAGCCGAGGAAATCGCGCAGCGCGAACAGCTTTTCCTTGGGTGCATCGCAGGGCGTGTACTTGCGCTCGGGAGCGTAAGGAAATTTGGCTTCGGGGCCGAACACATGGCAATGGGCGTCGACCGCGCCGGCGGGCGGCTTGAAGCGCGGCTTCGATGGATTGGGATGAAAGCAAATCCAATTGGGATCCATTCCAAGACCTCTTTGACTAACTCATACGCGCGCGAGCGCGAGCGAAATCCCCTGCCCTACCCCCACGCACATGGTGGCGAGCGCGAGCTTGCCGCCGCGCTGCGCCAGCCCATGCGCCGCCGTCATGGCGAGCCGCGCGCCCGACATGCCGAGGGGATGGCCGAGCGCGATCGCGCCGCCGTGCGGATTGACGTGCTCGGCGTCGTCGGCGACCCCGAGCTGCCGCAGGCAGCTGAGGGCCTGGGACGCGAAGGCTTCGTTGAGCTCGATCAGATCGAAGTCGCCGATCTTGAGCGAGAGCAGCGCCATCAACTTGGCCGTGGCCGGCACCGGACCGATGCCCATGACCCGCGGCGGTACGCCGGCCGAGGCGATGCCGAGCACCCGCGCATGCGGCGTGAGACCATGCCGCAGAACGGCCGCCTCCGAGGCCAGGATCATGGCGGCCGCGCCGTCGTTGATCCCGGACGCATTGCCGGCCGTCACGGTGCCGGGGCTGCGCACGATGGGCTTGAGCTTGGCCAGCGCTTCGAGGGTGGTGTCGGGGCGCGGATGCTCATCGGCCACGACCGTGACGGGGCCGGCCTTGCCGCCCTTGATCTCAACCGGCACGATCTCGGCCGCGAAAAAGCCGGCCGCCGCCGCCGCACGGGCCCGTTGCTGCGAGCGCAACGCGAAGGCGTCCTGATCGGCGCGCGAGACCTGATAATCCTCGGCTACGTTCTCGGCGGTGTCCGGCATGGCATCGACGCCGTATTGCGCCTTCATCAGCGGATTGACGAAGCGCCACCCGATGGTGGTGTCCTGCATGTCGGCCGAACGCTGGAACGCCTCGGCGGCCTTGCCGGTCACGAACGGCGCCCGCGTCATGGATTCGACCCCGCCCGCGATCGCGAGCTCGATCTCGCCGGCGCGGATCGCGCGCGCCGCGTCCCCCACCGCATTGAGGCCGGAGCCGCAGAGCCGGTTGACCGTGACGCCCGGCACCGCCGCCGGCAGCCCCGCCAGCAGCAAGGCCATGCGGGCCACGTTGCGGTTGTCCTCGCCGGCTTGGTTGGCGCAGCCGAGCACCACCTCGTCGAGCGTCGCCCAATCAACCTTGGGGTTGCGCTCGAGCAGCGCCCTGATCGGGATGGCGGCCAGATCGTCGGTGCGAATCTTGGCGAGGCCGCCCCCATAACGCCCGATCGGAGTGCGCACGGCATCGCACAGGAATACGTCGCGCGGGCCGCTCATGTGGCGTTCCTCGCCCCCTCCCGTCCCTTCCCCGCTTGCGGGGGAGGGTTCGGCTGGGCGTCCCCAGCAAGCGGGGAAGGGTTAGGGACCTGGCCGTGGGCGCGTGCGGTGCGGGCATGCAGCTCGCGCAGCACCTCGAGCTCGTGGTCAGTCGGGGCCGGCGTCTCGGCGACCTCAGCGGCATAGCGCACCGGCCAGCCCGTATGGTCGGCGATCTGCGCCCGGGTGACGCCCGGATGGATGGAGGCAACGGTCATTTCGCGGGTCCGCGCATCGGGCTCGAAGACGCAGAGATCGGTGACGAGCTTGGTCGGCCCCTTGGTCCGCAAGCCGAGGCGGGTGCGGTGCTCGCCGCCCTCGCCATGCCCCATGGAGGTGATGAAGTCGAGCTTTCCGACGAAGCTTCGTTTCGTCTGGCTCATGATGATGAAGATCTCGCCGCAGCAGGTGCCGATCTCGGGCGCACCGCCGCCGCCCGGCAGCCGCGTGCGCGGCTTATCATAGAGACCGATCACGGTGGTGTTGAGATTAGCGAAGCGGTCGATCTGGGCGCCACCTAGGAAGCCGACCGTCATGCGGCCGCCCTGCAGCCAGTAGCGGAACATTTCCGGCACGGAGACGGTGGTAAGCGCGGTCTCGCACAACTCGCCATCGCCGATCGAGAGTGGCAGCACGTCCGGCTTGGCGCCGATCGGACCCGACTCGTAGATCAGCGTGAGGCCGGGCGCATGGGTGAGCCGCGCCAGGTTGGCGGCGGCCGACGGCAACCCGATGCCGACGAAGCAGACATCGTGGTTGCGCAACGCCCGCGCGGCCGCGATCGTCATCATCTCGCTCGCCCGATAGGTATCCATGCGTTGTTCCTTTACGACCTTGTAGGGTGGGCGACGCGGAATCAGAATCGCAGTGCCAGGCAATTTTCCCACCCTACTGAGCGCGGCGCGCGTAGGTGGCGAAGACTTCAGGACCGCGGTCGAGCACATTCTGCTTCATCCAGAGCAAAAAACCGTCGCGGTCGCGCGCGATCGGCTCCCAGGCGAGGTAGAAGGCATTGTCGCGCGCATAGTAGCCTTGCGCATAGGACGGATAGGCGCCGCCCGGCACCACCGCGATGGCGCCCACCGTCCAGCTCGGCAGGATCACCGCATTGAGGTTGCGGGGCCCGAAGTCCTCGACGATCTCCTCGACCGTCACGATCGAGCGCTTGGAGGCGAGTACCGCCTCCTTCTGCACCCCGACGATGCCCTCGAGCAGCACGTTGCCGGCACGATCGGCGCGCAGCGCATGGATGACGGCGACGTCGGGACGATGCGCCGGCACGGCGGCGAGCTCCTCGCCGGTGAACGGACAGACGATGCGCTTGATCCTGGGATTCACCTTGGGCAGATCGACCCCGACATAGCCGCGAAGGATCGCGCAGGGCAGGCCGGCGGCGCCGGCCTCGTAGGCATTGGCCATGGCGGCGTGGGAGTGCTCCTCGATCTCGATCGCATTGGGCCAGCCGTTCTCGACCGCATCGCGCAGGCGGAAGAGCGAGCCGACGCCCGGATTGCCGCCCCACGAAAAGACGAGCTTGGCGACACAGCCCATGCCGATCAGCTGGTCGTAGATCAGGTCCGGGGTCATGCGGATCAAGGTGAGGCGCCGCTTGCGCTGGCGGATGATCTCATGGCCGGCCGCATGCGGGATCAGGTGGGTGAACCCTTCCATGGCGACCGTGTCGCCGTCCCGGATGGTCTCGGCCACCGCATCGGCGAGCGACAGGAAACGCGACATTGCGGACGCCCCTCTCAAATATCTGTTTCTTCGCTCGCGATAATTATTTACGGGTCATGCCGGGTGCGGTCAAATGGCGCGAGCACCGGGATGGGAAACGCAATGGCGAGCAATGCACGCACGGTTCGCATCGAATGGGGCGACTGCGATCCGGCCGGCATCGTGTTCTACCCGCGCTATTTCGCCATGTTCGATCATTCGACCACCCTCATGATCGAGCGGACGCTGGGCATGAGCAAGCATCAGCTGCAGGAGACGCATGGGTTCGCCGGTTATCCGGTGGTCGAGACGCGCTCGCGTTTCTTGCTGCCGAGCCGGTTCGGCGACGACGTGGTGATCGAGACCAGCCTCACGGCGGTGCGCCGCTCGAGCTTCGACATCATGCACCGGCTAAGCCGGGACGGCACGCTCGCGGTCGAGGGCTTCGAGACCCGAGTATGGGCGGTGCGCGATCCGGCCCGGCCGGGCCGTTTCAAGGCGCAGCCGATACCGCCGCAACTCGTAACGCGTCTCATGGCGGCCTGACGCAACCGCGGTGCGATGGCGCGATGGACAGCCCGCAGCCGACGCGCTAACTACTTTGCGTCTCGCGTGGCGCCTTGCGGCGGGACCGTCGCCCGCACTTCCTTACAGCCTTACAGCCAATTCCTACGACCCAATTCGGCTACACCGCCAAACCGGCGCCCGCAACGAAGCCAGCAAGCAAATAACCGGAGCAACGCTCATGCGCATCGACGCATACACGCACTTCTTTCCCAAAAAGTTCTTCGACCGGATGCTGACGATGGCGGGCGATCACAAGGACATGGGCAAGCGGGTGCGGGCGCTCCCGGCGCTCTTCGATCTCGACCACCGCATGAAGATCGTGGACATGTTTCCCGACTATGCGCAGATCCTCTCCTATCCGCAACCGCCGCTGGAGGTCCTCACCCACAAGCCGGAGGAGATCGACGAGCTGGCGCGCATCATCAATGACGGCTTCGCCGAGATCTGCGCCAAGCACCGTGACCATTTTCCGGGCTTCGTGGCGCAGGTGTCGCTGGCATCGCCCGATGCCGGCGTGCGCGAGGCCGAGCGCGCCATCAAGGAGCTCGGCGCGCTGGGCGTGCAGATCTACACTAACGTGGCCGGCAAGCCGATCGATCGCCCCGAATACGAGGGCTTCTGGGCCAAGATGAACGAGCTCGGCAAGCCGATCTGGCTGCATCCGGCGCGCGGCGCCGACTTCTCGGACTATCCGGGCTTTGAAAAGAAATCCCTGTACGAGATCTGGTGGGCGCTCGGCTGGTCCTACGAGACCGGCTGCGCCATGGCACGGCTGGTGTTCTCCAAGACGCTCGACAAGTACACCAAGCTCAAGATCATCGTGCACCATTTCGGCGGCATCGTGCCGATGCTCGAGGGCCGCATCGGCAACGGCTGGGACCAGCTCGGCACCCGCACCACCGACGAGGACTATGTGGCGCTGCGCCAAAGCCTCAAGAAGCGCCCGCTCGACTATTTCAAGAACGACTTCTATGCCGATACGGCCGCCTTCGGCGGCATCCCGGCGACCAAATGCGGCATGGAGTTCTATCCGGCCGACAAGATCGTGTTCGCGTCCGACTGCCCGTTCGATCCCGAGAAGGGCACCCTCTACATCCGCGAGACGCTGAGGATTCTCGACGGGCTCAATCTTCCGAAGGCCCAGCGCGAGATGGTCGACCACGGCACGCTGGAGCAGATTTGCGGCGTGAAGCTGGTGAAATAGGCGGGCTGGGCTGGGGCAGACCAAACAAAAACGCATGGCTGCGAAGCGCCGCGTATTGAAAATACAATCGGAGAACAATGGATCGCCGTCGTGATGGCCTCAGAGCCATGCAGCATCGGCGGGGCTGGCGAAGGGTCCTTTTTGCGTAGGGCGCAATCGCTTTATTGCGCCAATCGGCCGCGCCCCACCCGTACCTTTAGGTTCAGGCGCAAGCAGCCGCGCGGAGCGGCGCAATAAAGCGATTGCGCCCTACGACTCACACCTCGCCAGTTTCAATTTCCTCAAATCCACTGATTTGCGTTGTCAGGTCAAGCTTCGCCCCGCTTGCAATCGGCATCCGCTGTGGGCTATTCGCCCGCGCCGCATGAATCCCCCCGCCGCATCTGCTAGCGTGCCGGCCATGGACATCGCCCTCCCCGCGCCGCCGCCCGACCCGGTCGATTCCGCCGAGGCGAGCGCGCGCGTCACGCCCATGATGGAGCAATATACCGAGATCAAGGCGGCGCATCCGGGGTGCCTGTTGTTCTACCGGATGGGCGACTTCTACGAGCTGTTCTTCGAGGACGCCGAGATCGCCTCGCGCGCGCTCGGCATCGTGCTCACCAAGCGCGGCAAGCATCTGGGGCGCGACATCCCGATGTGCGGGGTGCCGATCGAGCGCTCGGAGGAATATCTGCACCGGCTGATCGCGCGCGGCCACCGGGTCGCGGTCTGCGAGCAGACCGAGGACCCGGCCGAGGCCAAGAAGCGCGGCAACAAGAGCGTGGTGCGGCGCGACGTGGTGCGCCTGGTCACGCCCGGCACCCTCACCGAGGACACGCTGCTCGAGGCGGGCGAGAACAACTATCTCTTGGCGATCGCGCGGGCGCGGGCCTCGGGCGAGGCGGAGGGGCGCTTCGCGATCTCCTGGATCGACATCTCGACCGGCGAGTTCCGCATCGCCGAATGCGATCGGCTGGGGCTCAATGCCGAGATCGCGCGGCTCGAGCCGGGCGAGATCATCGTGTCGGACGCACTTTACGGGGATGCGGAGCTGGCGGCCTATCTGCGCGCGCTGCCAGCGGTGACGCCGCTGCCGCGCGACGTGTTCGACGGCGCGACCGCCGAGCGGCGGCTCGCCAATTATTTCGCGGTGTCGACCACGCAGGCATTCGGGGCGCTAACGCGCCTCGAGCTGACGGCGGCCGCCGCCTGCATCTCCTACGTGGAGCGCACCCAGCTCGGCCGCCGCCCGCCGCTGTCGCCGCCGGTGCGCGAGCGCGAAGGGGCGACGCTTGCCATCGACCAGGCCACACGGGTCAATCTCGAGCTCACGCGCGCGCTCTCGGGCGACCGGCGCGGATCGCTCTTGGCCGCCATCGACCGCACCGTGACGCCGCCGGGCTCGCGCCTGCTGGCGCAGCGGCTGG
>DASZKX010000111.1:0-13385 GCA_035552735.1 Xanthobacteraceae bacterium
ATGTCTCGCAACCGCGGACCGTGCCGTTGGTCATCAACCTGCGGCAGGACCCGTTCGAAGTGACGCCAGACTCAAAGATGTACACCCGCTGGTATGCCGACAAGCTATGGACCCTTCTGCCGGCACAGGTCATCGTGGGACAATTCCTTCAAACTTTCCGGGAATTCCCGCAACGCCAGAAATCGGCGACCTTCAACGTTGATACGATTCTGGAGAAGATGCAGAAAGCCAGCAAAGACTGACGCTCGCGGTACCAGTCGCACGCCTCGCGAATTGCCGGGTGGGTTTCGTTGGTAAGGCAAATGAAATCAAGCTGTTATCGTACCAGCAGTAGGCCGGCCGCCGGGGCGGCAGATGGTTTGGTTTGTTCGAATGATCGACCCGGAAATGGCCGGCGAGACAGCCGTGCTGGTCGGAGTTCGCGCGATGCGCGGCCGAGCTGCGCTCGATCTTCATCGGATCGAAGCAGGCGCCGGCGGCCTTAGAGCGCTTTCCGTTTAGGTTGACTGTTAAATTGCTCAGGTCGCGGGCGGAAAGCGCTCTAGATTCAAGCGTTGTCGCATTTCCTTTCGGAAAACCGGTGGCCACTTTTCCGGGAAATGCTCTAGGGGTTGAAGTCCTGATCCGGATAGTTCAGCGCGTCCGGAACCTTGATTTTCAGGAAGGGGTGGTCCAACGCCTGATGGCAGGCGTTGCAAGCCCCCGTCATCTCGCCGTATGCCGCGGTGAATTGCGCCGGGTCGGCCGCCTTGATGGCTGCATCCACTGCTTTCAGCTTGTCGGTGAAGATCGCCGCGACCGCCTCGTCGACGTTGATTTTACGGTATATCGGGATGGTCCGCCCGATGCGGGCCAGCGCGCCGCGCAATTCGTTCAACTCGAACGCCGCCACCGTCCAGTTCTTCGCCTGCCCGGCGTAGTAGAGCTTGATGTGGCGCGGCTGCATCAGCATGGTCATCAGGTCGTCCATCGCCGGTTTGAAGTCGAGGACCGTCAAGCCGCCACCGGGCCGCGCGGCGGGGGCTGGCCCCGGAACTGAGTTGCCCGGCGCCGCGCTCTGTGCCACCGCGATCGCGGACCCGGACAGCGCCAGCATTCCGGTGAGAATGATCGCAGTGAAATGACGGCTCTTCATAGCATTCCTCCCGTAGCTGATCGGCACTCCACCCAAATTCCCCTCAGGCAATCAATGGTCATGCCAAGGCTAGCAATTTTCGGGAAGTTGCGCATAGAGGCCGACCGCCAACTTCGTCAGGGCCGGTAACCGAGTGCCGTGAGGCGATCCTTGTCGAGGCGCATCACCGCAAGATCGATAGCCTCCTCCGCCCCGAAACGCCGATAGAACGCTTCCCCGGCACGATTCATTCGCCAAAGCTCCCAATACACGGCATCGCAGCCGAGTTGAAGCGCATGGCGCGCGACCGCCGCCATAAGGGTCCGGCCTATTCCGCGGCGGCGCACATCCGGTCGAACGTAGAAATCGCCGAGCCACAAACGCTTCCTGGCGGTATGCGCCTCAAAGCCCTTGCAGACGACCGCATAGGCCACCAATCGGCCCGCAATCTCCGCCACCAGGCAATCGAACCATCGCGGCGGACCGGTCGGCTTCCGCGAGCCGAGGCTGGGGGTCGCCAACGGCGGCCGCAAGCTGACGCGCCATCTCGATGACACCGGCGGCATCCTCCGGATGCATGGCACGAACGATCGGACGATGAACCTCGATCATGCCCGACCATCGCAACACAGCAGTACGGCGCCCTGAAACCGGCACATGGCGAGGACTCCGCTGTTGACGCCACGCTGCAAATCAGACTATTCGTGAAATTGAAACTGGATTGGTGTGCCCGGGCGGGAGACCGCGCCGGGATTTGTTTTGGATACCGCGCAGGGCTGCTTCCGGTTCTTGTTCTCGGCTTGATATTCGTTGTTATTCGCGGCGCGTCGCGGCGCAGGTTCTTGTCTCTGCACACGAAATTCCCGGGCCTTGTAAATTTCGTTGTTGTTTACAAGGGCCCGCCTTGATCTTGCAGGCGAATTCCGGCGCCGGCGGATCGATCAAGCCCGATCCGCTGCGCCCGGTAGCCGCGCGCGAGGATCGACTGCCACCAGGGCCGGTTGTCGACGTACCACTGCACGGTCTTGCGCAACCCGCTCTCGAACGTCTCGGCGGCGCGCCAGCCGAGCTCGCGCTCGATCTTGGTCGGATCGATCGCGTAGCGGCGGTCGTGTCCGGGCCGGTCGGGGACGTACGTGATGAGCCGTTCGCGCGGACCGGCCGGGCAGGGCACAATCTCGTCGAGGAGCGCGCAGATCGCCTGCACCACCGCGATGTTGCTGCGCTGGTTGCGGCCCCCGATATTGTAGGTCTCGCCGACGGCGCCGCGCCCGAGCACCAGTGTGAGCGCCCGGGCGTGGTCCTCCACATGGAGCCAATCGCGCACGTTGGCGCCGTCGCCGTAGACCGGCAGGGACTGCTCCGCCAGGCTGCGGATGATGATGTGGGGAATGAGCTTCTCGGGAAAGTGGTACGGCCCGTAATTGTTGGAGCAATTGGTGACCAGGGTGGGCAACCCGTAGGTGGCGCGCCAGGCGCGCACCAGATGATCGGACGAGGCTTTGGATGCCGCATAGGGCGAGCTCGGCACGCAAGGGCTGGTCTCGGCGAACAAGCCCTCCGGCCCGAGCGAGCCATAGACTTCGTCGGTCGAGACGTGGTGGAAGCGAAAGCGGTCTTGGGCGTCGGGGTCGAGCGTTTGCCAATGTCGCAGGGCCTCCTGCAGCAGGGTGAACGTGCCCACGATGTTGGTCTGGATGAACGCGGCCGGTCCGTCGATCGAGCGATCCACGTGGCTTTCCGCCGCCAGGTTCATCACATATTGAGGCTGATGTTGCTCGAACAGCTGCCGCAGCGCGGGGCCGTCGCAGATATCCGCCTGCACGAAGCAGTAGCGCGGATGGCCGGATGCCTGCGGGATGGAATCGAGATTTGACGCATAGGTGAGCTTGTCGATGTTGACCACGAAGGCCTCGGTCTCGTCCAGCAAATGCCGCACCACCGCCGAGCCGATGAAGCCGGCGCCACCGGTCACGAACGCTACGGCATCGCGGAACCGCATGAATTTAGACCCAACGTAATCTTCGGCGTCGTCCCGGCCCTATCAAGTCGGGCCTGCCCGACTTGATTACCGACATCATGGAATTATTCCGGCGGTCGGCGGCCCCAGGCGATGAAGCCCGCGTTCTTGAATCCGGCATCTTTCTTTCCATAGCGCAGCGGCGATCCATCAAGGCCGAGCACGTAGCCCCCGGCGGCGTTCAGGACCGCATGACCGGCGGCCGTATCCCATTCCATGGTGGCGGCGAGGCGAGGATAAACATCGGCGTCGCCGCGGGCAATCAAGCAGAATTTCAAGGACGAGCCGGCCCGCTGCAATTCGGCCACGGGCTGTTGCGAAAGCCACTGCTCGGTCTCGGCGTTGAGATGCGAGCGGCTGGCGAGGGCGCGCAGGCCCGCGCCCGGAACCGGGCTGGTGGCGATGGGCTTCATGGGGCCGGCGGCGCCGGCCGCCGCCATATCGGCCCCAAACGCGGTCGCGCCCCCCACATAGACTTGATCGAGGGCCGGCGCGCAAATGGCGCCGGCGACCGGGCCGCCGGCTTCGATCAGCGCGATATTGACGGTGAAATCCTTGTGCCCGGCCAGAAATTCGCGCGTGCCGTCGAGCGGATCGACCAGGAAGAAACATTCCGGCACCGGACCGGCGTCATCGGGCACGAACGATTCCTCCGCGATGACCGGCACGGACGGCATGAGGGCGGCGAGCCGCCCCAGAATGAGCCGCTCCGCCCTGAGGTCCGCCTGGCAGACCGGCGAGCCGTCGGGCTTGCGCCGCGCCCCGATGTCGGATGGCTGCAGCGCCATGATGACCTTGCCGGCCTCGGCCACGATAGTGCCGAGCTCGGCCGCAAACTCGTCGCGTACTCTGATTTCCATACTGGTTCCAACAGAACTTCGTGCTCGTTCGGCAACATAGGTTGATTTGGCAGTCGAAGCACCCCGCCATGCAAAAATCGGGCAACGGGCCGACCTGCAATGGGCTGGCGGGCCGCCGCCCGGACGATTAAATCCAGCCACGCCCAGTGCCCGGGCGGGGTGCCCAGCAATTCGACGGAGCCACCATGATCGATCTTCATTACTGGACCACCCCGAACGGCCACAAGATTACGATCTTCCTCGAGGAAGCCGGGCTGCCGTACCGGATCATCCCGGTGAATATCGGCAAGGGCCAGCAATTCGCGCGCGAGTTCCTGGCGATCTCCCCGAACAATCGCATTCCGGCGATCGTGGATCACGATCCGGCGGACGGCGGCAAGCCGATCGAAATGTTCGAATCCGGCGCCATCCTGCTCTATCTGGCGGAGAAGACCCGCCGCTTCATCCCCGGCGATCTGCGCGGGCGCGTCGACACCGTCCAGTGGGTGTTCTGGCAGATGGGCAATCTGGGCCCGATGGCCGGGCAGAACAATCATTTCAGCAATTACGCGACCGACAAGATCCCCTACGCGATGGATCGCTATCGCAACGAGGTCAATCGGCTGTACGGAGTGCTGAACCGGCGCCTGGCCGATCGTCCCTTCATCGCGGGCGAATATTCGATCGCCGATATGGCGAGCTATCCGTGGATCGTGCCGCACGAGCGCCAGGGCCAGAAGATCGACGACTTTCCGCACCTCAAGAGATGGTTCGAGTCCGTGTGTGCACGGCCGGCCGTCGTGCGGGCCTACGACAAGGCCAAGGAGATCAATCCCAAACCGCCCGGCATCCGCACGCCGGAAGAGCGCGCGATCCTGTTCGGCCAGACCGCAGCGTCGGTCGCCAATGCGGCGCGCTGAGGACGACCTGCTGGCGCAGCTCAAGGCGCGCCTGCTGGAGATCAGCGATCTGGCCGGCACGTCCGCCATCCTGTCCTGGGACCAGTCCACCTATATGCCGGCCGGCGGCGCGGTTGCGCGCGGCCGGCAAAGCGCGCTGATGAGCCGGCTGATGCATGAGCGAAGGACGGATCCGGCGCTCGGCCGTCTCATCGAGCGCCTGGTCCCCCATGCCGAGACGCTGCCACCCGACAGCGACGACGCGGCTCTCATCCGCGTAACGGCGCGCGATTTCGCCAAGGCGATCCGGGTGCCGACCGGCTTTGTCGAGCGCGCGAGCGCGCACGCTTCCGCCTCCTACGACGCCTGGACGCGGGCGCGGCAGAACGATGATTTCGCCAGCATGCGGCCGCTGCTGGAGAGAACGCTCGACCTCAGCTGCGAATACGCCGAGTTCTTCGCGCCCTACCGGCATGTCATCGATCCGCTGATCGACGATATGGACGAGGGCATGACCTGCGCGTCGGTGCGCGCGCTGCTCACGGAGCTGCGCGCCGAGCTCTTGCCGCTGGTGCGCGCCATCTGCGATCGGCCCGCGGCCGACGACAGCTGCCTGAACGGTGTTTTTTCCGAGAGCCAGCAGCTCGATTTCAGCCTGCGGGTCGCGGCCGCCTTTGGCTACGACCTCGCGCGCGGCCGGCTCGACCGCACCCCGCATCCGTTCTGCACCAGGCTTTCCGGAAATGACGTGCGCATCACCACGCGGGTCTATCCGGACGACGTGACCCAGGCGCTGTTCTCCACGCTGCACGAGGCGGGCCATGGACTCTACGAGCAGGGCGTCGGGCCGGCGCTCGACGGCACGCCGCTTGGATCCGGCACCTCGGCGGGCGTGCACGAGAGCCAGTCGCGGTTGTGGGAAAACGTGGTCGGCCGCAGCCTCGGCCTGTGGCGGCACTACTATCCGCAATTGCGCGCCGCGTTTCCGGAGCGCTTGGGCAACGTGCCGCTGGAGTCGTTCCATCGCGCCATCAACAAGGTCGAGCGCTCGCTGATCAGGACCGAGGCGGATGAGGTGACCTACAATCTGCACATCATCCTGCGCTTCGATCTCGAGATCGAATTGCTGGAGCGCACGCTCGCCATCAAGGATCTGCCGGAGGCCTGGCGGGCGCGCTATCAGTCAGACCTCGGACTCAGCTCGCCCGATGATCGGGACGGCTGCCTGCAGGACGTGCATTGGTTCAGCGGCTGCATCGGCGGCGCCTTCCACAGTTACACGATCGGCAACGTGCTGAGCGCGCAGTTCTACGCGGCGGCGCTACGCGCCCATCCGGAGATTGCAGGGCAGATCGAGGCGGGCCGGTTCGGGACGCTCAAGGGCTGGCTCGAAACGAATCTGTACCGCCATGGCCGCAAGTTCAAAGCCGACGAGATCGTGCGACGCGCGACTGGTGAGCCCATGACGATCCGGCCGTATATGGAGTATCTGGGCCGCAAGTACGGCGAGCTTTACGGCTTGGTTCCACAATCGGCGGCCGCGCGGAGCTTCTAAAGAAATTGTCAATGCATGGCCTCTCCCGCTCGTCCCCGCGGAGGCGGGGACCCAGGCTTTGACACAATTCGAAGCGGATCAGATTCACTCGCTAACGAACTCGTAATTCCGGTGCACGCGGAAGCTTTGCTCTTTTTCGCGAGAGGACTGGGTCCCCGCCTTCACGGGAACGAGCGGGGAGCGGTACCGCTCCAAGAAGCCGAACCAAGCGTCGGAGGCGCACGCCACCGCTCGACGTCATTCGGGCTTGAGGCCGGCGGCCCGCACGATCGGCCACCACTTCTTGATCTCGGCCTCCTGCAGGGCATGGAGCGCCTGCGGGGTCTGTTGCTCGGGGGGCGGGATTTGCAGGTCCAGCTCTCCGAGCCGCCGGCGCGTGGCCGGATCGGCCTGTGCATCCATCACGGCGGCGTTGAGCTTGGCCACGATCTCGGGCGGCGTTCCAGCCGGCACCCACAGCCCATACCAGAGCGAGATGTGAAGCCCGGGCAGGCCGGCTTCGTCCACGGTCGGGATATCCGGCAGCGCCGGCACCCGCTCCGTGGCGGTGACCGCAAAGGCTTTGATGCGCCCGGCCCTGATATACGGGAGCGAGCTCTGGACCTGATCGAAAACCAGGTCGATCTGACCGGCGATCAGGTCCAGCATCGCGGGCCCGGCGCCACGGTAGGGCACGAACGGAAAATGCGTGCCGGTCAGGTTCTGAAAATCGATGCCGGCCACGTGCGGCAACGAATTGGCGCCCGGGGTGCCCGCCGACACCTTGTCCTGGTTGGCCTTGATCCAGGCGACCAGCTCTTTCAGATCTTTCGCCGGTATCGTGGTCCGGCCGACCAGTAAGAAAGGATTGCTCGGCAAGAGCGCGACCGGCGCCAAGTCCTTCATCACATCGAAGGGCAGGGAATAGAGCGCCGGCACCACCACGTTGGTGCCCAGATGTCCGATCTGCACCGTATAGCCGTCAGGTGCCGCACGCGCGACCCGGCCAACCCCCAAGGTTCCGGCCGCGCCGGTCACGTATTCGACCACCAAGGGCTGCCCGAGCGAAACCCGCATGCGCTCGCTGAGGATGCGAACCAGCGCGTCGGTCGGCCCGCCGGCCGCGAACGGCACCACGATGGTGATGGGCCGCACCGGATAGGTCTGGGCGCCGGCACCTCCGGAAGCAGTCAATGCCAGGGCGAGGAGAGCAACGAGCTTGCGCATGGTTGATCCAATCAATCGGCTCACGCCTCAGGATGCGATTTTTGCGTCGTGCCAGCAAGCCGGGCCACCGGTGGGCGCTGACGAAGGCTTTACGGATCTGGTGGCATGATCCGGGCTGATTCGGAGGTTTCGGCACATGTCGGAATGGCGGGCGGAGAGGAACCGGCGGTCGCTTGCGCGCCTCGAGAAGGCGCTGCCGAGCGTATTTCCGGCGCCGGTCCTCAGCCGCGCGCTGAGCCGCCCCTTCATACCGCCGATGCCGCGCCTCGCGATCGACGGCTATTGGCGCGCCCATCCGGTGCGGGCCGACCGTCTGGCGCGCGCGCTCGCGGCCCGTAGCGGCACGCCGGCCGGCTGGACCTGGAGCCTGGGCGAAGGCCGCAACGAAGGCCTGCCGGCGACCTTTCGGGCGCCGCCGGCACCGTTCCGGGAGCCCGCCTTCGCGCGTGGTCCGGGCGCTTGCTGCGTGTGCGGGCAACCGGTCTATCGTTTCGGCTGGCACGCCGATCTGTGGGGCGCGGGACCCAACCGGAAAGCTGGCTGGCACGCCGCCTGCGTGATCGCCTGGGAGCTGTGGAGCGCGCCGAGCGATTTCGTGCGCGTGCTGAAGCAATTGCAGTCGCGGCGTTGCGGTGAAAGCGGCAAACGCCTACGCAAGACCGCGGAGGTCGACCATCGGGTGCCGCTGTTCCGGGTGTGGGGCGAGCATCGCAATACCGATTGGCCCCGACTGCTGGCCTTCTGGGGGGTACCGAACTTGCAGGTGATCAATCGCGACGCCCACGCCGCCAAGTGCGCCAGCGAGGCCAACGACCGGAGCGCCAAATCGGCGGAAGCCCGCACCGCCGCCGAAAGCGAGAGCGGCATTTGAGGGCAGAATCTCTGTCCTGTCATGCCCCGCGAATGCAGGGCATCGAGTAATCGCAAGCGCCAGATTTGCACTGAAACTCCGGTTGTAACTGGGTCGCCGGCATTCGCGGACGATGACAGCGGAGGGTCATCAGTTGGTCTTATAGGGGCCCGGGGGGCCCTTTCCCTGGTGCCCTGCGAGGGGTAAGCTTCAAAAAAATAATTTAAGGAGGAGGAAGCCCGATGAAGCATAGCCCTATGGCCCGCGAAGACGGGCGTAAAACGTCCTTATGGCTGCTCCTGTTCCTGCTCGCTGCAGGGCCGCAAACCGCGTCCGCCCAACAAGGCGGCGAAGGTCTCAACGACCTCCAAAAACACGGCCAGCAGCTGCTGGCCCAGTCTTGCGGCATCTGTCACCTTCCGCCCGAGCGCGGTGCCAAGACCTTCGGTCCGCCGCTCAACAAGCTGGCCGGTGGCGGCGACGACGACATCATGCGCGAATACATCACCAACGGGACACCGCGCATGCCATCCTTCAAGGCCTATCTGAAAAGCCAGGATATCGACGCGATCATTGCGTATGTGCGCACCGTACCGGCGCCCGCGGCCGCGCAGGCTCCCGCACGCGCGCCCGGAGCCGAGTGAACGGCGAGCCGAGATTCCACGCGTCGAAGACGTCTACGCGTTTGTTTTTCAAGCACGCTGTGAGTTCAAGTCTCTGCAAGCTCGAAACTCTGCAAGCTGAAATTCGAATTCAACTCTCATAGGGAGAAGCTCTCATGACCAACGTGCGAAGCATCCTGTTGGCGAGCGCGGCGAGCCTGGTCGTCGTCGGGTCGGCGATGCCGGTGATGGCGGCCGATCAAGTGCTGAACGGCGCGATCGCCTCCTCGGCGGGCGAGAAGCTGGGCGGCGTGACGGTGTCGGCCCGGCAGGACGGATCCACCATCACCACCAGCGTCTATACGGATGACGCGGGCAACTACTATTTCCCGCCGCTGCCGGCCGGCAAATACCAGGTCTGGGCGCAGGCGCTGAGCTTCGAGACCAGCAAGGCCGCGGTCGATCTCGCCGCCGCCGCGCACAAGGATCTGGTGCTCAATCCGATCGCCGATCCGGAGCAGCGGGTGCGGCAGCTGCCGGCCGAATTGCTGGTTGCGGCGCTGCCCGAGGACACCGAGGACGACGCCCGCATCAAGAAGGTCTTCACCAATCAATGCACGGGCTGCCACACGCCGGGCTATCCGTTGCAGTTCCGCTTCGACGAGGCGGGCTGGAACAAGATCATCAATCTGATGAAGGTCATTCCGGGCACCGGCGTCTACCCGGGGCCGGGCACAAAGCCCAACGGCATCATCGACTTCAATCAGAAGCAGCTGGCCGCCTATCTGGCGCGCGCCCGCGGCCCGGGCGAATCCTCGATGAAGTTCAAGCCGCGCCCGCGCCCGACCGGGGAAGCCGCCCGCGTGGTGTGGACCACCTATGAGCTTCCGCTCAATCCGGATGCCGGCATGGGAACCAACGCCAAGTACAATCCCAATGACGGCTCCGACTGGACGCTCGGCACCACCTCCAAGCTCGGCGAGCTGCCGCATGACGGCGGCATGGGATTGGACGGCAATCTCTATTTCACCTCGAACAATCCCAATCGATTGATGACCGTCGGCGAGGTCGACTCCAAGACCGGCGCGGTGAAGTTCCTCAAGGTCGACGGACCCGGCGGGCGGGCCGCGACCGCCCACGGCCTGGTGCGCGACGGCGAAGGAAACTTCTGGTTCGACGTGAATCCCGGCCGTCGCAGCCTGGGCAAGCTCGATCCCAAGACCGACAAGATCACGGTCTACCAGACGCCCAATAGCATGTCGCCGCTCGGCGGCGCCGTGACCATGGACGTCGACGGCAAGGGCAAGATCTGGGCGTCGGCGCCCGATGGCGTGCTGCGCTTCGATCCGACAACCGAGACCTTCACCGACTTCAAGTCAGCCACGCCGTTCAAGAACGCGCGCGGCACCAACAGTACCTACGGGGCGGCCGGCGATCGTGACGGCAACGGCTGGTGGGCCCAGATGGCGTTCGACACCATCGGCAAGGCCGACACGACGACCGGCAAGACCTCGGAAGTCGCGCTGCCCTTGCTCAAGGACGAGATGGACCGGCTGACACCGGCCCAGAAGGCGTTCTACGACAGCTTCGACAACGTCACCAACGGCAACCCGCTGCCGTGGTCGGAAGGACCGCGCCGCATGGGCACCGACAAGAATGCCGACGTCCTGTGGGTCGGCAATTCCTGGGGTGCGAGCCTGGCGCGGATCAACACCAAGACCATGGAGACCACGATCATTCCGTTCCCGGAAAAGACCATGCAGGCCTACCACCTCGTGGTGGACCAGAGTCACAACGTGTGGGGCAATCTGTGGACCTCCGATCAGATCGTGAAGCTTGATCCGGCCACCAACAAGTTCACCATGTTCGACCTGCCGGTGCGCGGCACCGAGATCCGCCACATCTCGCTCATGGAGCGAGATGGCAAGACCCAGGTGATCGTCCCGATCTACCGGGCGAGCCAGATGGGCGTCATGACGCTGCGCAGCGAAGCCGAGCTGGCGGGCCTCAAGGCACAGGCGAAGTAACGCATTCGACGGGCGCCGCCCCGTAGCGGCGGTGCCACACGGCAAATCTTGCGGGCGGGTCTTTTGCTCCAGGCGGAGCGGGCCCGCCCGCAGTCTTTTGGAACGGTCCCGGCTCATAGCGCATCGACGACGCGCGTAAACGCGCCAATGGCCGGGACGAGGCGCCGCCTTAAGGCAAGCGCATCAGCCTCCGCCCGACCCGGATCGTGGCTCCCTCCTGCACGTCCTCGCACAGCGAGAAACCGTCGGGCGCGAACACGATGATGGTCGATCCGTGCTGGAACCAGCCCATCTCCTCGCCTTTGCGGAACGGTGTGTCGCAGGTAAAGACGTTGGGCCCGCGGTGCTTGAGGCTGAGCAGGACGTCGAGGGCGTGCAGCCGGATGCTGGCGACCAGCACGGCGGCGACCGGCACCAGGGTCACGATATGGCCGCTGGCGAGCCGGGTTCGCAACAGCGCGCGCTCGTTCTTGCAGTACAGCTTCTCGATGCGCTTGAGCGCGATCGGATTGACGTTCCAGGTGTCGCCCGAAATGTAGGTGACCTGCTCGACGCGGCAGTCGTGCGGCGCGTGGAAGCGATGATACATGCTCGATGTCAGCCGCAGGGTGACGTAGCGCCCGTTGCGGTGGGCGGCGACCAGCTGGGGATCGACCAGCAGGTCCTCCAGCCGGTACGGGAATCCCTTGATCTGGAACAGCTCCGTGCCGACCACCCTGCCGCAGGCGCCCACGATGGCGTCGCAGGGGCTGACCAGGACGGCAGGGTCCTGGTCGATCGGCCGAGCGCCCGGCTTGAGCTCCCGGATGAAGCAGTCGTGCATGCTGCGAAACCGCGTCGCTTTGGCCTCGCTGAGGTCGAGGCCGGAGAAGAAGCGCCAGACCCCGATCGACAGATCGCGCACCAGCGGCTGCTCGATCTGGCTGAACCAGCCGATGAATTGCGTCAGCAGCCGCCGCGGAATGCGGTTGGTCAGCAGGAAATTGAGCCCCTCCTGCTGGAAAATCGTTGAGATCCAGGATCTGACCGTCATGGTCCGGTAAACCGGCGCGGATAGACACTGATTCGATGGAATCCGCCGCCGCCATGCTTGCTTTGCCTGCTGCACTGCTCGCCTTTGGGGCGATCGCCGTGGCGATGGCTCTCCCGGCGTTGAAGAAGCGCCTCGAGCTTTCGCTCGCCAAGCACCGGTCGCTGACCGGGCACGTCCGCATGGCACGACGGATTGCGGGCCTGATCCCGTTCTATGCCTACGACGAGGCGCATTTCTTCACCTGCGACGATGCGCCCGACGAGATCGCGGCGCGCCGCCGCGCCGGCTTCATGCGGCTCGCGGCGCTCTACCAGGAGCGCTTCGCGCAGACCGTCGGGCGCACCGCCGCGGTGGCCGAAAGCATCTCCGACCTGCAGTTCACGGATGCCTACCGGGTGCCGTTCCAGTTCAGCGGCTTCGTGCGCCAGCACCTCAAGGCCGGAGCCTTCGTGCAGTCGTCGGGCGGCGTCACCCTGACCGATCTCGACGGCAATCATCTGTACGATCTGACCGGATCCTACGGGGTCAACGTGCTCGGCTACGATTTCTACAAGGATTGCATGGAACGCGGCCAAGCGCACGTGCACGAGCTCGGCCCGGTGTTGGGCGCCTATCATCCGGTGATCGCCACCAACGTGAAGCGGCTCATGGAGATCTCCGGCCTCGACGAAGTCTCGTTCCACATGTCCGGAACCGAGGCCGTCATGCAGGCGGTGCGGCTGGCACGCTACCACTCGGGCCGCTCCCACCTGGTGCGGTTTTGCGGCGCCTATCATGGCTGGTGGGGCGACGTGGCCCCCGGCGTCGGCAATCCTACGCCAGCGCATGAAACGTATACTTTGCAGGAGATGTCGGAGGCGACCCTGCGGGTCCTGCGCCACCGCCGCGATATCGCCTGCGTACTCGTCAATCCGCTGCAGGGGCTGCATCCCAATGCCGGCGCGCCGGCGGATTCGGGGCTGGTCGACAGCGCCCGCACTGCGCGTTTCGACCGCGCCGCCTACACGGATTGGCTCAAGCGACTGCGGGCGGTCTGCAGCGAGCGCAATATCGTGCTGATCTTCGATGAAGTCTTTGTCGGCTTCCGCATCGCGCCCGGCGGGGCGCAGGAATATTTCGGGGTCGAGGCCGACCTGGTCACGTACGGCAAGACGCTGGGCGGCGGCCTGCCGATCGGGGTGCTCTGCGGCCGCCACGCGCTCATGAAGCGCTTCCGCGACGACCGGCCGGGAGACATCTG
>DASZKX010000112.1:0-13607 GCA_035552735.1 Xanthobacteraceae bacterium
GGGGTGGGCAGGCGGCCGCGGAAGCTCTCATAGAGCGCGGCCGGGTCGCGCGAGCCGCCGGCCGCGTAGATATGGTCGTGCAGCCGCTTGGCGGTCGCGGGGTCGAAAATATCCTGCGTCTCCTCGAAAGCCGCGAACGCATCGGCATCGAGCACCTCGGACCACATGTAGCTGTAGTAGGCCGACGCATAGCCGCCGCCGGAAAACACGTGCGCAAAGTGGGCCGGGCGGTGGCGCATGACGATCTCGGCCGGCATGCCGATGCGCGCGAGCGCGCCCTCTTCGAACGCGCCGACGTCGAAGCCCCGCGGATCGGCCAAGAGATGCAGCTCGAGATCGACCAGAGCGGAGGCGACATATTCGACCGTCGCAAAACCCTGGTTGAAGGTGCGGGCGGCGATGAGCCGGGCCATGAGGTCGTCCGGCATGGCGGCGCCGGTGCGGTAATGCAGGGCGAACCGCCGCAGGATTTCCGGCCGCTCGAGCCAATGCTCGTAGAGCTGCGAGGGCAGCTCCACGAAGTCGGTCTGCACGCTGGTGCCCGAGATGGTCGGATAGGTGACCTCGGACAACAGCCCATGCAGGGCGTGGCCGAATTCATGGAACAGCGTACGGGCGTCGTCGAAGCTGAGCAGCGTCGGCTGGCTGTCGCCGGCCTTGGAGAAGTTCATGACGTTGACGACCAGCGGCCTTATATCGCCGGCGAGCTTCTCCTGGTCGCGCAGCGTCGTCATCCAGGCACCGCTGCGCTTGGAGGAGCGCGCGAAATAGTCGCCGAAGAACAGCCCCCGATGGCTGCCGTCGGCGCCGTGCACGTCCCACACCTGCACGTCGGGATGCCAGACCGGAACATCGGTGCGGCGCTCGAAGCTCAAGCCGAACAGCTTGTAGGCGGTGTAGAACGCCGCCTCGATGATGTGATTGAGCTGCAGGTAGGGCTTGATCGCGGCCTCGTCGACGTCGCATTTGAGCTTGCGCAGCTTCTCGGCGTAGTAGCGCCAATCCCAGGCCGCGAGCTCGAAATTGCCGCCTTCCGCTTGCGCCAGCGCCGCCAGCTCGTCGCGGTCCGCGCGCGCGCGGGCGCGCGCCGGCGCCCAGACCCGGTCGAGCAGGCCGCGTACGGCGGCAGGCGTCTTGGCCATGGCGTCATCGAGCCGGTAGTGGGCGAACGTCGCATAGCCCAGGAGCGCGGCGCGCTCCGCGCGCAGCGCCACCATCTCGGCGATGACGGCTCTGTTGTCGGTCGCGCCGCCGCCCTCGCCGCGCGCGATCCAGGCCCGGAAGGCCTTTTCGCGCAGGTCGCGGCGGGCGGAATATTGCAGGAACGGCTCGACGCTCGAACGCGACAGCGTGATCACATGGCCGAGCTCGCGCCCGCGCTCCTGCGCGGCCATGCGGGCGGCGGCGCGGACATAGTCCGGCAGGCCCGCCAAGTCCGCCTCGCTTACGAGCACCAGCGTATAGGCCTGCTCGTCGGCGAGCACATTCTGGCTGAAGGTGGTGCCCAGCGTCGCCAGCCGCTCGTTGATGGCGGCGAGCCGAGCCTTGGCGGCCGGCGCCAGCGCCGCGCCGGCGCGCTTGAAATCCAGGTGATAGCGCTCGAGCACGCGCTGCTGCTCGGCCGTCAAGCCGAGGTGGTCGCGCGCGCGGTAGAGCGCGTCGATGCGGCCGAACAGGGGCGCGTCGTGCAGGATGCCGTCCCAATGCCGGGCGCGGCGGGGCGCGACGTCGCGCTCGATCTCGAGCAAAGCCGGGTTGGTGTGGGCGCCCGCGAGCGCGCGAAACACGTCGGTCACGCGGCCCAGCAGCCGGCCGCTCAATTCGAGCGCCGCAATGGTGTTGTCGAAGCCGGGCGCAGCCGGATCGGCCGCGATCGCGGCGACCTCGGCATCATGGACCGCGAAGGCCCGATCGAAGGCCGGCGGAAAATGCGCAGGCGCGATGCGCCCGAATGCCGGCGCCCCGAACGGACCGGTCCACTCCTGGAAAAACGGATTGTCGGCGTCGTTGTCGGAGGGGGCGGAAGGCGGATGGGACTGATTCATTGCGCAGGACCCCGGTGGGTGAGCCCTTAAGTATGTCACCCCGGGAGGCTTGACCACCGGCTGACTTGCCTCACCGAGGAAAATCCTGCCAGTACGATGGCGGCCGCACGGGTTCGCGCCGCCCGCCTGGAGGACACCATGAGCACCATCAGTCTCGACCTGGCCAACCGCATCATCGAGGCCGTGCTGCGGCGCGCCGCCGAGATCGACTGCCGGCCGATCAGCGTGATCGTGGTCGAGCCCGGCTGCAAGGTGAAGGCGTTCCAGAAGGAGGACGGCAGCTCGATGGTCCGCTTCGAGATGGCGTTCGGCAAAGCCTATGCGGCGCTGGCGCTCGGCCGCTCCTCCAAGCTGGTGCGCATTCGGGCGGAGGAGCGGCCGATCTTCATGCGCTTTCTCATGGGCGCGACCGATGAGCAGATCTTCCCTGAGGGCGGCGGCTTGCAGATCCGCAGCCCCGACGGCGCGGTCATCGGCGCCGTCGGCGTCACCGGCGACACCGAGGATCGCGACGAGGAGCTGGCCGCCCACGGCATCCATTCGGCCGGCCTGCAGACGGACGCGGATTTCGAGGGCATGGGGCGCCATGCCGGCGTCAGGTTGACCAACAAGTAGATCGGGCGAAACGAACGCGTGGCCGCCGCTTCCACCAGGGAGGAAACCATGGACTGCACGAAGCCCACCGAGCCGCTCGATCCGCCGCAGCATGAGCGCCGCAGGTTCCTCAAGCAAATGGCGACGACGGGCGCCGTCGCAGCGACAGGCGCCGTCGCGGGCACGACGGCATTCCCGGCCTGGGCGCAGGAACCGCCCGCGCCGCCCGCGATGACCGGCACGCCGGCCGGCCAGCCATCCGTCGCGGAGACGCTCGCCCGCTACGCCACCGGCCTCAAATACGAGGATCTGCCGGCGGAGGTGGTGCGCGAGACCAAACGCTACATGATCGACAGCATCGGCTGCGGGCTCGGCGGCTTCGGGGCGGATGCGAGCCGGATCGCCAACAGCCTGGCGGCCGGCGTCAGCGCCGTGCGCGGCGCCACCGTCATGTGCAGCGGGGTGAAAACGAGCCCCGACCTCGCCGCTTTCGCGAACGGCGTGATGATCCGCTATCTCGATTTCAACGACGGCTACATCAGCCGTGGCGCCGGCCATCCGAGCGACACGGTTGCGGCGCTGCTGGCGACAGCCGAAATGACCGGACGCAGCGGGCAAGACCTGATCACCGGCACCGTGCTGGCCTACGAGGTGTTTTGCCGCGTCTGCGACGTGTTCGACAACCGGGCGGTCGGCATCGACTACGCCACGGTCGTGGGCCTCGCCGCCACCGTCGGGGCCGGCCGCATGCTAGGGCTCACGCCGCAGCAGATCGTGCACGCAATCGGCATTCACGTCGCCGGCGCGGTGGCGCTCAATCAGACGCGCGTCGGCACCCTGTCGAACTGGAAGGCCGGCGCCGCGGCGGAAGCCGCCCGCACGGCGATCTTCGCGGTGCAGCTGGCGCAGAGCGGCATGACCGGCCCTGCCCAAGTGTTCGAAGGGCCCGACGGTTTCTTCAGCCGCATCAACCGCAAGCCATTCGGGCTGCCCAAGCTCGGCGGCGGCGGCGAGCCGTTCGGCATCATGCACTGCTTCACCAAGCGTTTCACGCTCGGGCAGTTTGCCCAAACGGTCGCCCAGGCGGCGGTCGAGGCGCGGTCGTTCTTTACCGACGTCGGCGAGATCGCGGAGGTGAATATCCGGGTGTCGCGCAAGGCGATCCAGGTCATGGCGGACTCGCCCGACAAATGGCACCCGCAAACCCACGAGACCGCCGACCACAGCATGCCCTATGCGGCCGCGGTGGCGCTGATGTATGGCACGGTCGAAGAGCAGCACTACGAGGACCCCTATCTGCACGACCCGCGCCTCCTGGGCCTCGTCGGCCGCGTGCGCTGCCTGCCGTCCGACGAGGCCGATCATGTCGAGCAGGGGATGAACCCCTGCGATCTCGAAATCGTCCTCAAGTCGGGGGCGCGCCGGAACATACGGGTCGAATACCATCGCGGGCACTGGAAGAACCCGATGACGGACGCCGAAGTCGAGGAGAAATTCCGCTCCCTGGCGCGCCGGCAGTTGCCGGCTGCGCAAACGGATAGTCTGCTGCGCGCGTTGTGGGCGCTCGACAGCCTGCCGCAGGCCGGCGAGCTCGTCGGGATGACGCGGATTTGAAGTGCGCTTCCACGATTGCGGTGGCTGGATGACGGGGCAGAGTTACGCCTATGAGGTTGTAAACGCTGCTCCCTCCGCAGCAAGGTATTGAGGCCCCATATTGCCGCCAGCGGCGGAAAGGACTCGCAGATGCCCGCTCACAGCCGCTTCGTCCCGCGCGGCGTCATCCCGGCGAGACGCTGCTGCGGCTGGGGCACGAGGTTTCGGCCATCGCGGCCATCAAGGGCGGGCACTCCCGAGCAACGTTGCCAGGACATTCTTGATCGCATTGAAGTCGAAAGGTTTCGACAAGATCATCTCATCTTTGAACGCAGCAATGACGCTCTTGTCTCCGTATCCCGTCGCGAACGCGAATGGAATTCGTCGGGCGCGCAGCGCCGTAGCAACCGCATAGGACCTCTCGTCACCGAGTGACAGATCGAGTATCGCAGCGTCCGGGGGCGTGTCCTCGATGAGGACGAGCGCACCCTGCACGGATCCAGCCGGACCGATCGTTTCGCACGCGAGCTCGCTCAACCAGTCCTGCAACATCATGGAAATCAACGGTTCGTCGTCGAGCACTAGAATGCGCGGCATGACCAATCCCTCGCAGATTCGACATTAGTGTAGCGGGGGTAGGAAGAGCTAGTAGTCTGATGCTTGATGATGCCTGATCCGCACGGTAACATAATACTGACAGGCCGAGGGTTAATTCGATGCCGATGAAGACAGGCTCTCTCATTGACATCGGGCAGGTCGGCAAAAGCCGTTCGTTGGTCCCGCATGCGAGGACGATTCTGGCCACCGCCTTCGGATTGGTGCTGATAGCGGGTGTCGCCGCCGTCTATATCGCAGTGCGGGCGGCGGATGCAGATCTTTTGGTTGCCCATACATTCGAGGTACGACAACAGGCCTTACGCTTGTTCAGCGATCTGCAGGACGCTGAGACAGGCCAGCGGGGTTATCTGCTCACGACGGATGCGAAATATCTGGAGCCATTTCGTCGGGCCGACGACTCAATCGCGTCAAGAATTGCGACGTTGCGCCAACTCATTTCTGATAATCCCGAGCAACGGGAGTGGCTGAGCAATGTGAAATCGCTCATCGACGAAAAGCTGGATGAGCTCCGGCGCACCATCGTTTTGCTACAGCAGGGCCAGCGCGAAGCAGCGATCGACATCATCAAGTCCGATCGCGGCAAGGAGCTGATGGACGGCATCCGGTCTCAAGTCGATGCCTTTACTCAACATGAGCTCGACCTGCTTGTAGCACGCCAGGACGTTGCCGCTTTACTTCGCCGTTGGCTTCTCGCTCTCGTCTGCTTCAGTCTCCTTGCCGCGGTGAGCCTTGCCGGCATCCTCGCGCGCGCAATTGAGCGCGCCACAAACGTCGCACGACAGCGCACCGTAGAGTTGGAAGCCGAGGCGACGCTTCGGCATGAGACGGAAGACACGCTACGTCAGGGTCAAAAGATCGAAGCTGTGGGCCAACTGACGGGCGGCATTGCTCACGACTTCAACAATCTCTTGACAATCATTTTGGGCAATCTCGACACCTTGCATCGCCGCCTTGCCGACTTCGCACTTACACAAGACGGGAAACAGCTTGCAGCTCTATTGTTGAAGCCGCTCGATGTGGCTTCGCAGGGCGCACGGAGCGCGGCACAACTCACGCACCGGCTGCTTGCCTTTTCGCGCCGTCAGCCGCTCGAGCCCGCGCAGGTCGATCTCAACCGGCTCATTTCCGGAATGTCGGACTTGCTGCGTCGCACCTTGGGCGAGACGATCAGCGTTGAAACCGTTATGGCTGGAGGCCTGTGGCCTACATTCGCTGACGCTAATCAGGTCGAAAACGCGCTAATCAATCTATGCGTGAATGCGCGAGACGCGATGCCGAATGGCGGCCGTTTGACGATAGAGACCGGCAATGCATATCTCGACGAGGCTTACACACGTCAATTCGGGGATGTGACTCCGGGCCAATACGCGATGTTAAGCGTGGCGGATTCCGGCACCGGCATTCCCGCTGAGGTGCTTGATCGAATTTTCGAGCCATTTTTTACGACTAAAGCTCTCGGCGAGGGCTCCGGACTTGGTCTCGCGATGGTCCACGGGTTCGTCAAGCAATCGAGCGGCCACATTCGCATCTACAGCGAGGTCGGCCACGGCACGACCGTGAAGATTTATCTGCCGCGCCTGATGCGACCGGAACAGACCGCAGCGGCACCGGCTGCGAAATCAGCTGCCGGCGCCTCGATTCCACGTGCTGAGCCAGAGGAGACCATATTGCTCGTCGAGGACAACGAGGGCGTTCGAGAGTATGCAACCTCGGCACTCGAAGATCTGGGCTACAACGTACTTGTAACCGCCGACGCAATCGACGCCCTTCGTCTCCTCGACGGCGCGCCTCGTGTTGATCTACTTTTCACGGACGTGATACTGCCTGGCGCCAGCGGCAGGGAGCTCGCTGACAAGGTTCTTGGGCGATGCCCCGGCTTGCCGGTGCTGTTCACCACCGGATATACACGGAATGCGATCATCCACCAGGGCCGACTTGACGCCGGCGTCCAGTTGATCAGCAAGCCTTACACGCAGCAGAGTCTCGGGCGGAAAATACGTGAGTTGCTCGACGCCAAGCCGCTCCTATCGCGGCGGGCATCTCACGAGCGCAGCGAAATCTGATAGGACCGCAGCCAGAGGCGGGAAGGAGTCCCTGATGCCCCCTGACGGCCATTTCGTCCCCCGCGGCGTCATCCCGGCGGTCCTGCTGCCGTTCGACGATGAGCTCGCGATCGACGAAGGGAGCTTCCGCCTGCATCTGGGCGCGGTGGCGGCCATCGAGGGGCTCGCCGCCGTCACCGTCAACGCCCATTCGACCGAGGTCGCCTCCTGCAGCTTCGAGGAGCAGCGTCGCGTGCTCGAGATTGCCTTGGACGCGATCGGCGACCGCTTGCCGCTGGTGAACGGAGTGTGGGCCGACGGCAGCCTGGAGGCGGCGCGCATCGCCCGCATGGCCACGGCCGCGGGCGCCTCCGCCCTCCTGGTCTTCCCGCCGGCTCCGTTCACCATGGGACAGACCCCCGAGATGGCGCTCGCGCATTTCAAGCGCATCGCCGATGCCAGCGATCTTCCCATCATCGTGTTCCAATATCCGCTGGCGACCGGCCAGGGCTATCCGGGCGAGACGCTGCTGCGGCTGGCGCATGAGGTTCCGACCATCGCGGCCATCAAGGACTGGGCCGGCAACGTGCCGCAGCACGAAATGCACATCCGCCTGCTGCAGGGCCTCGCCCGGCCGGTGCACGTGCTCACGACCCACAGTGCGTGGCTGTTGAGCTCGCTGGTGCTCGGCTGCAACGGGCTGCTCTCCGGCAGCGGCAGCGTGATCGCGGATTTGCAGGCGCAGCTGTTCCATGCGGTCCAAGCCGGCGATCTGGCGGGGGCGCGGCGGCTCAATGACCGAATCTATCCGTTGGCCCGGGTGTTCTACAGCGAGCCCTGGTCCGACATGCACAATCGCATGAAGGAAGCGCTGGTCCTGCTCGGACGGCTGCCGCGCGCGGTGGTGCGGCCGCCGCTGGTCAAGCTTGGCCGCGCCGAGATCGATCGCATCGCGGACGCCCTGATCGAATCCGGCCTGCTCCCCGCCAAAGCGGGCCGCGACGCGGCCTGACGGCTGCGGCATAATTGAGGCTTGATCCGGCGCTCCGGTTCAGAGACATTGCGGCGCCACGAGGAACCCATGCCCGAAACACAAAGCAACGCCGGCGGCCAGCGGATTATCTGGCAGAATGTGCTCACGGTGGTCAGCGCCGCCATCCTGATCAGCGCGGAAGTGTTCGGCGCGGCCTTCGCGGGCGGCTGGGCGGTCGCCAACCTGTTCGAATTCGGCATCGACGGCGTCCACGTCTTTCAAGCCATCTTCTTCGTCCTGGGCATCGCCGTGATGATCGCCTTCGTGCGTCATGCCAAAGAGGTCGAGCCGTTCGTGAGCCGGCGCTGAACGCGCGGGCGCTGAGCGCGCAGGCGGCGACGCGAGGGCGGGAACCGACAGCCAGCGGACGCGTTTAGCGCCGGACATGAGTTTAGCGCTGGACATCATGTGCCAAGCAACCGGGTTGTGGTCCGCGGCGGCCAAAAGTCTTGCGCGCTCCGGCTAAATCCATTATTTCGAATATGCCCAATTTCGCACGTGCCTGTGGCCGTGTGTCGATCGGTGGGCATCCGGACAAGAGGCCGGACAGCCGCCTAAGGACGTGATCTCACGTCCTTGCTCATGCGATCGGCAGCCGGAGGCGAAACCGGCGCACCCCGCCCTCAACGGGGGACGCGGCTTAAAGCAACGACGGAACGGGCTTTTTTGGAACCACCGGCGCCAATGCCGGATGACTGAAAAGGCTTGTCCTTCTTGCCGGGCGTGCGGAACGGGCTCTCCCCAATCCGGACCAAGGCAGCAATCGAAGCAGCGCCACGCGCACCGCATCCCGCGGTGGCTGCGGGCGTTGAGGAGGTTCACCAGGCGGCGCGCCGCCAATGCCGGATAGGGAGCAAGGTTGCGATGACCGCACGCATCCGTGAATTCTTGAAGCACCGCAAGGACGAAGGACCCTGTCTCGTGGTCGATCTCGACGTCGTGCGCGAGAACTATCTGTCCTTCGCCAAATCGCTGCCCGACAGCAAAGTTTTCTACGCCGTGAAGGCCAATCCGGCGCCCGATATCCTCAAGCTCCTGGTCGAGCTCGGCGCCTGCTTCGATGTCGCCTCGGTGAGCGAGACGAAGGCGGTGCTCGCCGCCGGCGCGCCGCCCGAGCGCATCTCTTACGGCAATACGATCAAGAAAGAGGCCGAGATCGCGACCGCCTTCGGGCTCGGAGTGACGCTCTATGCCGTCGACTGCGAAGCCGAGGTCGAGAAGATCGCCCGCGCGGCGCCGGGCGCCCGCGTCATCTGCCGCATCCATTGCGACGGATCGGGCGCGGAATGGCCGCTGTCGCGCAAGTTCGGCTGCGAGCCGGAATACGCCGCCGACATCTTGGAGCACGCGCAGCGGCACGGTCTCGTCCCACACGGCGTCTCATTCCATGTCGGATCGCAGCAGCACAATGTGGAGGCCTGGGACCGCGCCCTCGCCTCGACCGCCGCGATCTTCCGTAGCTGCGCCGAGCGCGGCATGACCCTGGCGATGGTCAATCTGGGCGGGGGCTTTCCGGCCAAATACATCCGCAAGACGCCGCGGCTGGAATCCTACGGCAAGGCGATCTTCCGCTCGCTGCGCCGCCATTTCGGCAACAATCTGCCGGAGACCATCGTCGAGCCGGGCCGCGGCCTGGTCGGCAGCGCCGGCATGATCGAAGCCGAGGTGGTGCTGGTGGCCCGGCGCTCGCCGGAGGACGACATCCGCTGGGTCTATCTCGACATCGGCAAGTTTCACGGGCTGGCCGAGACCATTGCGGAATCCATCCGCTATCAGATCCGCACCAAGAAGGATCGCGACGAGATGGCGCCCTGCATTATCGCGGGCCCGACCTGCGATTCCGTCGACGTGCTGTACGAGAAGAACCCCTACCCGCTGCCGGTGTCGCTCGCCATCGGGGACAAGGTGCTGATCGAGGCGACCGGGGCCTATACGGCGACCTACTCCTCGGTCGGCTTCAACGGCTATCCGCCACTGCGGCAATATGTGATCTGAAGCGCCGTTTTGGTTTGTAAGATGGATAGAGCTCATTAGGGCGTTTACGCGCGTCTTCGCGGGCTATGCGAAACCCATCGGCGGCGTTTGATGGGTTTCGCAAGAGCTCTACCCATCTACGGCAAAATCAGCCGATGCCGCACCGCATAGCGCACCAGCTCGGCGGTGGAGTGGATGTCGAGCTTGCGCATCGAGGCCGAGCGGTGGGTCTCCACCGTCTTGACGCTGATGCTGAGCAGGTGCGCGATCTTCTTGTTGCTGTTGCCCTCGGCGATGAGCTGGACCACCTCGCGCTCCCGCGCCGTCAGCGAGACCCCGTTGCCGCCGGCTCCGGCCTGCTCGACGAAATTGTCGAGCAGCGTCTCCGAGACGTGATCCGAGAAATAGGCGTGGTGCCGGGCCAGCGACTCGACCGCCCGCACGATCTGCTCGTCGGCTTCCGACTTCAGGACGTAACCGCGAGCGCCGGCATGCAGCACGTCGCGAATCTCGCTCTCGCGGTCGTGCAGCGTGAAGATCATGACCTCGGTGCCCGGCGTTTCCTTGCGGATTTGCCGAGTGGCCTCGATCCCGTTCAAGATCGGCAGCGAAATATCGAGCACGGCGACGTCCGGCTTATGATGGAGCGCAAGCTCCACCGCCTCGCGACCGTTACTCGCTTCCGCGCACACTTCGAAGTCCTGGCGCGCTTCGAGAAGCGCGCGCAGACCACGCCGCACGACCGCATGGTCGTCGGCAAGCAGAATGCGGACCATAATTGTAGCGCCCCGTCCCAGCCCGCCCCAGAACCCCGCATTTTCATGCATGCATACGCTAGCAATTGATGGAACAATTCCAAAGCAAATTTTCGGTATGCGAGAAATTTTTCACCAATCCGTTGTTGGACGCCGTCGCGCCAAACTTTGGCGGTAATCGCTACAATATCCAACTTTCAATCAACAAATAGTCGCCGCCATGCCACATTCGTGGCTTGCGGCACTATCATACGGATTATGTTTCACGATCCCGCGGGCCATGGCGGTGCACTCATACCGCGGCGACGAGAGAGCTCCGAGGCGCGTCAACCAAGATCGACGATGCCGGCGTCGCCGTCCTCGGTTCCGAACGCGAGCAGCTTGCCGTCGTGGCTCCAGGCCAGCGCCGTGACTGGCGCAGCCGCCGGCTTGCGCGCCAGGACTTCCGCCCCGTCCGGCAGGCGGACGATCAGGACGAGCCCGTCCGCGTAGCCGACCGCGACAACGCCCTGCATCGGATGGCAGGCCACCATCTCGGCCTGCGCCTCGCCCGGCGCGAGCACCAGGGGGGTCTTGCCCATGGGGCCGGTCTTGGACTGGAACGGCCATAGGATCAGCTGGTTCGAGCCCGAGCTCGCCAGCCATTTGCCGTCGGCGGTCCAATCGAGGCAACGGACGCGGGCCGCATAGCCCTGCATCCTCATGTCCTTGTGATCGGCTAGGCGCCAGCCGTGCAGGGTCGGCTCCTGCATGGAGGTGACCAGAAAGCGTCCGTCGGGACTGAACGTCGCGGCGAGATGCGAACCCTTCCAGAGGAGCGTTTCGGGGTCGGCTTGGGCGGCATTCGGAAACCAGAGCGTGGCGCCGTTGTAATGGGCGATCGCCAGACGGAATCCCTTGGGCGAGAAGGCCAGCGCCCCGACCGTCGAGGGCGCCTCGAAGGTGTGCTCGGCGCGCGCCTTGGACGTGCTCGTGGGGGCGCGCGCGAAGGCCCGCTTGCCGGCCGACCAGGCCACCGCGCCGGCCGGCCCGAGCGCCACATGGTCGATCCAGCGATGCCGGGCGTCGGTCGCGATGCTGGTGCTGGTGCCCGCTGCATCGGTCGCCACCACCTTGCCGTCGTCGCCGCCGGTGACGACCCGCTCCCCGTCGGCTGCCGACGCCAAAATGGCGCCGCCGTGGATCGCGACGCGCCGGCCCTCGCCGTCGCGCACCATCCAGAGCGCCTCCTCGCCCAGCACAAAGACGGCGCAATCCTTCAGAAAATGCACCGCCACGATCGCGGCATCGGCCTTGCAGTGGCGCGTGCGCTCAACCACGGAAGCGGTGTCGGGGCTGATTTGCGTCATGACCGATGCATTTGCGCAGGTTGTGGCGAGCCCTCCCCGCAGCGGGAGGACCAAAGACGAATCAAGCCAAGCAGCTCTCGAAGCCGGCCCGGATGCTCGGCTCGGATAGTTTGCGGCCGATGAACACGATGCGGCTCATGCGCTCCTCGTCGTCTGTCCACGCGCGTTGGTGGTCGCCGTCGAGAATCATGTGCACGCCCTGGAACACGAAACGCTTGGGATCACCCTTGAAGGAGAGGATGCCTTTGCAGCGCAGAATGTTCTGGCCCTCCTCCTGCACCAGGGTCTGCACCCACGGAAAGAACTTGTCCGGATCGAGCGGCGCCTCGACCTTGAGCGAAACCGACTGCATGTCCTCGTCATGATAGTGCTTGAGCCCGCCGGCATGATGCGGGTGATCATGGTCATGTCCGTGCTCATGTCCGTGATCGTGATGGTGGTGGTCATCGGTCTCGAGAAATTCAGGCTCGATGTCCAGGATGCGATCGAGGTCGAAGGCATTTCGCCCCAGCACCTCCTGCAACGGGACCGCGCAACGCTCGGTCTTGTGCACCTTGGCGTAGGGATTGATCGCGCGGATGCGTCCTTCCACCTCGTCGAGCTCGGCCGGCGAGACCAGGTCGGTCTTGTTGATGATGATGACGTCGGCGAAGGCGATCTGGTTCTTGGCTTCCGGCGCGTCCTTGAGCCGGTCCTTGAGCCATTTGGCATCCGCCACCGTCACCACCGCGTCGAGCCTGGTCTTGCGGCCGACGCTTTCATCGACGAAGAAGGTCTGCGCGACCGGCGCCGGATCCGCAAGCCCGGTGGTCTCGACAATGATGGCGTCGAACTTGCCCTTGCGGCGCATCAATCCGTCGATGATGCGCACCAGATCGCCGCGCACGGTGCAGCAGATGCAGCCGTTGTTCATCTCGAACACTTCTTCGTCGGCGCCGACCACCAGGTCGTTGTCGATGCCGATCTCACCGAATTCGTTGACGATGACGGCGTATTTCCGCCCGTGCGGCTCCGACAGGATGCGGTTGAGCAGCGTGGTCTTGCCAGCGCCGAGATAGCCGGTGAGCACCGTGACGGGTACCTTGTCTGACATCGATCGCTCCATTGCGCCGCTAACATAAGAACACGCCGATAGAACGCCAAGCGAAATTGGAAAAATGGGAAATTGGAGCATGGAGAATGGGGCGCGCGCCGGCGCACCGCGAAACCCCCCGGCGACCGAAAACGCTTGACAATGCCGGCTTGAACTGACTTCGCCGAAACCCTACGCTCGCCGCAACATCTCGCCGCGCCAGCCGATCAACCGGGCGGGAACGGCCCGACCGCAAGACCGCTCGCGCGGCTGGCCGCCGACCCGATCGTAAAGCCAAACGTACAGTCAGACGCACGGCCAGACGCAAGGCCCGACCGAACAGCCAAACGGGAGACTTTCATGCTCAGATCTTCTCCAACGACGACGGCCGCCGTGGCCGCCATGATCACCGGCCTGTTCACCTTCGTGGTCGCCCCGCCGGCGGCCCGGGCCCAGGGCGCCGCGGTGCTTTCCGGACAGGTCACCTCGGCCGAAGAAGGCGCGATGGAAGGGGTGATCGTCAGTGCCAAGA
>DASZKX010000113.1:0-6875 GCA_035552735.1 Xanthobacteraceae bacterium
TGGTGCGCTGGAGCGACATCTCCCTTTACCAGGGCTTCCGGCTGCTGCCGGAGGCGCACGGCAAGGAGCTGTTCTTCACCCATTGCACAGCCTGCCACGGATTCGAGACCCGCATGGCATCGGTCAAGCGGGATGCCGACGGCTGGCGCGATCGCGTCGCCTATATGCGCGAAGCCATGGGCTTCTTCATCAATCGCCCGCAGCTGCAATTCAACGACCAGAAGGCCGACGAGATCGCCTCCTATCTCAACGATGTGTTCGGCGAGGACTCCACGCTGCCGAGCTCGCCGGCTTCGCTGCCGGAATACAAGGAGACGGTGCACAATTTCAGCGATGAGGCGCTCAAGATCGTCTATGTGGAATACGAGATGCCGGGCCCCAGCCGGATGCCCTGGAGCGCCTATCCGGACAAGGACGGCAACTTCTGGATTCCTTATTACGGGCGGGCCAACAAGATCGGCGAGCTTAATCCGGTCAGCGGCGTGGTCACCGAATACCCGGTGCCCAACCAGGGCACTGCCGCGGTTCACTCCGCGGTACCAGGGCCCGATGGCAACGTCTGGCTCACCGAGCAGGGCTCCAACAAGCTCGGCAAATGGGATCCCAAGACCCAAAAGATCACCGAGTATCAGGACGACTGGGGCAAGCACACGGTCGGGATCGGCGCCGACGGCGAGGTGTGGTCGACCGGGGGCCTGACCCGCTTCGATCCCAAGACCGAGACCTTCACCCATATCGCGGACGTGCCCAATGCCTACGGCATCTCGGTGGACCAGGGCGGCAACATCTGGTTCGCCGAATTGCGGCGTGACGGACGGATCGGCAAGGTCGATGCCAAGACCCTGCAGGTCACCAAGTATCAGCCCCCGACCGCGACCGGATTCCCGCGCCGCATCAAGGTCGATCCCGACGGCACGGTCTGGTTCGCCGAATTCCAGGGCGGCAAGATCGGCCAGTTCGATCCGAAGACCGAGCGCTTCAAGGAGTTCCAGCTGCCGGGCGAGAAGCCGACGCCTTACGCGCTCGGCATCGATGGCGACCGCAAGGTCTGGTATTCGTCCGAGTGGATGGACCTGATCGGCCGGCTCGATCCCAAGACCGGCGAGGTCACGGAATTTCCGTTCCCGCATGCCGAGAATACGATGCGGGATTTCTTCCTCGACGCCAAAGGCCGCTTCTGGTTCGGCTCGCCCGCCAACGACCGGGTCGGCTATTTCTATCTGGCGGGGAAGTGAGCAGAGGCTCTTTGCTGCCTCTCACTGCGTATTTGTACTGACTTTATCTTCGTAGCCCTCAGCTGCGTCGTCCCTGCTTTTCCCGGCCTTGAGCCGGGATCGTTCCAAATTCGGAGTTTGGAACGATCCCGGGTCAAGCCCGGGACAAGCGGAGCATTCTCACCGGTGGATGTAGCCGGCGAGCCTCTTCCTGAGATCCGAGAGCTTGCTCTCGTCCGACAGCATTTGCCGGTAGCTGCTGTCGATCTTGTAGGAGGCGAGCGGCCGGAAACCTTCCGGTGGGGACACGTCCGCGCGGGCCGAGAAGGTGCCGGTGCGGCTCTGCTGCTCCTTCGCCAGGTACCAGTCGAGAAACAGCTTGGCCCCGCTGGGATGCGGCGCGTCCTTGAAGATCGCCGCCGCCACCAGGTACACCGGTATATTGTCGACCTGCGAGAGCACGGCCTCGATCGGCTTGCCGTCGTGCTTGAGCCGCGGCGTCGTCGATGTGGAATCGAACGTGGCGAGCATCACGCCGGCCGCCACGGCGTTCGATACATTGGCGTGACCGGTGTTCACGAAGGTCGGCTTCTGGTCCATGTATTTGTCGAGGTAGCCCCAACCGTATTTCTCGACGATGCCTTTGTAGGCGATGAGGCCGGCATCGTCCTCGCTCGGATCGGTGGTGACAAGCTTCCCCTGGAACACAGGCTTGAGAAAATCGAGCGCCGATCTGGGCACGTCTGAAGGCGCGACCAGCTGCGTGTTGTAGGCGTAGGAAACCATGTTGACGCTGACGGAGGTGAAGGCGCCGTCCTCGTCCCGGAAGGCCGGATCGATCGCCTCGGAGCCCTGCGGCCGGAACATCAGCAGCGCGCCCTCGCGCTTCCAGCGGACGAAATCCCCGATCGTCTGGAAGATCGCGATATCGGATTCCATCTTCTTGTCGGCGATCTGCTGGTCGATTCTCCGGTTGAGGCCGTTGCTCAAGCCGCCCGTGAAGGAGACCGTCACGCCGGGGTAGAGCTGCTGGAACTCCCTGATCCAATGCTCGTAGGGCTCGGAGGGGCCGGCGGCGACCAGCGCCACTGATTTCTCCAGCTTGGCCTTCTCGTAGAGCTCATCCATGCTCTGCGCATGCGACTGCGGCACGCAGCAAAGCAAACCCGCCACCGTGAACGACAGGGAAGAGCACGAGAATGCACGCCCGCCGGCCGAAAACGCGATCATGTCGTCCTCCCAAGGGTGTGACGGCGAGCCGCCGAATATCGTGAATCGTGGACCGTGAATCGTGAATCGTGGGTCGTCAATCGTGCATTGTGAATCGGGAACCAAGCATCAAGTATCGCAAATGGCGCGGCCGGATGATGACGCGCCGGATCGGCGCGGTCGTCACGGTTTGACCCGGTGACACCGGCCATTCTATAGCTATCCAACACGAGAAATAAGAGGAAGGCCGAATGGGCGCCACCCCGAAGTGGGCGATTCGGACAGCTCTCGCACTAGTGATTTGTCCGCTGCCGCAACATGTGGTTGCCGCCGAGGACGAATTCTTCAAAGGCAAGACCGTCACGCTCGTGGTCGGCTATTCGACCGGCGGCGGCTACGACCAATACGCCCGGGCGCTGGCTCGGCATCTCGGCAGCCGGATCCCAGGCAATCCAGCCGTGCTGGTGCACAACATGCCGGGCGCCGCGAGCCTGACGGCGGTGCGCTACCTCGACGCCAACGCGCCCAAGGACGGCACCGTCATCACCACCTTCGATCCGGGCCTCATCACCGAATCCTTCGCCGCGCCGGCGCTCTTCAAGATCAGGTTCTCGGACTACCAGTGGATCGGCAGCATGCTGCGCGACATCCGCATCTGCTACGCCTGGGGAGCCACCGGCATCCGGACCTGGGACGACATGATGAAGCGCAAGGAGTTCCTGATCGGCACCACCGCCAAGGGCTCCAACGCCTATGTGAACGGCGCCATCCTGCGCAAGGTCTTCAATGCGCCGGTGCGGCAGATCGCGGGCTATCCGGGCAGCAACGAGCAGCGGCTCGCGCTCGAGCGCGGCGAGCTTGAAGGCAATTGCGGCTCCTGGAGCGCGATGCCGCAGGATTGGATCCTGCACGACAAGATCAATCCGCTGGTGCGCTTTTCACCCGCACGTCCCGCCGACATGCCGCCGAGCGTGCCTTTCGTCGAAGACTTGGCGACCACCGCCGAGCAAAAGGATCTGCTCGACGTGCTCGATGCCTCGGCCGAATTGGGCAGGCCTTTCATCGTCGCCAAGTCCGTCCCGCCGCAGCGGGTGAGCGTGTTGCGCACGGCCTTCCGGGCCGCGCTCGACGACCCGGCCTTCCGGACCGAGGCGCAGGCGCAATCCTTGGCCCTCGATCCGGTGCCCGGCGAGGAGGCGGACGCGATCATCAACAAGATCTATGCGGCGCCGCCGGAGCTGGCCCGCAAGGTCAGGGACGTGCTGGAATAATCCGCCACGCCCGGCCACATGGCGACCGGATAGGTGTAGAATGAATTCATCCGAAATAAAAATTCGATAAACCGGGAAGAACAAGGAAAGGCGAGGAGATGGGCACGAAGGATTTCCGCAGCTTTCATGCGAGCAAACGCGGCACCGCCAAGCCGATGGAGCCGGTGGTCGATCCGGCGGGCTGGACGGCGGAAGATCTGCACGACGTCGCGGCTTGGAGCTACCGCATCAGCGACCGCGAGGCCGACGAGCTCGCCGCCGGGATCGCGGCGGTTCGTCGCCAGGGCGTCCCCGTCGTGGAGGTGGCGCGGGATAACTTTCCCTTGGGCGGATTTGCCGACGTCCTCGCCGATGTGCGGCGCGAGCTGATGGACGGCCGCGGCATCGTGATGCTGCAGAACTTTCCGATCGAGCGGTTCGACCGGGAGGAGACCGCGATCGCCTATATCGGGCTCGGCGCCTATATGGGCAAGACCATGTCGCAGAACAAGCAGGGTCACGTGCTCGGCCATGTGAAGGACCTCGGCGGCGATTACGCCGATCCGCACACCCGCGGCTACACGACCCGGGCCGAGATGTTCTTCCATGCCGACGCCTGCGATTACGTGGGCCTCTTGTGCCTGCAATCCTCGAAGCGCGGTGGCGCCAGCCGGGTGGCGAGCTCGGTCACGGTCTACAACCGCATCCTCGCGCGACGGCCCGATCTCGCCATGGTATTGACCGAGGATTTCTACCGGTCGCGCAGCGGCGAGATGAATCCGGGCGAGGCACCGTTCTTCAAGCAGCCGATCTTCTCGTTCACGGACGGTTATTTCAGCGCGACCGGCGCCAGCGCCGTGGTCGACAAGGCGCAGAAGCTGCCGGGCGTGCCGAAATTCACCGACGCCCAGAAGGAGGCGGTCGCTCTCTACCGTGCGACCGTGGCGGAATGCGCCCTCGATATCGACTTCACGCCGGGCGACATCCAGTTCCTCAACAATTTCGTGATGCTGCATACGCGCCGCGAATACGAGGATTGGCCGGAGCCGGCGCGCAAGCGCCATTTACTGCGCCTGTGGCTGTCGGATCCGGCGAGCCGGCCGATCCCGCAAGCGCAGCGGCAAGGCCGCGCCGGCCGCGGCGTGCAGCTCGCGGGCGTTCCGCTGGTGGCACCGCTCGACGTGGAGGAAGCGGTGGCATAGGGGCCACTGACGATCTTGTTCGCGTCAACAAACAAATCAAATCTGTGAAGCCACAGGGCTTACGAGGAGTTGCGCTATGGACGACCCCACGCAATCGATCGATCGAAGACTGTTTCTCGGCGCCGGCGCATCGACCCTCATGGCGCTGCCGGCGCTCGCGCAGCAGGGCGCGGCTGGAGAAGCCCCCAAAGCGAGCGAGCCCAAGCCGAGCGAGCCCAAGCCGGCCGCCGCCGTCGCAGGCAAGCGCCTGGGCCAGGTCGTCGCCGACTTCGTGGTGGGATTCGAGCTCAAGGATGCGCCGGCGGTCGCGATCGACCGCGCCCGGGTCGCCTTCACGGATACGGTGGGGGTGATGCTGGCGGGCTGCCGCCAGGAGGTCTCCACCATTCTATGCGACATGGTGCGGCTCGAAGGCAGTGCGCCGGCGGCTTCCATCGTGGGCCAGTCGTTGCGGGCCTCACCGCAACTGGCCGCGCTCGCCAACGGGGTGGCGGCGCATGCCATGGATTACGACTTGACCTACGTGGCCGGACAGGCCGCTTCCGCGGTCATTCCGGCGGTGCTGCCGGTGGCGGAGGTCACCGGCGCGACGCCCGCCGAGGCGATGGCGGCGACCATCATCGGCTACGAGGTGGCGGCGCGGGTCGGACGCTCGAACTTCCTGGCGTCCAGCGTCGGCGGATGGCACACGGTCGGCACCATCGGGGTGATCGCGGCGGCCGCCGCCTGCGCCCGATTGTTGAAGGTCCCGGTCGAGCGGATTCCCGACATCATCGGCATCTCGGCCTCGATGGCGAGCGGGCTGAGCGTCAACTTCGGCAGCATGACCAAGCCGCTGCATTCCGGCCACGCGGCCCGCGACGGTGTGATGGCGGCATTGCTGGGCGCGCGCGGCTTTACCTCCAATCCGAACGCGCTCGAGGGCCATTCCGGCTACTTCGAGGATTTCGGCCGCGGTCTCGAAGTCTCCACCGAGCCGTTCAAGGACCTGGGCCATCGCTACGATCTCGTCGCCATGGGGTACGATCTCAAGGCCTATCCATGCGGCGGGCTCGCGCATACCGCGATCGAGGCCGCGCTGGCGTTGCGCGAGCGACTGGCTTCGCGGCTCTCCGACATCACCAGCATCCACTGTTCGGTCACCCGCAATGCCGGCCAGCGCGCCGGCATCCAGTATCCGCAGTCGGTGGAGAACGCCAAGTTCAGCCTCGCCTACATGGTGGCCTATTCGCTGGTGCACGGCGCTCCGATGATCTCGGCCTTCACCGAGGAGGCGATCAAGGACGAGACCGTGAAGGCGGTGGCCAAGACCGTGTCGGCCAGCGTCGATCCGGCCCTGGGGCCCGGCACCCGCGAGAGCCCCGCCATCCTGAAAGTGACACTGTCGGACGGTCAGACTTTCGAGCAACGCGTCGATTATCAGACCGGATCGATTCAGAATCCGATGACGCAGGCGCAGATCGAGAACAAATTCCGCGATTGCGCCGCGCAGTCGGTGAAGACCGATGTGGCGACCAAAATCCTGGCCGTTCTCAATGGGCTGCCGGCGCGGCCGTCATTTGGTGACTTCTGGCCGCTGATCCGGGTGAGTTGAAGCATACTCTGCTGTCATCATCGGGCTGGCGCGAAGCGCCGTGTCCGGGGTGACCCCGATTGTCAGAGCACTGCAGCGCCCCCATAAACGGGATCGCCGGGACAAGCCCGGCGATGACATGTGAATTGTTGGTTGGACCGAAGCAGGCGCTCAGTAGATCCCGCTGCCGACCGAAGCGCTGCGCTGGGCCATCGGCAGAACCACCACCTTGGTGCCGACATTGACGCGGCCATAGAGGTCGCTGACGTCCTCGTTGGTGAGCCGGATGCAGCCTGAGGAGACGCGGTGGCCGATGGTCGAGGGATCGTTGGTGCCGTGGATGCGATAGACCGAGCCGCCCAGATACATGGCGCGGGCGCCGAGCGGGTTGCCGGGGCCGCCGGCCATGAAGCGCGGCAAGTAGGGC
>DASZKX010000114.1:0-1687 GCA_035552735.1 Xanthobacteraceae bacterium
CCTTCCTGCTCCCATTCCTCGAATGTCGTCCCGCGATGGATGTTCAAGCGCGGATCGGGCACGCTCAGGGACTGCGTCTTGCGCAGATAGTTGAGGCTCGCGGAGTGGTGCTCGATGGCGGGCTTGGCGATGCGCCGCGCCTCCGCGTCGGTCTCGGCCACCACGATATGGCGCAGAAGCCCGATCGCGGTGCCGCCCTTGAACTCGGGCTTGGGTACGGCGGGGCCTGAGCCCGTGCGGAGCGCCTCGCGATAGGCCGCGATGTTGCCCTTGGCGAGCACGGTCGGCCCATTGGCGGCGAAATGCATGCCGCGCTCGCCCGACCAGACGGCGCCGATCGGGTTCGAGGACCCGTACCAGAACGGCGGATGCGGCTGCTGCAGCGGCCGCAGCGCCATGGGCACGTTCGAATAGGTGAAATGCGGGCCCACATGGTTCAACGTCTCGCCGGTCAAGCCAGCGCTGATGCAGGCGAACGCATCCATGAAGATCTCGCGCGACTGATCATGCGCGACCTTGTGGAAGTTGAGCTCGAACGGCGAGACCCCGCGTCCCACCCCGACCTCGAGCCGGCCATGGCTCAGGTGATCGAGCATGCAGATTTCCTCGATCAGGCGCAGCGGCGAATAGAGCGGCAGCAGATAGACCAGCGGCCCCAGCCGCATGCGCGAGGTCGCGCGCGCCAGCGCGCCCAGATAGACGCCCGGCACCGGCACCATGTTGAGCGGCGTGCCATGATGCTCCGCCACATGCAGGCAATAGATGCCGGCCGCCTCGGCGGCGACGGCAAACTCGAGCCGTTCGTCGAACTGGGTCGCGAGCGGACGATCGCAGCGCTCGACATGATCGAAGAGTCCAACCTTCATTTTTGCGTTTCTGTCCGGTGGGGGATTTCCGAGCGTAGCGCCCGTTCTAAAGCATGATCGAAAAAATTGCGAACCGACTAGATTCCGTGGGTCCCAACGGGTGTTAGGGACGCGTGGCCCTTCACTCCTCCTCCCAACCGAGGTCGGATATATCCGACCTCGGTCATGTTTGCTGGCGAGTGAAGCTCAGTGCCCACCCAGAAAACCCCTCATCGGCTCACGGCTTGGCGGCAGGCGCCGCCGCGGTCCAGGCCTTGTAGTCATCCTCCGACACCGCCGGCAGCTTCTTGAGGAATGCCACCATGGACCAGATATCCGGGTCGGGCACCGGTGGGTCGCTGGCGCCGAAGCTCGGCATGCCGGTCATCTTGATGCCGTTCTTGATCACCCAGAACAGCTCCTGCGGCAGCATGTCGCCGACCACGTCCTTGAGGTCGGGCGGACCGGGATTGAGCCCTTCGGAGAATTTGGCCCAGTCCACGCCCGGCCCGCCGTGGCAATTCACGCAGCCGCGCTGCGAGAAGTTCTTCGCCCCGGCCTGTATCACGGCGGGATCATTGAGCGATCCGGTCGGCTGGTCGGTCGCGTGGCGCGCGATCGATGCGGCGCGCACGTGCTCGAGCACCCAGTTGACCGGATCGGGGTCCGGATGGCTCGCCGCCACATTGAAGAAGCCGCCGAAGAAAAAGGCCGCCGCGAAGATGGCGCCGAGGATCGCCAGCAAACCGATGATGCCGAGGAATTTCAGGGACTTCATTGGGCCCTCTTCGGTGTCACTTCCGGGAGCCCAATGGTAGCGGCAAACATGCGGGGCGACAATT
>DASZKX010000115.1:0-6281 GCA_035552735.1 Xanthobacteraceae bacterium
GTTCTCGACGTCCCTGGCGTCGCGCGCTTTGAGGGTTTCGGTCATCGGCCAATCAAAACCGCGGCAAATCCGGAAACGGCAACTTGCCGGCCCGCACATGCATGCGGCCGAGCTCGGCGCAGCGGTGCAGGGTCGGAAACATCTTGCCGGGATTGAGCAGGCCGCGCTCGTCGAACGCGCATTTGAGGCGTTGCTGCTGGGCCAGATCGGTCTCCGAGAACATGGCCGGCATCAGATCGCGCTTCTCGACCCCGACCCCGTGCTCGCCGGTCAGCACGCCTCCGACCTCGACGCACAGGCGCAGGATGTCGGCCCCGAAAGCCTCGGCGCGCTCGAGCTCGCCCGGCTCATTGGCGTCGTAGAGGATGAGCGGATGCAGATTGCCGTCGCCGGCATGGAACACGTTGGCGACCGCGAGCCGATGGGTCTTCGCCATCTCGCGCATGCGCCGAAGCACGAACGGCAGCTTGCCCCGCGGGATCGTGCCGTCCATGCAGTAATAGTCCGGCGAGATGCGCCCGACCGCCGGGAACGCCGCCTTGCGGCCGGCCCAGAACAGGAGCCGCTCCTGCTCCGAGCCGGAGACCCGGCAGGTCACCGCGCGGCATTCCGCGGCGATCGCCTCGATGCGCGGCAACAGATGGCCGACCTCGGCCTGCGCGCCGTCGAGCTCGACGATCAGCAGCGCCTCGACGTCGAGCGGATAGCCGGCATGGACGAATTGCTCCACCGCGTGGATCGCCGGCCGATCCATCATCTCCATGCCGCCCGGTATGATGCCGGCTCCGATGATTCTCGCAACGCAATCGCCGGCATCCTCGGAGGCCGAAAAGCCGATCAGCGCCGCGCGCGCGCATTCCGGCTTGCGCAGGATGCGCACCGTCACCTCGGTGACGACGCCGAGCAATCCCTCCGAGCCCGTCATGACGCCGAGCAGATCATAGCCGCCGCTGTCGAGGTGCCGGCCGCCGATGCGCACGCGCTCGCCGGTGATCAGCACCATTTCCAGGCCCAGCACGTTGTTGCTGGTGACCCCGTATTTGAGGCAATGCACGCCGCCGGAATTCTCCGCCACATTGCCGCCGATCGTGCAGGCAATCTGCGAGGACGGGTCGGGCGCATAGTGGAATCCGGCGTCTTCGACCGCCTGCGTGATGGCCAGATTGGTCACCCCGGGCTCCGCCACCACCACCCGATTTTCCAGGTCGATCTCCCGGATGCGGTTGAACTTGGCCATGCCGAGGAGGACGCCATCGGCGGCCGGCAGCGCGCCGCCGGACAGCGAGGTGCCGGCTCCGCGCGGCACCACGCAGATGCCTTCCTGGTGGCAGAATTTCAGCACGCCGCAGACCTGGTCGACGGTGCCGGGCAGCACCACCACCAGGGGCAGCTGGCGATAGGCGGTCAGCGCATCGGACTCGTAAGGACGCATCTCGTATTCGGTGGCGATCACGCCTTCGCCCGGAACAATGGCGCGCAGCGCCCGCACGACGCGATCGCGGCGGTCGAGCAGGGTCTGGTCGGGGGCCGGCATCTTGACCGTCATCGGAGCTGTCCCTCGATCGTCCCTGGGGCGCATGCCCGGGTTGCGGGTGGCCGCCGCGCCCCCGCTGCCGGCCGGCGCGCGCCTTTGCATTCCTCGCCGCCGCTGTTTATAGCGGGAAACGGCGTGCCATACTCATTCCGTGCAAAAATCCGGGCGGCCAGGGCCGCCGGGGGGAATCACCCGATGTGTCCTGCCATCGACACTTGCGGCGTTGACACTTGCAGCGCGGAGCGCCATTCCGGCACCGTGGAGGTCCGCCCTGCGGCGAACATCGGGCCGTCGGAACGACATCAAAACAAGAGGAACGAGAGGAGAGATTGATGAGGACGTGGGTTTTTGCTGGGCTACTCGTTGCCGCATCGACGGGGGCCGCGCTCGCGCAGGATGCCGCCGCCGGCGAGCAGTCGTTCAACAAGTGCCGCCCCTGCCACGATGTGGGGCCGGACGCCAAGATCAAGCTCGGACCCCCGCTCAACGGGATTGATGGTCGCAAATCGGCCGCTTACCCTGGCTTCAACTACTCTGATGCCGCCAAAGGCCTCGGGCTCACCTGGAATGCGGCGCTGTTCAAGCAATGGGTCAGCAATCCGAGCGCCATGGCCCCCGGCACCCGCATGGCGTTCAGCGGCATCAAGGACGACCAGGAGATCGGCAACCTGTGGTCCTATCTCGGCCAGTTCAAGGAAGACGGCTCGAAGAAATAGTCGGGCGCAAGATATTTGCGCCGGCGCGGCCCGCGATCGGTTTCGGTCGACGGGCCGCAATGCTCTCGGCGGGGTGAGGAGCTTCAAGCCATGGTCAAGGACATCGTGGTCAACCTGACCGGCGCCGCCCCGCAGGAATTCGCGGCCGATTATGCGATCTCGCTGGCCCAGCTGTTTGGTGCCCACATCGCGGGCGTCGGGTTCATCTATGAGCCGGTGATCCCGGGCAGCGTGATGGGCGGCATCCCGACCGACCTGATCGAAGCCCAGCGCGAGGAGAACACCAAGACCGCGAAGGCGGCGACCAGCCGGTTCGAGGCGGCCGCCACGCAAGCCGGGGTTTCGTCCGAGGTGCGCATCCTCGACGCCAGCGTGGCGGGCGCCGCCGATCTGTTCGGACGCATCGCGCGGCGATTCGATCTCGCGGTGGTCGGGCAGGCCCGCCCCAAGGAGGGCGCCTCGGAGGAGCTCTTGATCGAAGGCGCGCTGTTCGAATCCGGACGGCCGGTGGTGGTCGTGCCCTATGTGCAAACCCGGCCCGTCACGCTCGAGCGCGCACTGGTGTGCTGGGACGGCAGCCGTCCGGCCACGCGCGCCATTGCGGATGCCCTTCCGTTCCTGCGGCGCGCCAAGGCCATCGATATCGTGGCGGTCAGCGGCGAGCGCGGCAAAGGCAGCGAATTGGTGGGCACCAATATGGCCCGGCACCTGGCGCGCCACGGCCTTAAGGTCGAGCTCAAGCGCGTGTCCGCCGGCAACGCGGACGTGCCCTCGGCGATCCGCGCGCAGATCGCCGAGACCGGCGCCGATTTCATGGTGATGGGCGGCTACGGGCATTCCCGGCTGCGGGAATTCATCCTCGGCGGCGTCACCCGCACGATCTTGACGTCGTCGGCGATCCCGGTGCTGATGTCGCATTAGGTTAGACCGTAGGGCGCAATCGCTTTGTTGCGCCGCTTGGCGAGGCTGGGCTAACTAAGCCGCGGGCGGCAGCGCGGTCTGCACCACGAGGCCGCGGGCGCGGGCGTCGATGACGCCGAGGCCGCGCAAGCCGAACAGCGTGAGGGTCTGCACCTGCGCCCGGTACTTGACCGGATCATCGGTCGGCCCCGGCGCCAGCGGACCGATCAATCCCTCGATCAAGGCCCCGACCAACGCCGCCGCCGCAACGCCCGCATCCTGGCCGGGCAGAAGATTGCGCTCGAGCGCGCTGCGGATGCGGGTCTCGAAGGCGCCGGCAAGCGCGCCGCGATAGTCCAGGCGGGCGGCATCGAGCTCGGGCTCGACCGGTTCGGCGATCATCGCGAACGCGAGCCGCGGGCTCGCCAGGGCGCGCGCCGCAAAGGTCACGATCGCCGCCGCCAGTGCCGAAAGCGGTCCCGGCGCCGCGTCCGCGGCGCGGTTGAGGGCGGCAATCTCAGCCGCGGATTGGGCCGCCACCAGGGCGGTGACCAGATCGGTCTTGGCCGGAAAGTAACGGTAGACCGTACCGGCCGCGATGCCGGCACGCTCCGCCACGGCGGCGATCTGCACGGCCCGCATGCCGCTCTCGGCCGCGAGCGCCCGGGCCGCCCCCATGATGGCGCCATGGCGCGCCGCGAGCTTGCGGCTGACATTCTCGGTGCGGCGATAAGGCATGCGCGGGCCGCGATTCTTCAAAAAATGAATTTTGATTCATGGCGGGACGAAAGGCAAGCGGCTGGTGCATGCACGCATCTCTGTCGCCCCGGCCCCACAGCGCGTCGAGGACGCGCGTAATCCACGAAAAAGATGTGTGCATGTCGTAGCGCTTGCGGGGAAGAGAAGCGTCAGCCGTGGTGCTCGCTCAAGGCCTTCGCCCGGATCGCCCCGAGTGTCGTGGTGGGGGTGATGGCCTCCGGATCGATCTTGATATGCAGGAGCGCCGGTTTGCCGGAGCGCTGCGCGGCCGCAAAGGCCTCGGCGAAATCGGCGGTGCGCTCCACGGTCGCCCCGAACCCGCCGAATGCGCGCGCATAGGCGGCGAAATCCGGGTTCTGCAGCTGCGTCCCGACCACCCGGCCCGGATAGTCGCGCTCCTGATGCATCCGGATGGTACCGTACATGCCGTTGTCGACCACCAGCACGATGATGGGCAGGCCGTATTGCACGGCGGTCGCGAATTCCTGTCCGGTCATCAGGAAATCGCCGTCACCCGCGAACGCAATGACGGTGCGCTGCGGATGCAGCCGTTTCATCGCCACCGCGGACGGCACCCCGTAGCCCATGGAGCCCGAGATGGGCGCGATCTGGGTGCCGAAGCGCCGGTAGCGGTAGTAGCGATGCACCCAGATGGAGAAGTTGCCCGCCCCGTTGCAGATGAAGGCGTCGACCGGGAGGCTCGCCCGCAGACCCGTGACGATCTCGCCCATATTGACGGGACCCGGCACCGCGGTCGGCTGCTCGGTCCAGGCCAGGAATTCCGCATGGGCCGTCTTGGTCGCCGCGGCCCACGGGATCTGGTTGGGCGGCTGCAAGGCTTCGAGCGACGCCGCGAATGCGGTCGGCGCCGCATGCACGGCGAGATGCGGCCGGTAGACCCGGCCGAGCTCATCGGCGCCCGGATGCACGTGCACGAAAGTCTGCTGCGGAGCCGGTATGTCGAACAGCGTGTAGCGCTGCGAGGGCAATTCGCCCATGCGGCCGCCGATCAGCACGACTAGGTCGGCCGTCTTGACGCGCGCCAGGAGCTTAGGATTGGGACCGATGCCGAGGTCACCCGCATAGCACGGATGCAGCGCGTCGATCACATGGGCGCGCCGAAACGTGGTCGCGACCGGCAGCGCGAAGCGCTCGGCGAATCGTTGCAACGCCGCGCCGGCCGGCTCCGACCAGCGGCTGCCGCCGGCCAGCACGATCGGCCGGACGGCCGCCCAGATGAGCTTCTGCAGCCGACTCATGTCGGCCTGGCCGGGCCAGGTCTCCACCGGCGCAAAGGCCGGCGCGTCGGCGACCGTGACCTGCTCAACAAGCATGTCCTCGGGCAGCGCGATGACCACCGGGCCGGGCCGGCCGCTGGTCGCGACGTAGAAGGCGCGCGAGATGAGCTCAGGGATGCGGGCCGGGTCGTCGATCTCGGTCGCCCATTTGGCGATGGTCCCGAATACCGCGCGGTAATCGAGCTCCTGGAAGGCCTCGCGCTCGCGCATGTCGCGCGCGATCTGGCCGACGAACAGGATCATCGGGGTCGAATCCTGGCGCGCCACATGCAGTCCGGCCGCCGCATTGGTGGCGCCGGGACCGCGGGTGACGAAGCAGATGCCGGGCGCGCCCGTCGCCTTGCCGACCGCCTCCGCCATCATGGCGGCGCCGCCTTCCTGCCGGCAGATCGTCACCGCGATCGGAGCGTCATGCATGGCGTCGAGTGCCGCGATGTAGCTCTCGCCCGGCACGCAAAAGACGTGGCGCACGCCGTGCAGCACGAGCTGGTCGATCAGCACTTGGGCGGCGGTTCTGGTGCCGTCATTGGGGCGCATGGGATTTCCCTGGTGTTGGGTGGCCCACCCGAAAGGGTGCGACCGCGGCGCCATCTTTCGGCTTCACCCGCTTTGGTCAATAGGCTTGTGAGAGGCTTGCGAGCCGATGCGAACGATGCAAGCGCCCCGAAAAGGGTGCAAGACTGCGACCCTTGCCGGCGCCCGCGTTGCGCATTCGGCGAACCGGAAGGTGCCATGAACCGCGAGCCAGAGACGCAAGAACCGGTCATGGCGCTGCTCGCCGATCCTGCGACCTATCTGGCCAATGGCAAGAATGGCGGGCACGCGGTCAAGCGCATCGACACCCACGCGGCCTCGGTCTTTCTGGCCGGCACGCGCGCCCTCAAGATCAAGCGGGCGGTCAGGTTTCCGTTTCTCGATTTCTCCACGCTCGAAAAGCGCAAGGCCGCCTGCGAAGCCGAGCTCGAGGTCAACCGCCCGTTCGCGCCGCAGATCTATCGCCGGGTGGTGGCGATCACGCGCGAGCCCGGCGGCGCGCTCGCGCTCGACGGCAGCGGCCAGCCGGTCGAATGGGCG
>DASZKX010000116.1:0-5912 GCA_035552735.1 Xanthobacteraceae bacterium
TCAGGAGTTCTGGTGCGGTCGAGAGGACTCGAACCTCCACGGGTTGCCCCGCTAGCACCTCAAGCTAGTGCGTCTACCAATTCCGCCACGACCGCAGATGAGGTTAGCGCCGGCCGTGCGGTCCGGCGTTGAAGCGGCTCGATGTAACAAATCGGTTCCCCAGGGACAAGTGCCCGTTCAACCGATCGATCGGGGGTTCCGCCGGCCGCCTCAGCGGACGTCGGCGAGCCGCGGCAGCAGCTCCTTGACCTCGACCGCGATGCGGTTGCCGCTGACCACCACCGTCCCTCTCGCGACAGGGAAATTGTTGGCCAGGATCTCGACCTCGTCGTCCTCGGAGGCCTCCAGCTCGATGATGGCGCCACGGCCGAGCCGCAGCACCTGGTGCACCGGCATGGTGGTGGTCCCGAGCACGACCTGGATTTCGACCGAAACCTTTTCGAGCGTGGCCAATGTATTGTCCCTAATCTGCTGGTGCGACGCCGCGAGTGTCATCACGGTTTGGTTACCGGATGGTTAATGCGCGACGCCGGCGGACCGGGTTCGGATCGGCGGGCATCGATCGGGCATGTCGCACCGGTCTCGGGCGACGGCCCACAGCCGCAGCTCGAGGACGCCGCCGCGTGCGGCGACACCCGGGCATCGCTGCGCGCCGCTCGCGCACGGCTGCGCAAGTCCGCAAGGCACGGCGCGCGACCAGCCTCACCGAAATCCGCAACGCAGCCCGGATTGGGTGCCAAATCATGACGTTAGTGCGCGGGCCGCGAATAAAATTTCCGCAAAATGCGCAAGCTTGGTCGCCTGCCGCGAGTCCACGTCGTCCGGGCCTTCGTGATGGTGGAAGCCGACCGGCGCCCATATTTGCGACGGCGCTCGAACCGCCGCGGCCTCGGGCGCGCGCGGCGGCTCAAAACAAACAACAACATGGCCGGCGGAACCGACCGACGCCGACCACGGCGCGCCGGGTGAACGTCGAGCGAATGTCGGGTTGCAATTGATCCCATGACATTGCATAAGAGGGGCCGGCTCAACAATCAATCATCTGATACGCGCGAAGCGGTTATAGGGCACCCCTGGAAGTTCCTGCAAGATTCCGACTGCTTGAGTCGATCATTAGCGTTGTTTGTGTTGCATCAGCACAGATTGTGTTAAGCGTAGTGTTCTTTGAACCGAATGGAGAGAGGCACCATGGCCAAGAAGGCAAAGCGACGCGAGTGGACCAAGAGCGACGTGAAGGAATTGAAGACGATGGCGCGCAACAAGACCCCGGCGCCGAAGATCGCCCGCGCCCTCAAGCGCACTGTCGGCGCCACCCGCCAAAAGGCGCTCGCCTTGGGCGTGTCACTGAATTCGCGCGCGTAGCGAACGGCGCGCATGCGCGGCCGCGCCTCCTGTTCCCGACGCGGGGCAGCCTGATCCTTCCCTCTCGGGGAAGTGACCCATAGGGAAATGCATTTGAATTCGACGCGGGAGACGCCGCTCTCCCGCGTCCGTTCGCGTTTGGCCCGGCGCAAGCCTTCGAGACGCGTGCGATCGCTCGCGCGAGAAGCGGGCGGGGCCGCCAATTCATCCACTCTGATGGCGGCGTTCGCCGACGGACCTGCAGGCACGCGAACCAGCGCCGCTGCATTATTCGCACACGATTTCTGCGCAATGCTAATATTGGGCCGGTGCATACAATCGAACCGACACACAATCGAGCCGGCGCAATCGAGCCGGCCGTGATCAGGCGGGTTAGGGTTTGTCCCTCATACGCGGGAGCTTGACGCCCGGGGTTCAGCCGGCCCGTGGGCAGGCCGCGGCCGAATGGCGCGTCGATGTCGGGCTCGTCCCCTATCAAACCGCGCTCGCCGTGATGAACGACCGCGCCACCGCCATTGCGGACGGCACCGCCTCCGAGTTGGTCTGGCTCATCGAGCACCCACCGCTCTATACCGCGGGAACAAGCGCCCGGCCCGGCGATCTGATCCTCGATCGCTTTCCGGTGCACGTGGCAGGACGCGGGGGCCAATTCACCTACCACGGGCCCGGTCAGCGGGTCGCCTATGTGATGCTCGACCTCAAGCGTCGCGGCCCCGACATCCGCCGCTTCGTGGCCACGCTGGAGGAATGGATCATCCGCAGCTTGGCGGCATTCAACATCACCGGCGAACGGCGCGACGATCGCATTGGTGTCTGGGTGCGCCGCCCCGACAAGGGGGCGGACCACGAGGACAAGATCGCCGCCATCGGTATCAGGGTGAAGCGCTGGGTCAGCCTGCACGGCATCGCGCTCAACGTGGATTGCGATCTGTCGCATTTCGCCGGCATCGTGCCATGCGGCATCGCCGACGCGCGTTACGGAGTCACCAGCCTCATGGATCTCGGCCTGCCGGTCACGCTGGCCGAGGTCGACGCGGTGCTGCGGCGGGAATTCGAGCCGCTGTTCGGGCCGACGACGTGAGCACGACAGACGCGCCTAGCGCGACAGCGCCCGGCGCAACAGCGCCCCGCGCGACAGCGCCCTGAAGGCTCCTACGTCGTGGGCAGAACCGAGAACATCTCGCCGCGGCGGCGCAAGGCCACGTCAGCGAGATCGCCGTCGCGCTGATCGATGGCATCGACCTGCGCGCCTGGCGGACCGCGCCGGCAGGCCTCGATCATTCCCTCGACCACGCTCGCCGGACCAGTGAGCACAGCCTCGACCGTGCCGTCGATGCGATTGCGTACCCACCCTTCGAGGCCGCGTTGGAGCGCCGCATGCTCCGCCCAGGCCCGATAGCCCACGCGCTGCACGCGACCGCGAATGACGAGCCGGCGGACGATGTGGGCGGCGTTCATCGGATCTCTCCGGTGTCCTTGGGTCGCGTGCCGCGCCACCCCGATGGCGACCAACGTTGGAGCGCGTGCACATAAGGTTCAGGCAGCTTCCAATCGCGTGCCGCCTCGACCACCAAATGAACATAGCCCGGCCGCGCCCTGCCCTCGCCGGTCCGGCGAAGGATATAGACCAGCGCCGGGAGCAGGCTTGCTCCGAAGCGAACCGAAAGACCGCGGCGGATGTAGAGGCCGGAATCGATGTTCTCGTAGGCATTGATGGCGGCAAGCTCGCGCGGCCCCACCCACCACAGCACGCCATGCACCAGAGCACCCGGCCGCGGCGCGATGGAGCCATGGCCCTCGGCCCCGATGATGAAGCGCCAGTGCCGCAGCGTCGCGGTTCCGAGCGCCTTTGCGCCCGGGCAACGCGCTCCCATCCGGGCGCGGCTCATGTTCGATCCATAGGCGAAGTGCAGCGTCATGCGGCAAGGAAGAGTTGACGGCGCAGAAGAATGGCGCCTCGGAAGAAAGCCCAAGCGGCTTATGTGAACTCCATGATCACGGCATCGACCGCGAGGCTGTCGCCGGGCTTGGCCTTGATGGTCTTCACCACGCCGTCGCGTTCCGCGCGCAACACGTTCTCCATCTTCATGGCTTCCACGACAGCCAGCGTGTCGCCCACCTTGACCTCTTGGCCCGCGGTGACCGCGATGGAGATGACCAGGCCCGGCATTGGGCAGCGCAGGGCCTTGCCGCTGTCCGCCGCCTTTTTCAGCGGCATCAGCCGGGCGGCCGCCGCCTCGCTCGCGGTATACACATAGGCGCGCACCTCGACGCCCCGGTGCGCCAAGTCGAAACCGTTGAGGGCCGGCCGCACCTGCACCAGGATCGCTTCGCCGTCGATCGTGCCGTGCCAGACCGGATCTCCGGGCCGCCAGCTCGAGGCCAGCACATGGCGCGCCTCACCGCCGCCAAGGACGTCCACCGCCAGCACATCGAGCGGCGGCTCGGCCGCGGATGCGCCATTGTCCTCCAAATCCGGATCTCGGCTCGCGCCGGCATCGGAACGCACGATCTCGAGCGAGATTTCCCTGTCGCCAAGCCGCACGGCGCGCCGCCGCTCGCGATTGACGGCACGGCCGGCAGCTTGGCCGGATATGCGGCGCTTGCGCTCGCCCAAAACATGATCGATGGCCGCCGCCACCGCGGCCAGGACGTTGGCGGTTTCCGGGTCCGGTGCGATGGGACGAAAGCCGCCGGGAAATTCCTCGGCGATAAAACCGGTCGACAGCCGGCCCTCCCGCCAACGCGGATGCTGCATCAGGGCCGACAGAAACGGAATGTTGTGACGGATGCCCTCGATGGTGAAGGCGTCGAGCGCATCGGACTGTGCGGTGATCGCCTCCGTGCGGGTTGGCGCATGGGTCACCAGCTTGGCGATCATCGGATCATAGTAGAGCGAGATTTCGCTGCCCTCGGTGACGCCGGTATCATTGCGCACGGTGACGCCGCCCGTGCGCGTCTCCGGCGGCGGACGGTAGCGCTTGAGCCGCCCGATCGAGGGAAGGAAATTGCGGTAGGGGTCCTCGGCGTAGATGCGGGTCTCGACCGCCCAGCCGGTGAGCTTCACGTCGCTCTGCCTGAAGGCGAGTTGCTCGCCGGCCGCGACCCGGATCATCTGCTCGACCAGATCGATGCCGGTGACGAGTTCGGTCACCGGGTGCTCGACCTGTAGCCGCGTATTCATCTCCAGGAAATAGAAGCTCTTGTCCTGTCCGGCCACGAACTCGACTGTGCCGGCCGAATCGTAGCCCACGGCTTTCGCCAGCGCGACCGCCTGCTCGCCCATCGCGGCGCGGGTGGCGGCATCGAGGAGCGGGCTCGGCGCCTCCTCTGCCACCTTCTGGTTGCGCCGCTGGATCGAGCACTCCCGCTCGCCCAGGTAGACGACATTGCCGTGCTTGTCGCCGAGCACCTGGATCTCGATATGGCGCGGATCGGTGATGAATTTCTCGATGAACACCCGATCGTCGCCGAAGGATGACTTGGCCTCCGAGCGGGCGCGGGCAAAGCCCTCCGCCACCTCCCCGGAGCTATGCGCGATGCGCATGCCCTTGCCGCCGCCACCCGCGGACGCCTTGATCATGACCGGGTAGCCAATGTCATCGGCGATCTGCACGGCCTCGGTTTCGTCCGCGATGATCCCGAGGTGGCCCGGCACGGTCGAGACCTTGGCCCGGGCCGCCGCTTTCTTGGCCGCGATCTTGTCGCCCATGGCGGCGATCGCGCCGGCATTGGGGCCGATGAAGACGATGCCGGCCTCGGCCAGGGCCTTGGCGAAGGTCTCCCGCTCGGACAGGAAGCCGTAGCCGGGATGCACGGCTTGCGCGCCGCTCTGCTTGCAGGCCGCGAGGATCTTCTCGATGGAAAGATAGCTCTCGGCGGCCGGGGGCGGGCCGATCAGGACCGCCTGGTCCGCCATCTCCACATGGACGGCATCACGATCGGCCTCGGAATAAACCGCGACCGTCTCGATACCCATGCGCCGCGCGGTCTTTATGATCCGGCAGGCGATCTCGCCGCGGTTGGCGATCAGGATTCGCTTGAACATGCCCTGTGGGGACCCCAATCCAAGCCGGCCCAACGGATTTGCGGTTTTGTCACGGAAAAGTCAATCGAGGCCGCGGGTGTGACTTGGGTGTGACAGGTGTTGATGAGGCGGGTGGCCGAGGGGGCTCTGCCGAATGGTGCCATGCCGGGCGGTCGCCGCCGCCAGCTTGTGGTCCAGCGCCAGCGCAGCCGGATTACGGAGGGTGCTGGAGTATCAGCAGGTCGGGTCGATCCGGTACTTCGACGCCGCCGGCTCTCCGGGCCGCACTATCGGGCTGAGATTCAATGAAGGCGGCCGCGATGCGCCGAGCCCGGCACATGACTGGCGATCCATGCCAGGATCAGGGCGTCCACATCGGCGGACTTGCGCGCAATTTCCCAGTCGGAGAACAAAACCTCGGGCTCCTGTGGGCGCTCGAAGCGGATGGCCGAGCCTGCGACCAGCGCCAGCAGCACGTGGAGATCGGCCGTACGATTGAGATTCGCGCTCATGGTGCTCTCCC
>DASZKX010000117.1:0-3897 GCA_035552735.1 Xanthobacteraceae bacterium
CACCCAGACCAGCGGATAGTGCCCGAGCAGCACGTCGCGGATGGTGCCGCCGCCGAGCGCGGTAATGGACCCGAGCAGGCAGACGCCGACCCAGTCCATGCTGCGCCGCCCCGCGGCCAGCGCTGCCGTCATCGCTTGCGCAGCCAGCGCCACCAGCGATAGCGCATACAGAACGATATCGCTCGGCGGCAGGCTCCGCATGACAACCTCATGAAACCCGGGAAGTCGGCGCCGGAAACTTACGTCGCGGGTTCCCGACTGAACAGGCCCCGGATTTATCCACGGACGCCGGGCGCGGCCCGGAAATCAAGAGAATCCGGGAACCGCGAAGGGGTTACGACGATTGTCCAAGGGGCTAACGGAGGAACCAATTCATGGCCAACGAACGCATTCCGGAAGATCCTTATCGTCCGACCGATGCCGCCGACGAGTTACGCAGGCAGGAGCTGCTCGACAATGAGTTGCAGCCCGACCCCGAACTCGCCGAGGGCCCCGCCGGCTCCGGCCGAATCGCGATATTTGCCGTCGGCATCGCCATCGTGCTTGGCGTCGTGTTTTATGGCTTGAACAACTCCTCGATCAATCAGGCCGGCACCTCCTCGACTGCGCAGAATGCCGCTCCGGCCACGCCGGCGCCAAATCCCGCGCCGCCGCCGCAGAACACCGCGCAGACCTCGCCGACCACGGCACCTCCGGGCATGCGCGACGTGACCCCGCACGCCAATCCCAATCCGGACATGACCACGGGCGCGGCCCCGGCACGGCCGCAGCCGCCATCCGTGGCTCCCAGCGGGCAGGATGCCAATCGCCCCGGCGATCCCGCGACCAGCAATTCGCCGAACAAGAAATAGCCGCCGGCCTATCCGAGCTGACCGCGCAGCGGGTACCCTTGGTACCCGCTGCGTTTTTATGCCCGGCGGCAGGCTTCCCGTTGCCTGTGGCAGACTTGTCCTAGCCTGCGGCGGGGACCGCCAAAGGCTGCGGTATTTCTGCAACAATCCGTGAAATTCATGGTCGGGCGGGCAGTCCTGACGTGAAGGGGATGAAACGCCGCGATACAACCAGTCGCGGGAACAAAGATTCCGAATGTTGGGCTGGTATTTCGGAGCAATAATAATGGGGCGTTCAAAATTCACCATTGCCGCGATCGCGGTCAGCGCGATTGCAGGCATCGGCGCGGCGTCGGCTGCTGATATGCCCGTGCGTCCATGGGTCAAGGAGCCGGTGCCGGTGGCTTCGCCGATCTACGACTGGACCGGGATTTACGTCGGTCTCGAAGGCGGCGGATCCTGGGGCAATAGCCGGCATGTCGATGCGGCGACCGGCCTCAACGATACCAACACCTTCGACGTCAATGGCGGCCTCGGCGGCGTCACCGTCGGCGTCAACTGGCAGGTCAGCCAATGGGTGTTCGGCCTCGAAGGCGACGCCTCATGGGTTGGTCAGCGCGGCAGCTCGGTCGATAACGGACCGGCCGGCACCCCGGCCTTCTCCAGCTTCACCAAGGAAGAATGGCTTTCCACCATTCGCGGCCGGGTCGGCTATGCCGCGAACACCGCATTGTTCTACGTCACCGGCGGCTGGGCCATCGCTGGCACCCGCTCCGGCTTGACTTCGACGGCGACGGGCGCACTGGTCGATATATCGGACGACACCCGCGAGGGTTGGACCGTCGGCGCCGGCGCTGAATGGGCTTTCCTGCCGGACTGGTCCGCCAAGATCGAATATCTGTATGTGGGTCTGGAGAACAAGCCATTCGCCACGATCAACGCGGGCCCCACCTTCAACCGCAGCGCGGTGACGTTGAATGACAATCTCGTCCGCGTCGGCGTGAACTGGCACTGGGACAACCCGCCGGTCCGGGCGCGCTACTGATCGTTTGACAGCTTAGATGAAAAGCCCCGGCTCGGTCCGGGGCTTTTTGTTGCGGCGGCTTTGTCTCGCGCAGGCCCGGCTCAACTGAACATCTTGTTCAACTCGCCGCCGGGATGGCCGCTGGCGAGCTCGATAAACGTGCCCTTCTCCGCCATTTCGCGCGCCGAGCGCATCAAGCCCGCCCATGCGGTGCGCGCCAACGAGCCGCCGACGCTGATGCGGCGAACGCCGAGCGCTTCGGCTTCCTTGAGCGAAAGGCCGGATGCCCCGATCAAGAGATTGACCGGCTTTGGGTGCACGGCCTTCACCACGGCCGAGATCTGTTCCCTGGTCTTGATGCCGGGTGCGTAGAGGCAATCGGCGCCGGCCTGCGAATAGGCCTTGAGCCGGTCGATCACCATGTCGAGATCGTCGCGGCCGACCAGAAAACCCTCGCAGCGGCCGGTCAGCAAAACGCCCGACTTGTCGGCATCGATCGCGGCCCGCGCCGCCTTGATGCGCGCGATCGCCAGTTCGCGATCGTAGAGCGGCGCGTTGGCATCGCCGGTGGAATCCTCGATCGACAGGCCCGCGACGCCGGTCTTGACCCCGCGCGCGACATTGGCCGCGACCTTGTCCGGCTCATTGGCAAAACCGCCCTCGAAATCGGCATTGACCGGCAGATCGACCGCGCCACACAGCTCGGTGAGATGTTTTAACGCGTCTTCCAGCGTGATGTGATTGTCCGACTTGCCGATTGACCAGGCAAAGCCCGCGCTGGTCGAGGCAAGTGCCTTGAAGCCGAGATGCTGGAGCGCCCGGCCGCTGCCGACATCCCAGGGATTGGGTATGATGAAACATCCGCTTTCATGCAGTTTGCGGAACGTGGCGCGCTTGTCGGCTGTGGTGACCGGCATGGTTCTTCTCCCTTTTGTTCATCTCTTGCAAGAATTGCGTACAAGGATAGCGACGCGCGGCATCGTGCGCCACGCGTGAGATGGCTATGCGACCACCTTTCGCAAGAACGTCCGCTCTTCGGCCAGGATGAATTTGTGTTCCTCGGCAAAGTTGAAATTCGCCACGCTCTCGCTGTCGGTACGCAGCCGCGCGCGATAGGCCTCATAGGCCGCGATACTTTCGAACGAGACCAGCGCAAACGCGATGTTGTTGGTGCCCTCATGCGGCATCCAGTAGCCTACGAGATCACCGCCGGCCTTCGGAATGATAGACAGCCAGCGCTTGGCGTATTCCTCGAACTGCACGCGCTTGAACGGATCGAGCTGGTAGCGGATGAAAACGGTAACGGCCATGGAACCTCCTGATACCTGGGAACTTGCGCGATACTAGCCGCCTGATGCGCGCTGATGCTTCGACGACGGTCGTACTATAGTGGCTTGATCGGCGCCCACGTTTCGGCTAGCATCGAACCATGAAAGCAGGTCCCGATATCGCAATGGTCGCCGCCCTGGTCGGCGATCCCGCCCGCTCCAACATGCTGACGGCGCTGATGACCGGCCGCGCGCTGACCGCGAGCGAGCTGGCGCACCAGGCCGGCGTCACGCCGCAGACCGCGAGCTCGCATCTTTCGAAACTCGAGGCCGGCGGGCTGGTCGAGCAGGAAAAGCAGGGCCGCCACCGTTATTATCGCCTCAGCGACCCCGACGTCGCCTCCGTGCTGGAGGGCCTCGAGGGCCTTGCCGCACGCGCCGGCCACATGCGGGTGCGCACCGGGCCGAAAGACCCGGCATTGCGCCACGCCCGGGTCTGCTACGATCACCTCGCCGGCGATCTCGGCGTGCAGATGCTCGACAGCATGAAAAAGCAGCGCCTGCTGCGGCAGCGCAAGCAGGACATCGAGCTGACCGCCGAAGGCGAGCGTTTCCTCACCGACACGCTGCAGATATCGGCCGATGCGCTGGCCCATCCGCGCCGTCCGTTGTGCCGCGCCTGTCTCGACTGGAGCGAGCGGCGCCATCATCTGGCGGGCACGCTGGGCGCGGCGCTGCTGACCCGCTTCACCGAACTGAAATGGGCGCTGCGCGA
>DASZKX010000118.1:0-5114 GCA_035552735.1 Xanthobacteraceae bacterium
TCTCGTCCACCTCGGCATGGAACACCCTCCGGGGCGGTGCTTCGGGAATCGGCCCGGCTCCGGCGTGAGACAACCGTGCGCGCCAGAAGCTCCACGATCGCCCGCCGATCCAGCCCGGCTGCGCGCGCAGCATCACGGCGCGCAGCTCCTGCGGACCATAGGCGGCTTCGAGGCGACGGACATCGTCGTAGGTGCCGAGGTTCATGACCTGCGCGATGATGCGGTCCTCGGATGGCGGCTGGGCATCGCGCCACCAGATGTAGCGGGAAGCAAATTCGACGAGGAGGTCGGGGCGGTGGATCATGGGGCTTCAATGAGGCTGCGGCAATTTCGCCGAAAGCGCACCGTATCTGGTGCCCGATGCGTTCGAGGTTCCCTCATGCCGTGATCACCAATTCACTGCCGTATTGCGCCAGCCGTTCATCACTGGTCAGCAAATGCAGTGGCTCGCAGACGGCTTGCGCGAGCAGCAGGCGGTCGAACGGATCAGGGTGGGACAGCGCGATGTCGTGAGCTCTACGCGCGTGTGTCCAGGTTATCGGCAGCGGCTTGGTCCCCGCTTCGAGCAGGCCAGCCTCCAAGCCAGCCAGATCGATAACGAGCTTGCGGGCCGAAGCCTTGATGGCAATCTCCCAGATGGAGGCGGCGCTGACGTAAACTGCGGCAGCATCCTCGATGATGCGGCGGGTTGTCCTATCGATCTGGCGCCCGTCTTGCCGCAAGCGGATAACGATGTTGGTGTCGAGCAGGAGTCTCATTTGCCCTCGTGGGGATCGATCGGCTCCTTCATCATCACGTTGAGCAGGTCCTCGGGCAACGGCGCCTCGATTGCCTCGACAAGGTCGTCCGTAAGCACGCCCTTGAGGGTTCCGAACTTGAACTTTTGCGTCTCTTCATCGTCGAGCGGGACCAGCTTCGCCATCGGAATACCAGACTTGGCGATGATGACGCCCTTGCCCCGGGCGGCCTGATCGACCAGGTGCGAAAGCTTGGCCTTGGCCTCCGCGAGGTTGAGCTGCTTCATGACCGAATTCATCCGTTTACAGAGGACTATTCTAGCGGCTTGACCAACGTTGGTCAAGCGTAGCGCGCAGAGGCAGAAGGCAGAGCCGGATGCTCAGATCCGTCAACCACGACCGCGCTGGCGGCCGGGGGATCGAGCGCCAGGCGCACCGCTTCCGGATCGCGAGCAATCACTTTGAGGTCGGCGCACGCAGCCTGATCGGGCTCGGCGGCGCCTTGCTCCCAATCCCTGAGCGTGCCGAGAAGGCGGGCGGCAAATTCCTCCTGCGTGAGGCCGAGCGCGCGCCGGATCAGCTATGCGCTGCGGCGGCTCGGGCTCGATGTTGCCGCCGACGTGCGGCCGGCGAGCGAGCAGCACATCGTGCTGGTCAATCGGGCGGAGGTCGAGGCGGCGCGGGGCCGGCCTGTCCAGACGTGATCGCAGGGTCATCGCTCGGATAAATGGTCTTTCTCAGGGTCGGCCCGCAGGCGGCTTGAAAGGATTGAAGACCTCGATGCCGAGATCGGCGACATGAGAGATATTGCGGGTCGCGAGCGTCATTCGATGAACCTTGGCGGTCGCGGCAAGGAGAGCATCGATCGTGGGTACCGATCGCTTGGCGTTCATGCGCCCCCAAGCATCGGCGACCATTTGGTCGACCGGCAGGATGCGATCCGCGAACGATCCCTGCACGGCGGCGAGCCACCGCTCGAGCGCCCCTGATTTTACGGGGTCTTTCCCTCTGGCGCGCTCGATGCCGCCGCGGATTTCGCCCAGCACCAGGACGCTGAGATAGATATCCGCATCGTCGATGGAAGCATACCACGAGGCGACGTGCCTGTTGCAGCGATCGCCTTTGCGGACCTCCGAGATGACGTTGGTATCGATCAGGTAGTTCACAGGTCGACGTGCCGTCCACGATCACGTGCGCGACGAAGGTCGATTCCCTCGAGGGGCGCGGCCGCGAGCAGCGCCTTCAGCCCCTTGGCCGCACCGGGAGCAAAATGCTCGCGCATGGCGGCACGCGCCTCGACCTCTCGATCTGGATCCGCGAGGGCCTTGACGAGACCGCGGATCAGGACGGCGTCCGACTTGCGTACGTGCACTTCCAGCCGAACGATCCCCTGCCGTTTTTGGCGGCGGCGATGGGCGATAAGCGCCTGTTTGCGGGCGATGGGCATGGGTCGCAAACCTCTCTTTCAGTTTCCGGAAATGTATCCGGAAACAGGCTTGGTGGCAATGGGAAGGACGCGTCCATGGTTCGAGACGCCTGCCTTCGGCCGGCTCCTCACCATGAGGGCCGTAAACGGAATGGCGCAAAGCACACGCAGAGCGGGAATCCCGCACTCCGCCTACGGAGCGGATGGGGCCGCGGCTTCGCCGCCTTGGTCGCAGGCGGCGAGCACCTGGGCGGCGGCATCGAGGAGCCCGTCCACCTCGGCGCCGGAGGCCGCGGGCGACAGATCGGCCAGCGCATCGGCGGCTTGCGGCGGCAGGATGTTGCGCTCAACCAGCGCGCGGATCTGCACCGGCGTCGCCATGGCAATACCGTCGGGCAATTCGCCCAAGGCCGAAAGCCGGGCCGCGGCGCCTTGCCCGATGGCCTTGGCGATGAGCGGCGGTGCTTCCTCGGGAAAGCCGCCGGTGGCCAGCACCCGCGCCATGCGCAGGGTCCGCTGCGCCTGGGTGCGAAGCTCGCTCGTGCGTGCGGTGGCTTCGCCAGCCGGCTGATCGGGCTCGGCGAAGCCAGCGGCGCGGTGCAGCACGCGCCCCGATCCTTCGACCAGCTGAAGTATCCCGCTCGATTGCAGCCGCCGCATCGTGCCCCAGGTCGCGCGATCGATCACCTCGACCGCGAGCCCGGCGCCGCCGGCCGCCGCGAGCCGCTCCGTCTCGGCGGCGAGCGCGTCGGGATCGAGATCGAGCACGGCGAGCACGCCGAGGCGGCCGTCGCCGCGGCGCCGGGCCTCGATCAGCAAGGCGGCCTCGCCGTGGCGGCGCGCCAGCTCCTGCGCCAGCGCCTCGTCGGCGGAGACGATGCGCGGCGCCACCGTTTCGGCCGGCTGCATCATCGCCTGCATGCGCTCGACCATGGCGGCGCGGCCGTTCGGCATCTTCAGCGCGCCGATGTCGCCCTGGCCGTCGATGAGGCCGTCGGCGAGCGCCTGCTTCTGCCCGATGAGATGCAGGATGCCGTGCTCGATCGAATCCTCGCAGACCAGGTTGACGACCGTCACGCAGCGGGTCTGGTACTTCCGCCAGGCGCGGGCGATGCGCTGCTCGAGCCGCGCCGGGTTCCACGGCAGATCGACGTTCACCACCGCGCTCGCGGCCTGCAGATTGAGCCCGACGCTGCCGCTGTCGGTCGACAGGAACAGGCGGCAGGCCGGATCCTTCTTGAACCGCACGATCTCGGCGCGCCGGCGCTGCTGCGGCACCGAGCCGGTGTGCCAAGCCGCCTCCACCCCCATCTCGCCGGCGAGCTCGCGCACGAGCGCGAGCATGCGCTCCCATTCGGAGAACACGATGATCTTGCGGTCCGGCTCCTCGAGCAGGTCGCCGAGGATGCGCTCGAGCTCCTCGAGCTTCGGGCTCACCCGGCAGGTCGGGTCGAGGATCGCCGGGGTGTCGCAAATCATGCGCATGCAGGCGAGCAGAATCTGCAGCCGCTCGAACTCGGCCTTCAGCAGCGGGCGGCGCTGGGCGATCGCGATCAGGCGCGCCGCCTGCTTCTGGTACTCCACGTAGCGTTCCCGCTGCTCCTCTGCCATCGGCACGAAATAGGTCTTCACCGTGCGGCCGGGCAGCTCGCCCTCGACGTCGGCCTTGCGCCGCCGCAACATCACCGGTGCCACCCGGGCCCGCAGCTCCGCCAGGTTGCGGTAGTCGACCGGACGGCCGCGCTCGTCGAGCGCGTAGAATTCGCGATTGAAACGGAACAGCGGCCCGACCAGCTCGGGGTCGAGATATTGGACGATCGAATAGAGCTCGTCGATGCGGTTCTCGACCGGCGTGCCGGTCAGCACGAAGGCATACGGCGAGCGCAGCGACTTGACCCGCCGGGCGGTCTTGGTCTGCCAGTTCTTGATGCGCTGCGCCTCGTCGAGCACCACCACGTCGGGGCTCAGGATCTGGTTGATGTCCTCGGCGTCCGGCAGCACCTGCTCGTAATTGACGATGGTGAAGAAGACCGGATCGCGATAGGCCGCCAGCCGCTGCGCGCGCGGGCCGAACACCGAGCGCGCCGGGCGCTGCGTGAAGCGGGCGATCTGCTCCTCCCATTCCGCCTTGAGCGAGGCCGGACAGACCACCAGCACCCGGGCGATGCCCCGGCGGCGGGCCAAGAGCTCGCAGGCCGCGATCGCCTGGACGGTCTTGCCGAGCCCCATCTCGTCGGCAAGGAGCGCGCGCTCCCCGAAGGCGAGATGCAGCATGCCGTCGCGCTGATAGGGGAGGAGCGGCAGGCGCACGAGATCGAAGCTTTCGGCCCCGGCCTCGATCTCGGCCAGGAACGCCGAACGCGCCTGCGCGCGGGATCGGGCGCGCTGCTGCCGCTCGAGCCATGATCCGAAGTGGCGCGATACGCGCAAGCCGCGGCGCACCTTCGCGGGGGCGGCCGATGAGGCCTCGATCAGCGCGGCGATTGCGTCGGGATCGGCGCCGAGCGTCCCGTCGGGCGCGAGCCACGGCCGCAGCCATGCGCGCACCGCGGCGGCGTCCGGGTTGCCGGAAGCCGGCCAGGCCAGCGCTGGACGCGGCACATCCCGGCGGTCGAGGTACACCTCGACGCGCGCGCTGCCGGCGGCAGCGGCCGCGCGGAATGCCTTGACGCCACGCCGGCGCAAAGCCGCGAGCACGCCCTCGATGTGCTTGCAGGTGCCGAGCCCGTTGACGCGGTGATCGATGCAGCCGCAGGAATTGCTGAAAGCCTCAAGGCTGCGGATCTCCACCTCGTAGGAGCCGCCACTCTCCGAGCGGGTGCGGAAAGTTCCGAAGATCGGATGCTCGCCCTCGAGCGCCTCGATCGCGATGATCTCGGTCGATCCGCGCCAGCGGCGCAGCGCGATCTCCTGCGCATCGGTGGTGCGCCACCCTTCCGCGGCGGGCGGCC
>DASZKX010000119.1:0-3392 GCA_035552735.1 Xanthobacteraceae bacterium
TCACGGTGGCGGTCTACACCGATGCCAAGGGCGAGTATTCGTTCCCGGCCTGGTCGGACCTCACGCCCGGCTCCTATTCGGTCGGGGTCGAGCTGCCGGATTTCGAGCATACGGCGCAGCCGGTCGCCGTCTCCGAAGGCAAAGCCGCGAAGATCGACTTCACCCTGAAGGCGAAGCCGCTCGCCTATGAGGACGCGACCGCATCGGAAATCATCGCCGGGCTTCCGGGCACCGACCAGCAGAAGGTCCTGTTCTCCCAATGCAGCAATTGTCACACCCTGCAATGGGCGCTGCAGGCCGGCCGCAGCAAGGAAGGTTGGATCGAGATCATCAAGAAGATGGCGGGCCGTGCCGCCGACCGCGAGGCGCCGGGCACCTACGAGTTCAGCCAGAAGCAGTTCATCGAGCCGTTGGCCGACTATCTGGTCTCGATCCGCGGCCCCGAGTCCTCGGACAAGATCCCGTTCAAGCAACGTCCGCGGCCGACCGATGCGGCCTCCACCAACCTGGTCGTCACCGAATACGCGCTTCCCCGCGGCGGCGCCCGCGAGCTCTACATGCTGCGCGGCGATCGGCGGTTCGTGTGGCCGCACGACGTCATCATGAACGACAAATACGCCTACTACACCGATCACTTCTCCTACGTTCTCGGCCGCCTCGACCTCAAGACCGGTGAAGCGACCGAAATGCCGTTCCCGCTGCCGGCCGGAGCCGGACGCACGGCAGCCGTCGCCGACGGTCGCCCGGGCCAACCCGGCGGCGGCGCGCACGAGCTGCAGTTCGACCGTCAGGGCAACGTCATCGTCGGCATGGACAACGGGCTGGTCAAATACGATCCGAAGTATGGTCAGTTCAAGAATTGGGCGGCCGGCCGCGCCATGTTCGGCTTGGATCCGGATGGCAATGTCTGGTTCCTTCAGCGCACCAACGGCCAGCTGACCAAGATCGACACCAATAACGACGAGCTGAAGCCGGTGAGCTACGTGATCCCGAAGAATCAGGGAATCTACGATACCGACACCGATTCCAAGGGCCGGACCGATCTTTACATCTGGAGCGAAGGCAAGATCGGCGTTTTCGATCCCAAGACGATCCAATACGCCGAGTACAAGACACCCACCCCCATGTCGGGTCCGCGGCGCGGGCAGATCGATGGCCAGGATCGCCTGTGGGCCGGCGAGTTCTACGCCGGCCAGGTCATGATGCTCGATCCCGACAAGAAGATGATGAAGGAATACCCGCTGGTGCCGGGGACCAAGCCCTACACGGCACCGTATGGGGAACCCTATGCGGCGAGCCCGGACGACAAGAATCAGATCGTCTGGACGCACGACTTCAGCAGCAGCCGGGTCTATCGCATCGACATGAACACCGGACAATCGACGGAATATATGACGCCGTCGAATTACGAGGTGCGCGATCTGCGGGTCGACCCCACGGCCCCGCGCCCGACCGTGTGGGTCCCGGCCTATCGGCCGCCGTCCAAGCTGGTGAAGATGCAGGTTCGGTAGTTCAACCGCATCCGCCGGCGAGCCCCGCCGGCCGCACTTGGTCAGAAATGCCACGGGTCGCGCTCCAATTGAGCGCGACCCGTTTGCTTTAATTGGTTGAGCAGCGACCGACTCGGCTCGCCGAGTCGAGGCCGCGTTAATGCGCCGGCAGGAAGGTCGGACCCACCACGCGGATGTGGCGCTTGCTGGGATCGGTGTCTCCGGTCGTATCGTCGGGAGCGGCCGCATTGGCGGACGTAGGCGTGGCGGCGACCGGCTGGGATGGGGCGGTGCCGGCTCGCGGCGCCGGTGCCGGCTTGATCGGCTTGCCCTGCGCGTCCGTCTGCGGCTGCGACAGCTGCTTGGCGCGTTCCTCGGTGACCACGATATCGCCGCGCTCGACCGTCTGGTCGTCGAGCTGCTTGAGGGCATCGGCCCAGGTCTGGCCGGCGGCCTTGCAACTGCAGCTCGGATTGAACTGCTTGCGATAGGCGAACGCATTGGGGAGCTCGGTATAGAGGCGGCCGTTCGCCGAGACCGCCTGGGTGACGTCCTCGCCGGTGCTGCGATGGCTGTAGAGTGCGACCTCGGAGGCCGGGCACATGCGCTGGCAGCTCTGCGCGTCCTCGGCGAACTTGCTCGGCAGGGCGGAATACGAGATCGGGAAATAGAACCCGTCGCAGGTGCGCACGCATAGCGTCTTGTAGGTGCCGGATGCCGCTGACGGCGCCGGATCCTGGCTGAGAATGGTGCCGGGCCCGAACAGGCGGTCGAAGAAGCCGCCGCCCTGACTCTGGTTCGCCAGCTGGCGATATTGCGGGCCGCAATCGTTCTGCGCGAGCGCGCCGATGATCGAGCGGCGCTGGCCCTCGCGGTCGGCGCCGGTATTGCTCTGGGCGCGCTGGAGATCGCTCATGGTGCGATCGAGATTGCTGCGCAGCTGCTGGATCTGCGCATTGAGCGGAGTGCATTGGGGGGGCTGGCTGGTGAACAGCGCAAAGAAGCCGTTACCCTCGCAGCCGGATCGCCGCGCCTGCGCGCTCAGACGGTCGAGATCGGACTGCTGCTTGCGGGCGGCATCGTCCAGGCGCTTGGCCTGATCGGACTGCGACGAATCGGTGATGCCGCGATCGAACGCGGAAAGCTGGCCTTCGAGCTGCGTGCAGACCGGATTGCGGGCTTGCGGGCTCGCGGACTGGGCACCCGGATAGCCGGGATAGCCCTGCTGCGCCAGCGCCGGCGTCATCAATGCTGTCATCGGCGCCAACAGGGCAGCCGACGCAACAAGCGTCGCGAGGCCCAGACTGCGCGCCGGTCTCGGTCTCGAAATTGCCGGTGTCGAAACTGGTGTCAAAATTGCTGGTGTCGAAATCATTGTCCCGATCGTGAAGCGAAGGCTGACCGAACCGTGCAGCCGATTCGATGAAGCCCCGGAATGGTGACCAAAGTGTGAACGCCGGTTCGCGGGCGGCGCAACGTAACCGCATGCGGATTCAACCGGACGGCGCCGGCAGGCGCGCGCTCGACCATCATCCGTCATTCCGCATCCGGCTGGTTCTCGGGCCGGGCGGCTTCGAAAGCCGGGAGCTTGGCGCAGGCCGCATCGATGGCGACGATCCGGGGGTAGGGATCGAGCGGCACCTTCAGGCGCCGCGCATTGGCGACCTGCGGCACCAGGCAGAGATCCGCGAGCGTGACCTCGGCACCAAAGGAATACGGCCCCGGCCGGACCATGGCTTCGAGCGCGTCGAAGCCCTCGCGGACCCAATGCTGGTACCAGGCATCGATCTTGGCCTGGTCCTGGCCGAGCTCGTTCTTGAGGTAGCGCAGCGGTCCCACATTGTTGAGCGGATGAATGTCGCAGGCCACCAATTGCGCCAGCGCCCGCACCTGGGCGCGCGC
>DASZKX010000120.1:0-10029 GCA_035552735.1 Xanthobacteraceae bacterium
CGAACAGGATCGGGGCCGCCGCGCCGCGTCCGACCAGACCGGGCACCGGCGCGCCGTCCGGCCGGCCGACCCAGACCCCGATGGTGCGCTTGCCGTCGAAACCGATCGCCCAGGCATCCCGATAGCCGTAGGAGGTGCCGGTCTTGTAGGCGATACGCCCGCTCACCGCATTGTCGGGCGGCGGCGTGCCCAACAGCACGTTGCCCACGTACCAGGCCGCGGCCGGATCCAGGAGCCGGCGCGGCGATGGCGGCGCAGGAGCATCGCTCATGCGCTCCACCAGCGGCACCGTGGTGCCCAGGCGCGCGAGTCCGGCATAGAGCGCGACCAGATCATTGAGCGTGACGCCGACGCCGCCAAGCCCCATGGCGAGACCGGGCGCTTCGCCCTTGGGCAGCACCAAGGTGCCGCCGGCTTGCGTCAAGCGCGCGGTGAAACGGCTGGCACCGACCTTGTCGAGCACGGCCACGGCCGGCACGTTCAACGACATCTGCAAGGCGCGCCGTACCGTCACGGTGCCCTGGAATGTGAGATCGAAATTTTCCGGCGCATAGCCGCCGTAACGGACCGGCCGATCCTCGATCAAGGTTTCGGGATGGATGAATCCGTCCTCGAAGCCCAGCCCGTAGATGAACGGCTTGAGGGTCGATCCAGGCGAGCGCAGCGCCTGGGTCATGTCGACCGCGCCGGCGCGGGCGACATCAAAATAATCCGCCGAGGCGACCCGGGCCAGCACCTCGCCGGTGGCTTGGTCGACCGCCAGGATGGCGACCGACAGGTTGGCGCCCAGGACGTGGGCGCGTTCGCGCGCGAGGTCTTCGAGATGCTTCTGCAGCGTGGCATCGATGGTGAGCCGATGCAGGCTGCGGCCGGGGGCTGCGGCCACCACCGCGTCGGCTGAATGCGGCGCCAGCATCGGCAGCGGCAGCCGGCCATCGGGGACCGGCTCCAGCTTGGCAGCCGCCACCTCGTCGGCCGGCGCCAGGCCGGCGGCGGCAAAACGGTCGAGCACGCGGTCGCGCGCATTATGCGCGGCCGCCAGCGCCCGGTCGGGACGGCGTTGCTCCGGCGATTGCGGCAGCGCCACCAGGAGCGCGGATTCCGCCAAAGTCAGCCGGCGCGGCTCCTTGCCGAAATAGGCGAGCGAAGCCGCCCGGATGCCTTCGAGATTGCCCCCATAGGGGGCGAGGCTCAGATAGAGCGCGAGGATTTGATCCTTGCTCAGCTCCCGCTCGATCTCGATCGCCCGCACCATCTGGCGCAGCTTGGCCATGAAGCTGCGCTCGCTACGCGGCTCGAGCAGCCGGGCGACCTGCATGCTGAGCGTCGAGGCGCCCGAGACGATGTGACCGTTGCGCATGAGCTGGCCGAACGCCCGGCCGAGCGCCAGCGGATCGACGCCATGGTGCTCGGGGAAGCGCTTGTCCTCATAGGCGAACAGGAACTTGAAAAAGCGCGGATCGACATTTTCGCGCGTCGCCGGCAGGCGCCAGCGCCCCTGGTTGGTCGTATAGGGCCGCAGCAAGCGGCCATCGCGATCGACCACCAAAGTGGAGAACGCGAGGCCGTCCCCGAGCGGCGGCGGGCCGAGCGAGACGATCCAGAGGGCGACGAGGGCGAGAAAACAAGCAACGCCCAACGAGCCAGCAATCAAAGTAGCACGCAATCCGCGCGGCAGACTCCCACCTCCCCCTGCAAGGGGGAGGTCGACCCGCGAAGCGGGTCGGGTGGGGGTCACGCGACAATCACCGATTTCGCCGGGAGGCGGGACCCCCACCCGGCGCCTTCGGCGCCACCCTCCCCCTTTCAGGGGGAGGGAAGGACCGTCCGTCATCACACTCATCTCGCCGCCGTGACCTCGATCGTGCCGGTTCCGGTGCGGCCGAAGCGATCGGGGCGGTACATGTCTTCCACTGTGGCCTGCGGCAGCACGTAGCGGCCGGGCGAAACCGCCCGCACCACATAGGCGACCGTGAACACCGCGGCGTCCCCGCTCTTGCGATCGAAGGCGGCGCTGAAGCGGTCGTCGCGGAATTCGGCATTCACCGGTTCGAGCGCGTTCTCGATCCACGCCAGGGTGCCGGTATCGCCGGACGAGACCAGGTGCGGGTTGTCGATCTCGAACCCGGCCGGCAGGTAGTCGGCGACCATGACGCGGGCCAATTGCGGCTGCGGCTCGGTGATCTTCAGCACCACCGCGAAGCGCTGGTTCTGCTTGGCCTTGGCGGGATCGGCCGGCTTGCCGTCGAGCGTGTAGTAGAGCCGCTCGATCTTGAAGCCCTTCTCGGCCGCAGGCTCCGGCAGGAGCGGCGCGCCCGACACCGTCACCACGGCTTGCAGCGGGCCCTCGCTGGTATTCGTCATCTTGAGCGGCGCCAGCAGCTCGGCAGGACGGAAGCGCCGATTGAGCGTGCCTTGCTGCTTCTCGCCCGCCACGTCGAGCGTGGTGCTCGACGCCTCTTTGGCGAGCGCGCGGGCGGCCAGCACCATCCAAGCCTCTTCCTGGGTCGACAGGTAGGAGGTGACGCCGCGGGCGGCCTCCACGCGCTCCACTGCGCCGCTGATGGTGGCGGGCGGCGCGCCGCTTTCGGACGCGAGCGTGACGATGGCCGAAGCGTCGCGCAGGTCCGAGCCGTAATCGCTGCGGCCGTATTGCAGCACGGGCTGCGGCGCCAACGAACGCAGCGCCAGCCCGTAGACGCGCTCGGCGCGTGCCCGATCGCCCAGCATGCCGAGCGCCGCGGCGATCTGCGCCTTGGCGATCGGGGTCGAGAAGTCGTCGAGCCTGGTGTCGGCGAAATAACGCAGATCGCCGATCGGTGCCGCGCCGTTGCGCGCCAGCACATAGAGCGCATAGGCGAGATCGCGCCCGCCGTTGCGGCCCGGATCCTCGGCCGTACCCACGAAGTTGTGGAGCCGGTCGAGCGCGAGCCGGAACGCCACATCAGGCACCGTGAATGAACGTTCGCGCGCCCGTGTCAGGAAGTCCGTCACATAGGAATCGAGCCAGATGTCGTCGCCGCCCGCCGACCAAAGCCCGAACGAGCCGTTCGAGCCCTGCCGGGCCAGCAGCCGATCGATGGCGTCGCGGATGCGCTGATCGACCGCCGTATCGAGCGCCAGATGGGATTCGCTGGCGAGCTCGTTGACATAGAGGAGCGGCAAAGCCCGGCTGGTGATCTGCTCTGAGCAGCCGAACGGATAGCGGTCGAGCGCGGCCAGAAGCGCGGCCGCGTCGAGCGCGGTCGAGACCCCGACCGAGACCGAAACGCTGCCGGTGCCCGGCACCAGATCGGCGAACATGTCGTTCGACAACGTGAGGCTTTCGCCCTTGGCGATCGGCCGCACCGTGCGACGCGCCAGGATCTGGGTCGCCGGCCGCACCGTCAGCGCGTAGTTGCGCGCCAACGTGAGACCGTTGGGCCCGCTCACCTTGACCACCACGTTGGCGGTGCCCGCCGCAGTCGCGGTCAGCGGCAGGTTGAGGGCGTTGCGCTCCTTGGGGTTGAGCCGCAGGGTTTGTGCCGCCGCATTGCCGACCACGTCGATGCCCTCGCTCTTGGCTTCGATCTTGTATTCGCCGGCCCCGCCTTCGACGTTGTCGAGATCGAGATGCATGGTGCCGCGGTCGCCGTTCAACAGGAAACGCGGCAGCGTCGCGGTCAGCACCACCGGGTCCCGGATGGTGACGTCGCCGACCGCGCGGCCGACCTTGCTCTTGCTCCAGGCCACCGCCATCACGCGGGCGGTGCCCGCGAAGTCCGGGATATCGAACAGGATCTCCGCGCTTCCGTCGGCCTTGACGGTGACGATGCCGGAATAGAGCGCCAGCGGAGGCTGGGTGGGCGGACTGCCTTGCAGCTCGGCGCCGGCCGCATCGCCCCCGGACTTGATCTGGCCCTGAGCGCCCTGCATGCCGTCGATCAGCTCACCATAGAGGTCGCGGATCTCGGTCGTGAGCTTGCGCTGGCCGAGGTAATAGTCGTCCGGCGCCGGGGGCTTGTAGTTGGTCAGGTTGAGGATGCCGACATCGACCGCGGCCACCACCACGCGCGCCTCCTCGCCGGCAGCCAGGCCCGTCACCTTGAGCGGGATGCGCAGCGTGCTGTTGGGCCGGCTGAGCGGCGGCAGATCGAGGTTCACGGCGAGCGTGCGAGCCTTGCGGTCGACGCTGAACCACTGCACCCCGATGGCGCGGCCCGGTATGCGGCCGGCCGCGACATCGAGCGGACGCCGCAGCGTCGCCACCACATAGGCGCCGCTGCCCCAATCATTGCCGACCGGCAGGCTCAGGCGCGCGATGCCCGCCGGCACGTCCTGCACGATGGTCTTGAACAGCCGGTCGCCGATCACGTTCAAGGTGACCTTGCCGGCGGTGCGCGCCGTCACCGCCACCGTCATATTTTCGCCGGCGGCGTATTCCGGCTTGTCGACCGCGATCTCCAGCATATCGGGCGTATCGGCGCTGGCGTCCGCGTACCAGCCGGCATCGAAAGCGACCGAGGTGACCGCGCCGTTGCGGCCGCCGTCGGAGACCTCGAGCCGGTAGCGGCCCCACTGCACCGGCAGCACGATGCGGCCGGGCTTATCGGCCGCGACGTCGAGCTGCCCGTCGGCGATCCGCTTGGTCAGCTTGACCGGCTCGTAACTCCAGGAATTATCGCGCCGGTAATATTGATACCTGGTCTCGACCCGCAGCAATTCATAATGCAGGCCGCTGCGCGGGAGCGGCTTGCCGTCGGGCGCCGCCACGATCACATCGAAGCTCGCATTCTGGCCCTCGCCCAGCGAACGGCCGGAGAACAACGGCTTGATCCCGATCATGGCACCTGCGGGCGTCACCGGCAGGGTCAGCTTGCGCTCGACCGCGCGGCCGCCGGTTTCCGCCATGCGCACCAGGATCTGCGCCTCGAGCGGACGGGTTGCGCTCGGCTGCTTGTCGAGCATGACCTGGAAGTGCGCCTTGCCGTTGGCATCCGTGTCGGGCAGGTCCTCGAGCGGCTGGCGCGTCGCCTCCACTTCCTCGTCCGACAGTCCGAACTGATAGCCGGCGAATCCGGCGCGTTCCTCGGCGGGCGCGATCACGACCTCGCCTTCCAGCTCCAGGCCCGATGTGGGCGCTCCGTAGAGGAAGTGGCCGTCGACCGTGACCTCGGCCGGATTGCTCTTGGAGACACTTTTGGCGGTCGACCCCAGGGCGAACTCGAGCCGATCCGGCACGTAATCCTCGACCATGAAGCTCGTCTCGCCGACCGGCGGACGCTTGGGATCCGTGAAGGCGCGCACCCGCCAGGTGCCGGTCGGGGCCGAGGCCACCAGCGGCACCGCGAGCGCGTACCCGCCCACGCCCTGATCGGCCACCACGCTGCGGCGATATTCGACGCCGTCGGGCCGCTCCACCACCAGCGTCAACGGCACCCCGAGCGCGGCCGTGGCCTGCCCGTCGCGCACCAGCGAGGTGATCTGCACGGTCTCGCCGGAGCGATAGACGCCGCGCTCGGTATACACGAAGGCATCGAGGCCGGCCGGCACCGTGCGCCCGGAGACGCCGCGGTCCGAGAGATCGAACGCCGGCGTCTTGAGGCTCAGGAACGCGTAGTCGCCCTTGGCATCGTTCGCCACGATCATGGCGGGCGATTGCCCACCTTCGCCACGCGTCAGCGCGGCGTCGAACTGCACATAGCCGGCATCGTTGGTGCGCTTGGTGCTGAGGACCTCGTTGTTGCGCGCGACCAACCGGATCTCCACCTGTCCTTCGCCCTGGGCGGTCTCCAGCGAATGCACGAAGGCGTGCACGCCGTCATTGCCCGAGAAGGCTGTGAGGCCGAGATCGGAGACGATGAACCATTGGGTGGCGCCCTCCTGGGAATCGTCGTCGGTGGTCCCGGCCGCGCCCGCGTGCATCACATAGACACCCGGCGCCAGCGCGCCGACCGCCTCGGTGATCGGGAATGCGGTGATCACGTCGACATTGAGGTTCTGCTCGACCTTCATGGAGCCTTTCCAGACCTGGGCGCCCTGCTCCTGCGTCAAGCGTTCGAAATCGTAGCGGCCGAGATTGGTCTGGAAGTCGCTGCCGAGCACGGTTTCGAGCAGGTTGCGGTCCCCGATCCGGTAAATTTCGATCGCCACCGTAGCCGTATTCACGCTCACCACCGGAATGCCGCGCTGGCCGGTGCGCGGCAGTACATAGGCCTTGTCGGAGAAACGCACGAACGGCTTGCGGTCGCGCACATAGATGTTGAATTCCGCCGTCTTCGCCAGGGTCTCCTTCACCACCGAGGGAATGCCGGCCCGCATGGTGACGGTGTAGCGCTCGCTGTGCTGGAGGCCCTCGACGCAGATCTGGCGCTCCTCCACCGACAGCGCCGGCTTGTCCTCGCCGGCGACCGCCACGAAGGGCGAGAGATCGGTGCGCTTGCCCGGCAGGTCCTCGGAGAACTGGAAGCAGGCGCGCGGCGAGGCGGCGTCCGAATCCACCGAATAATCGAGCAGGCGGAAGCCGTGATCCTCGCGCATGCGCTCGTATTGCTGGCGGACGTCGGCGACCTCGCGCAGCTCCAGCGACAACCGCATGGCATCGAGCGCAGGCCGCCATAGGCTGCGGTCCGCGAAGCTGCGCGAGATGACGAGCAGGCTCTCGGCCTCCTCGGCCGGATTGCTGGTGCGTTGATACGCGATATAGGCCGCCGTGGCGGCGCGATCGAGCAGCGCCGAGCGCTCCTGATCGTTGCTCGGCCGAATTTGCAGGACCGATTTGGCGAGCCGCAGCCAGTTGGCGCTGTCGTTGGGCGCCACCACCACGATCTGCCCGAGGATCTGCAGGCCGGTGCGGAAATCGTTGTGCCCGAAGGCCGCGTCGGCGTCGCGCCGCAGCGTGGCGGCCGGCTTGCTCACCGGCCCGGCATCGCTCTTGATCTTGGCCTCGAGCTTGATCGCCGCATCGCTGAGATCATCGCGCTGATAGGCCTTTTCGGCGGCTGCCGGAGCGGCGGCCAGCAACGGCAACAGAGCGACGAGCGCGGCTGCGAGGCCGGCGCGCACAAACGTAAGCATGGGGTGATCTCCTCCCGGTCGGCGCATTTGCGCGCGGGCAATTCAGAACGGGCGCGCGACAATGAGCTCGCAAACGTGTCGAGGTCATGACCGCATCGCGCCCACCCACTGTCAAGCCACGCTTCGTGCCTGGTCGCGAGCGTCAATGTCCGTGAACCGCGGCGCCCGTGCGCAACGCTGCGCACGCGCCGTCATTGCTGCGCACCGGGCCGCACCGGCGCGCACGGCTCGTCATGGTTTGCCCGCCCCGCCCGGGAGCGGCCGTCCGTCGCCGACCTCGGCGCCGGCGCGGCAGGCGTGACGGCCGCCCCGCAAGGTCATAGATTGTCGGGGCTCAGCTCGTTGACTTCCGAAGCCGGTGCCTGCGGCGCCGAAAATCGATCATCGATATCCGGAGGATCAGATGGGAAAGCTTGCATCGCAATCTGTGACTGGCGTTTTCGGGCGGCGTTCCTTCATGCGCGCCGCCGCCTGCGCCGGCTTGTCCGCCGCCGCCGCGCCCATGCTCGGTCTGCTCGACGCACCGGCCGACGCTTCGACCTGGCGCGGCTTTGTCGGCTGCATCAAGCCGCGGGCGCACGACTCTTCGCTCGCCGAGATGATCCGATTGCTGCCCGTCGGGATCGGGGTCGCGTCCGTCTATCTGAATCTGGCCGAGGGCACCCGCGAGGAATTGCAGAACAGCTACGCGACCTACGAGAAGAACGTGGCCTACCTGGCATCGCAGCGCTGCGACACCATCAGCATCGAGGGCGCGCCGCCGTTCATGATCCTCGGGCCGGACGGCGAAGCCAAGCTGGTCGATGGTTGGAAGCAGAAATACGGCACCGACATGTTCACCTCCTCGCAAAACCAGGTCAACGTGCTGCGGGCCATGAAGATCAAGAAGATTTTGGGCATCACGGCGTTCGGGCCTGATCTCAACAAAAGCTACGCCAAATATTTCGAGGATTGCGGGATCGGCGTGGTCGCCATGGAAGGCATGGACGTTTCATTCCATTCCATCCCTGATGTTCCCGCCGAAACCATCTACGCCTTCATCAAGAAGAAGTTCCTCGCGCACACAGACGCGGACGCCATCTACATCCTGGGATCGGGCTTGGACGCGCTCGGCATGGTGGCGCCGCTGGAGCAGGACCTCGGCGTCCCAGTCGTGCAACCGATCGCGGCGCGAATCTGGGAAATTCAGCGCCGCCTGCACGTCCGTCAGCCGGTGAAGGGCTACGGCATCCTGCTGGAAACCCTGCCGGCGTAGCGCAGCAAGGGGCCGCGCCCAGAAATCGCTCTTAGGGGACGCAGGGCGTTTCACTCCTTCTCCCCGTTGGGGAGAAGGTGGGATGAGGGGGCTCCGGTGGTGCGATACGGACTCCATCCGATGCACCTTGACCTGTCGACCATCATCCCGGTCTAGTTCGTCGGCTATCCCGATCGATGCGCGTCGCGGGCGACGACGACTAGGATTCGCCAGGAAACTTGTACCCAGGACGGACCCGGCTTAAAGAACCCCCGTGGCCCCGTAGCTCAGGGGATAGAGCAACAGCCTTCTAAGCTGAAGGTCCCTGGTTCGAATCCAGGCGGGGTCGCCAACCTCTTTGGGTCCATACCGGGCACGTGCGTTACGGTTTATTCTGAAGACATGGGTAGCAACCTCGGGCCGAACGGGGACCGCACAATCCCCAGCAGACTCAGGGCCCGCCACACGCACGGGGCCCGCTTTTCGAGGCGACCCGATGACCGATGACGAGCGCCGTCTGTTGAAGATGCTTGCCGAGAGTGCGGACGGCAGCACCGATGCCCTCTTGGTGGCGCGCGGCATCGACTTCGATCTCATGCTCCGCTTAGTGCGCGAGAGGCTGGCCACCGCGACGCCCGAGCGCACCTTCGTGGCCGGCAAGCCGGTCGAGGTGACGCGGGTTATGATCACGGACACGGGGCGGCGGGCGCTGGCGGAACAGGCGGGGTAGTGTTCGTGCTTATCCGCCGAAGCAGCAGCACAACTTGGAAGTCCAAAGCATTTCAGTCGTGCGGCTTCTCGTGCAGAAGCATGTTCAACAATGACCTGTGGACCCTAATATCGCCGTTGTATTGGATCAAACCGAGCTGGCGGAATTTGTTCATGAATAAATTCACGTGAGTACGGGTAGTGCCGATCATCTCGGCGAGCGTCTCTTGATTAATCTTGGGCACGATCGGCTCCGGCCTGTCCTCCTTGCCATAGTTCGCCAAAATCAGCAAAAGCCGCGCCAACCGCTTTTCGGTCGAGTTGAGCAGTTGGTCGACCAGGTCCCCTTGAACCCGAATGCTGCGCTCAATCAGATAGGTCGTGAACAGATTGGAGAACTCGGCATCGTCGTGCAGCGCGCGGACGATCGCCGCCTTCGGCATCTTCACAAGCTCGCATTCGGACAGGGCCTTGGCGGTGGCTATGCGCAGCTCATGTCCGGCGAGGCATTCTTCGCCGCAGAAATTGTCCGGGAGCAGGATTGCGACAACGGCTTCCTTTCCTTCCTCGGAGAGCACGGTCACCTTCAGCTTGCCGGCCCGGATATAGAAGATGAAAGCCGCGGGCTCGCCTTGGGCAAAGATGACCTCATCCCTTCGATGTTTCGATTCCGACTTCCCATCTATCTTGGCGAGGATGGCCTCGGCATGTGATGCGGATTTCTTCTGACTCCCGGAGGACGGTGACTTGGTCATGTGCGCCCCGCAGTGAAGTGGGCCTCGCCGCCGCGCAGCCACAAGGCGCGACGCGAGCTCCCGATGGCACCCGCGCCGATATTGTTCATTTCGCCCGCCGCAGGGGGGTGCCGCCCTGCTGGCTGCAACTATGCTACCGTGCATACGGAAGGGGTGCGTCCGGCCGTGGCGGCACCAGGCCGCGCTTGATCGCCGCACCCGATATGCCGCGATCGAACCGCCGTGGGCCGACAAGATTCAGCGCTGCGCGAAAAACCCAGTTACCCCGCATGACGC
>DASZKX010000121.1:0-5013 GCA_035552735.1 Xanthobacteraceae bacterium
GATGCCGGAGCCGCGTTACGTGATCTCCATGGGCTCCTGCGCCAACGGCGGCGGCTATTACCATTATTCCTATTCGGTCGTGCGCGGCTGCGACCGCATCGTACCGGTGGACATCTACGTACCCGGCTGTCCGCCGACCGCCGAAGCATTGCTCTACGGGGTGCTGCTGCTGCAGAAGAAGATTCGCCGCATCGGGACGATCGAACGCTAGGCCCGCCGCACCGTCATGGATGAAGCTCTCCATCAACACGCCGAGACGATCGCCGACGCGCTCAAGGGTTCGCTCCTGGCCCATGCGATCGCCCACGGCGAACTCACCGTCACGATCGCGGCCGGCGACATCGTGGCGGCCGCCAAAGTGCTGCGCGACGACGAGCGCTGCCGCTACGTCAGCATCATCGATGTTACCGCCGTGGACTGGCCCAGCCGCGAGCCGCGCTTCGAGGTGGTGTATCATTTCCTCTCCCCTGCCCATAACCGGCGTATCCGGGTCAAGATCGAGGTCGGCGAGAGTGCGGCGGTACCTTCGATCATCGGGATCTTTCCGGGCGCCGACTGGTTCGAGCGCGAGGTCTACGATCTTTACGGTGTGCCGTTCACCGGCCACCCCGACATGCGCCGGCTGTTGACCGATTACGGCTTTGAAGGCCATCCGCTGCGCAAGGATTTTCCGCTCACAGGCTTTGTCGAGGTGCGCTGGGACGATGAACAGAAGCGGGTCGTCTACGATCCGGTCCGTTTGGCGCAGGAATTCCGCAACTTCGATTTCCTGTCGCCCTGGGAGGGACCGGATTACCTCCTGCCAGGCGACGAGAAGAGCCGCGAATAGCGAATAGCGAGTAGCGAGTAGCAAACGGCGAGTGGCGAAGCAATAATCGAGATGGGCGTTGGGCGATCAGGCCTTTGAATCTTATCGGGATCTGCGCGTATGGCGGGAATCAATGACATTGGCCGAGCTGTGTTACCGGCTGACCCGAAGTTTCCCGAAAGAGGAGACCTTCGGGTTATCGTCGCAGATCAGACGCTCGGCTGCGTCCGTTCCGGCCAACATCGCGGAAGGTCATGGTCGGGAGAACACGCGAACGTTCGTCCAACACCTCCGCATCGCGCAAGGATCGCTGAAGGAGACGGAGACTCATTTTCTCCTCGCGCAGCGCGTGGGGTTGTTACCGCAAACCGACACGGACGCAGTCATGGCGCAGTGCGAAACTATCGGCAAAATGCTCCGCTCGCTCATTCGTTCAATGCAAAAGAAGGCCGCCGAATCATGACGCCCGCGCCGTACGCTATAGGCCGCGCGCTGCTCGTCACCCGCTACTGCTCGCTATTCGCTACTCGCCATTCGCTATTCGCGCTCCAAGATGTTCCATGACCGAAGCCGCGCCTCGCACGTTCACCATCAATTTCGGGCCGCAGCATCCGGCAGCGCATGGGGTGTTGCGGCTCGTGCTCGAGCTCGACGGCGAGGTGGTGGAGCGGGTCGATCCCCATATCGGTCTCTTGCATCGCGGCACCGAGAAGCTGATCGAGCAGAAGACCTATCTGCAGGCGATCCCGTATTTCGACCGGCTCGATTACGTGGCGCCGATGAACCAGGAGCACGCCTTCTGCCTGGCGGCCGAGAAACTGCTGGGCCTCACGATTCCCCGGCGCGCCCAGCTCATCCGGGTGCTCTATTGCGAGATCGGCCGGCTGCTCTCCCATCTGCTCAACGTCACCACGCAGGCCATGGACGTGGGCGCGCTCACGCCTCCGCTCTGGGGCTTCGAGGAGCGCGAGAAGCTGATGGTATTCTACGAGCGCGCCTCCGGCAGCCGCATGCATGCCGCCTATTTCCGCGTCGGCGGCGTGCACCAGGACCTGCCGGAAAAGCTGATCGACGACATCGCGGCGTTCTGCGAGCCTTTCCTCAAGGTTTGCGACGACCTCGAGGAGTTGCTCACCGACAACCGCATCTTCAAGCAGAGGAACGTCGACATCGGGGTGGTGAGCCTCGACGACGCCTGGGCCTGGGGTTTCTCCGGCGTGATGGTGCGCGGCTCCGGCGCCGCCTGGGACCTGCGCAAGGCGCAGCCCTACGAATGTTATGCCGAGCTCGATTTCGACATCCCCATCGGCAAGAACGGCGATTGCTACGACCGCTACTGCATCCGCATGGAGGAGATGCGCCAGTCCATCCACATCATGCGGCAATGCATCGATCGCCTGCGGACGCCCGAAGGGCGAGGCCCGGTGACGATCCTGGACAACAAGATCGTGCCGCCTCGGCGCGGCGAGATGAAACGATCGATGGAAGCCCTCATCCATCACTTTAAGCTTTACACCGAAGGCTTTCATGTGCCTGCCGGAGAGGTCTACGCCGCGGTCGAGGCCCCGAAGGGCGAATTCGGCGTCTATCTGGTCGCTGACGGCACCAACAAGCCTTACAAATGCAAGATCCGGGCGCCGGGCTTCGCGCATCTGCAGGCCATGGATTTCATCTGTCGCGCCCACATGCTGGCCGACATCTCGGCCGTGCTCGGCTCGCTCGACATCGTGTTCGGGGAAGTGGACCGATGAGGACCAGTGTCGCCGTAATCGTATTGTTGGACCGCGCTCGCAGCGCTGTGCGGGCAAACGCAGAGCAAGAGCAGAGCTAGCATGGCCCCCCGCCGCCTCGCCGAGGATCAACCCACAAGCTTCGCCTTCACGGCGGAGAATCTCGCCTGGGCCAAGGACCGGATCGCGAAGTATCCCGAAGGCCGCCAAGCCTCGGCGGTGATCTCGCTACTCTGGCGCGCGCAGGAGCAGTCGGGCGGCTGGCTGCCCCAGAAGGCGATCGAGCATGTGGCCGAGCTGCTCGGCATGGCCCGGATTCGTGTGCTCGAGGTCGCGACCTTCTACACCATGTTCAACCTCGCGCCGGTCGGCAAATTCCACGTGCAGCTCTGCGGCACGACGCCGTGCATGCTGCGTGGCTCCGACACGCTCAAGAAGCTCTGCCGCGACCGGATCGGCGAGGAGCTTCACGTCACCGCCGACGGGAACTTCTCCTGGATCGAGGTCGAATGCCTGGGTGCCTGCGTAAATGCCCCGATGGCGCAGATCAATTACGACTATTACGAGGACCTCACGCTGGCGAGCTTCGAGAAAATCCTCGACGATCTCGCCGCCGGCCACTCGCCCAAGCCCGGCCCCCAGGTCGACCGCCAGCTCTCGGCGCCGGTCGGCGGGCCGACCACCCTGACGACGTTTTCCAAGAGCTGAAACACTCTTCAAGAGCTGATCCCGATGCTCGACGACAAGGACCGCATCTTCCGCAACCTCTACGGCCAGGGCGACTGGGGCCTGGAGGGCGCCCGCGCGCGCGGCGCCTGGGACGGCACCAAGGCGATGCTGGAGAAGGGCCGCGACGGCATCGTCAACGAGGTGAAGGCGTCCGGCCAGCGCGGCCGCGGCGGTGCCGGCTTTGCCACCGGCCTGAAGTGGTCGTTCATGCCCAAGCAGGTCGGCGACCGGCCGCATTATCTCGTGGTCAACGCCGACGAATCCGAGCCCGGCACCTGCAAGGATCGCGAGGTCATGCGGCACGATCCGCATCTCCTGGTCGAGGGCTGCCTGATCGCCGGCGCCGCCATGGCGGCCAACACCGGCTACATCTACATCCGCGGCGAGTTCGTGCGCGAGCGCGAGAACCTGCAGGCGGCGATCGACCAGGCTTATGAGGCCAGGCTGATCGGCAAGAACAACATCCATGGCTTCGACTTCGACCTGGTGCTCCACCACGGCGCCGGCGCCTACATCTGCGGCGAGGAGACGGCGCTGCTCGAGAGCCTGGAAGGCAAGAAGGGCATGCCGCGGCTCAAGCCGCCATTCCCGGCCAATATGGGGCTCTACGGCTGCCCCACCACGGTCAACAATGTCGAGACCATCGCGCAGGTACCTGACATCATGCGGCGCGGCGCCGGCTGGTTCGCCGGCATCGGCCGGCCGAACAATACCGGCACCAAGCTCTATTGCATCTCCGGCCACGTCGAGCGGCCTTGCAATGTCGAGGAGACCATGGGCATCCCGCTGCGCGAGCTGATCGAGCGGCATGCCGGCGGCGTGCGCGGCGGCTGGGACAATCTGCTCGCCGTCATCCCGGGCGGCTCCTCGATGCCGATGGTGCCGGCCGGCCCCGACCAGGCCGACACGCTCTTGATGGATTTCGACGGCTGCCGCGACAAGAAGTCGGCGCTCGGCACCGCTGCCGTCATCGTGATGGACAAGTCGGCCGACATCGTGCGCGCCATGGCGCGCATTTCCTATTTCTACAAGCACGAGAGCTGCGGCCAGTGCACGCCCTGCCGCGAGGGCATGGGCTGGATGTGGCGCCTGCTCAACCGCATGGCGGAGGGACGCGCCCACAAGTCCGAGATCGACATGCTGTATCAGGTCACCACCCAGATCGAGGGCCACACCATCTGCGCGTTCGGAGACGGCGCGGCTTGGCCGGTGCAAGGCCTGCTGCGCCATTTCCGCCCGGAGATCGAGCGGCGCATCGACGAATATACGGCCAACCCGCATCCCGAACCGATGCCGGCGGCGGCCGAGTGAGCGCCATGATCCGATCAGGACGCGTCTTGCGCGGGACTGAGAGCGTGTATGCAAGCATGTGCGTAACAGGCAAAGTGCAGGTCTAAAGATGGCCAAGCTCATCGTCGACGGCAAGGAGATCGAGGTCCCGCCGGAATACACGCTGCTGCAGGCCTGCGAGGCCGCCGGCGCCGAGATCCCGCGTTTCTGCTTCCACGCCCGGCTGTCGATCGCCGGTAATTGCCGTATGTGCCTGGTCGAGCTGGTCGGCTCGCCCAAGCCGATCGCATCCTGTGCCTGGGGCGTGCGCGACTGCCGGCCCGGTCCCAAGGGCGAGCCGCCCGAGGTCAAGACCAGGTCCCCGATGGTGCGCAAGGCCCGCGAAGGCGTGATGGAATTCCTGCTCATCAATCATCCGCTCGATTGCCCGATCTGCGATCAGGGCGGCGAATGCGA
>DASZKX010000122.1:0-21713 GCA_035552735.1 Xanthobacteraceae bacterium
GACACGCCAATGATGAAATCAAACCGTGCCGGCCCTGAACTCGGCTTCTCGCGGGAGCCGGCCGCTGCAGTCGCCGACGCCATCGTGGAGGGGATTGAGGCGGACGCCTTCGAAGTAATCCGAGGTGGAGAGACCCGAGCCAGGATGATCGACCTCAATCGCGACAATCCGGCCGCCGTGGATGAACGATTCCTAGCCAGTAATCTGCCGAGAGTTTTCGCGTGGGCACGGCGCTCAAGAGCACCACCCTACGCGTGATTCCAGCTGATCGAAACCCGCCTTGGGGTTTGTTCTATGAACGCCCGCTGTTCTGGAGGGTTAATGCCCTAGTCAGATGACCGGCTTTTCGGTACTTCTGACGGACATTTGAGCGGGCGGATCGCAATGAACACAACGACCGGCACTACGCGCCTCCGCTTGTCTCGCATCGTCCCGTTATTACTCATCCTCGCCGCCGCCGCGCCAATCTCCTTGCTCTTTATTTCCGGATCGCAATTGTTTGTTCACGCACCGGAGTTCGTTTCTCACCGGATCGGTGATGCGCTGAACATCATGACTGGCGAAGCCCAGGCGGTGCGACCCGTGCAGGGTCTGTCCAATGGGCTGTTATCGAAGGAGATCATTCTGGCGCTCTATGGCATCTATGGCAGTGAGATCGTCAGTCCACCCATACTTCAAGCCTACTCCGCGAGCTTTTTCATCATCGTGTTTGGGGTCACTGCAACTGTTGTCACAAGCGGCTGGGCACTCCTTACGCCTATTGGGCGCACCGGTCTGGGATTGCTCGCGTTGGCGCCATTCTACCTGGGAGGTCCGGCCATCGGCCTCATGATCGCGCCGGAGTATTGGATTGGTGAATACGCGTACTTGCTCTGCTGCCTCGTGGTGCTAGGGTTCGTAGCCTCTTTGAAGCAAGGATTGCGCTCGGTTGATTACGCGCTCGGCGCCTTTATCGGGATTGGGATCGCCCTCAAAATTACAATGCTCCCGATTGCGGCAGTGGTCGCCGCAGCTCATCCATTCGGCGGCACACGAAGCTGGTGCCGTATGGCCGTGGGTGCGGCGGCGATATACGTCTTCATTTCACTCATATATTTCGATTTTTCGCTCCGAAACGTGGCAGGCCTTCTCTATCATCAGATATTATTTTTTATCCGACCAAATGATTCGATTCAATACGGTTCCTTCGCTGCTATCGCTGACGCAAGGCCGCTGGCCGTCATCGCTGGAATTGCGGCTACTTTGTGTGCGGTTAGCTTCGCTAGCCGCAACCCGCTTGTGGCCGCAATTGCGTTGATGTGGATCGCCGCCTATGTCCTGGTTATTATTCGGCGCCCACATGACAGCTCTCTGACGAGTGCTTGTCTCGCGTTTTTCTTTCTAATTGCTGTGACTGCGACGCGTCCCACTCTCGCGATTGCGATCGCGATGATGCTCGGGGGCGAAATCTATACGGATTTCTCCACACTTCGGACGATTCGAAGTATGGCTCAGACAGGACAGAATGAGCCGGCTCCGCCGGAAATCACCAACGCTGATATCGTTTTTGTGCCGACGACCGATTGGGTTGCCAGGATTCCGATCCTGAGGTTAGGCCATAGCGGATTTCTGGGAGTTCGTCCTCTGAAAATTGACCAAGACGGCAGGCTGGCCTACCAGCAGGGGGACAACGCATTCCAGCTTTTCTTCCCGGGTCAAATCATGGCTTCAATAATGTCACCCGACATCGATCAGCTTCTCGGGCGTGCTCTAAAAAATGGTGAAACCCTCGGTTGGACGCGGAGTGACGTCACGACCGGCACCAACGATCATGCCATCCTGCTTCGGTTGTGCAATGGTAACGACATTGTCTGTATCGAGCGCCGGATGGTTATTCACGGTGAATCGTGGTTGGTGGGTGTCGCCACTCACCGTCCCCGGATTTAATCCGTCTCTAACGCGGCGGCCGTCAGAAATCCGGCACCGCCGCCTGCGGCAGCGGCTTGTGCTCCATGCCCATGAAGGTGTTCGGATTGTCGGCGCAGACCGCCTCGGTCAGCGGCCCTTCCTCCGGGGTCGCCAGCTGCGTGAGGTTCGCGACGTTTTTCCGGGACGCCACCGCCTCGAAGCGCCGGTAGCGCTGGATCGCGTCCCAGGGCATCGTGAAGGCACCCGGATCCTCGACGTGAACGTTCACCTCCAAGACCTCGCCGCCGTTGATCATGTGGAAGCGCTCGACCACGTGCAGCTGCGTGGTGTGGGGCGTGTCGAACCCGTCCACGAACGTCTTGTCATTGAGCCCGATCGTGTCGACAACGAGCGTATCGCCTTCGTAATGGCCGATGGATTCGCCGTACCAGGACGGCTTGACGTCGGCGGAATGCTTGTCCGCCAGGTAGATATGGCGAACGTCATTGAAGCTCGACGTTATCATCACCACTTCCTTCGGCCCCTGCACGAAATACATCGGCCGTGTCATCGGCTCGAGCAGGAATCCGAGGACGCCCATCGGCCAGCAAACCGCATGCTGGGAGAAGACCTGCTTTCCGGAGAGGACGATCTCGTTGCGCTCGCGGACCTTGTCGCGCGCCCAGGGCTGGAGGATGGGATTGTTGATATCGGCCACCGCAGTGGTCGGCTGCTTTCCGGTGGCGCGGAACTCGTCGTTGGAGACGTGCGGATGCGCGGGGTCGTTCACCACTGGCCCGGCGCCGCTCGCCGGCGGGATGAAGGCGCGGTTATAGGCGAACCACCCGGCGCTTGGATTGGGCGAGAAATCGGGCGGCGACACGCCCTGCGCCATCGCACTCCCACTCGTAAGGCTCATCAAGCCGCCGGCCAGGTAAAGCGTGCCGGCGAGAACGCCTCCCATGAAGTTTCCTGCATGTCTGGACATCGGAACCTCCTGTTCGACACAGTCAGCCAATATCGCGCAACGGATTGTACCAAGGTCGCCACCAGGATTCGAGCGACAAGAACAAATGCCCAAACCTCGGTGCCCCGCGAGCGGTCACACCGCAGCGCCGCCGGGAAGGAGAGATGAAGCCGCGTCCTCCGACGGTGACCGCCACAAGCCTATTCCGGCATCAGCGCGAACGTCCAAAGCGAACCGCCGGTCGGAACGTGGCCCCCGACGGCCCGGTTCGCCAGGATACCGCCCAAGCCGGAGGCGACCGTCACATACTGCCGGCCGTTATGGGTGTAGGTGATCGCCGTCGAATTGATGCCTGAGCTCGTCTGGAACTGCCAGAGTGCCTTGCCGGTGTCCTCGTCGAGGGCGAGGAATTCGCCCGTGAGCTTGCCGGTGAACACGAGGCCGCCGCCGGTCGCCAGCATGCCGGCCGAGCTTGGTATGTCGGCCAACGGAACCTCCCATTTGCGTTGTCCGGTCAGCGGATCAATCGCGACGTAATAGCCGACCACCTGGCCGGGCTCGATCCGCGGCTGCCGCCCGTTCACGCCGGTGGAATTCTCCCCGATCACCTGCGGCCTGGGCGGCGCGAGCTGCTGGATGCGCGGCACGTCCCACGGTGCCGCGTAGACCAACCCCTTGGCCGGATCGATTGCGATCGGCACCGCATTCGAGCCGCGCGACGGAAGGATCTCGACTTCCCCGCCGGCGAGGAAGTCCTTGTAGACCCCCGTGAGCTGCGGACGGCCGGTGGCGAGGTCGATGCCGCTCGCCCAATTGACCTTCGTATAAGGATGCGCGGCGATCAGCTTGCAGTTGGTGCGATCCAGCACGTACATGAAACCGTTCTTGTTCGACTGGATCATCACCTTACGCATCTGTCCGTCGATCGGCAGGTCGGCCAGCACCTGCTCGTCGGTGGCATCCACGTCGTAAACGTCGTTCGGCGTGTACTGGAAGTAACAGACGATCTCGCCGGTCTTCGGCCGGATCGCGAGCACGCTGTCGGTATAAAGACTGTCCCGGCCTTCACGCGGGCGCGGATCGTAGGGCTCGGCGTTGCCGACGCCCCAATAGACGAGGTCGAGTTGCGGATCATAGGAGCCCGAGCGCCAGAGCGAGCCGCCGCCGTATTTCCAGGCGTCGCTGTTCGCCGGCCAGCTCTCCGAGCCCGGCTCGCCCGGCGCCGGGATCGTGTAGCGGCGCCATAGCTTTTCGCCGGTATCGGGGTCCCAGCCGTCGAGGAAGCCGCGCGTCGTCGATTCTCCTCCGGCCACGCCGGAGATCAGCACGCCATTGGCCACGATCGGCGCGCCGCTCGAGTGATAGCCTTCCTTCCACTCGGCAAATTTTTTATTCCAGAGCACCCGTCCGGTCTTCATCTCGAGCGCCACGATGTGGTTGTCGACGGTGACGCGGAAGAGCTTGCCCTCGTAGATCGCGGGCGCGCCGCGATAGATCGCGCTGCCGGCGCGCTTCATCCCGGGCTCGGTCTGGACGGGCGTGCGCCAGATCTGGCGGCCGGTCGCCACGTCGATCGCGAAGGTCCACTTGGCGTTGATGGCGTAGATGACGCCGTCACGGACCACCGGGGCCGCGAGCTCGCCGAGGTCGTTCATCAGGCTCGTGCTCCAGACCGGCACCAGGCGCTTGATGTTCGATTTGTTGATTTGCGCGAGCGGGCTGTAGCTCTTGCGGTCGAGACCCATGCTCTGGGTCAAGACGTTATCGGTGTTCTTGCCGTCGCTGTTGAGCTCCTCGGTCGTCTGCGCCGATGCGAGCGTGGGCGAAAGGGCCAGCACGGTCGCCAGTAGCCAAGCTTTCCGCATGATCGTTCTCCCTGAACGAGATTTCTGTCGATCTCGTCTTTGCCTTGGGAGAATACTGCCCAATTTCGCGCCGAATGTCCGGCCAAAAATCAAGCGGGTTGAGCTCGTCTCCGGGCTGCCCTCCGGGGGCGATTGCTGCGCGATCGTATCGGTATTAGAACGCGCCGCCGACTATTGCGGGCCGGTGTCAGGAGAGGTGAACGATGCACGGCTGCGTCTGGCGGGCCGGATCGGCTGCGATCGCCATTGCGCTCTGCATGCTGTCCGCGGATGCGGTCGCTGCCGGCCGCGTGGTCGCTGCGGGCCGCCTGGTCGCGCTCGCGCAGAATGTTTCCGGCGCGGGGGGAGGGGACAGCGTGCCGAGCCAGTCGTCCGTGGCCGCCACGCCGACGGGATTGCCGGCCAATACGCCCGAACAGATCAGGAAGGCGCAGACCGAGCTCAAGCGGCTCGACTGCCTCAAGGGCCGCGTCGACGGCAAGCTGGGCGACCGGACCCGGGACGCCGTGAGGAAGTTCTGGATCAGTGCCAAGCAGCCTGCGGTCGAAGTCGACATCACCGACCAATTGATCGCGGAACTTGCGGCGCGCGGCGACTTGTTCTGCAGGCCGCCACGGCGGTTCTTCGGCTTCGGAGGCCGCCCCGGCGCGATGCCGCCCTTCCTTGCTCCGGGCAGCCGGCCCATCCCGGTTCCAGTTCCGGCAGCGCCGCCGCCTCCCGCCGCGGCGCAATAGGGATGTCGGGCGGGTTCTGATGGTGCCTCCGCGTTGGGTCGACGGCCGGAGCGGAGCCGCTCCCGTATTGTGCCGGCACAGAGCCCGGAACTACACTCTGGTACGGCTCGGTTCAGAAGCCGACAAAAGGGAGGAAACTCATGAGGCACTTGTCGACGACGGCGCTCATGGGCGCCGCGCTCGCACTGCCGCTCGCGGCTGCCGCGCAGGAGCGCTATCCGGCGCTCAATGCGGAGCAGTTGAGTGCCGAGCAGAAGGCCTACATCGAAGATTTGCAAAAGCCGCCGCGCAGCAACACCACGGCTTTGAAGAACCCGCCCTTCAAAGTCTATGTGCGCAGCCCCGAGCTCGCCGGCAAGCTCGAGGCGGTGTCGGATTACGTGCGCTGGGGCACCGGGCAGCCGCCGCGGCTGACCGAGCTCGCCATCATGCTCACGGCGCGACAATGGTCGAGCCAATGGATCTGGCGCGCCCACTACCGGGCGGCCGTGCGCGGCGGCCTCGATCCGAGCGTGGGTGCCGACATCGCGGCCGGCAAGCAGCCGGAAAAAATGAAAGAGGACGAGACGGTCCTCTACAACTACGCGATGGAGATGTATCGCGACAAGGCGGTGTCGGACGCCACCTATGCGGCTGCCGTGAAGCAATTCGGCGAGAAGGGCCTGATCGATCTGGTCGCCACCATGGGGTACTACGACACGGTCGCGATGACGCTGCTCACCGCCAAGGCGGTCGCCCCCAAGGAAGACGACGTCCCGCAGCTCGCGGCGCTGCCGAGATAGCGGCGCGAGCCTGGCGCAGGCTTGCCGAGACTATGAGCCATGGGTCCTGCGGTGCGCGCCGGCGATCACCGTAGGCAGCACGAGCCGCCCTTTCGGAACGAGCGCCCCCCTCACCATGAACGCTCTGCTTCCCGACCACGGGCTCGCGACCCCCTGAGCCGAGGCTGCGCTGAAGCCGGCGCGCGGGTAGTATCCGGGATGGCCAAGCACGAAGAACAGCGTCTCGCCATCCGCCTCCAATTCTCGAAGCGAATGCTCCATCAACCGCGTGCCGATCCCGATACGCTGGCGATCGGGACGAACCGCAAGCGGCGTGAGGATCGCGGCTTTCGTTCGATCGCCGTCCGGCTGCTCCACCCACACGCGTGAGAACGCAATGAGCGCCACCGGCCCGCTCGAATCCTCGGCGAGCCACTCCCGCAAGACGCAGCCGTCCGCCCTCAGCGCATCTAGAAACGTCACCACGTCTTCAGGTCTGAAGGCGTCATCGACGACTTGCCGCGTCGAAGCATGGTCGTGACGCTCGACCGGGCGAATGACCAGTTCCATCGCGTCTCGCAATTCGAACCGATGAGCTCGGGCAACGTTATCGCAGATGACCGAACCAGATAAGGCGGTCGAGCCAGAACGGCGGCTTTGAATGTCATCGCCGGGCCCGTCCCGGCGATCTCGATAAGGCAAGCACCGTGCAATCCTCATCGAGATGGCCGGAACAGGTCTGAACAGGTCCGGCCATGACAACGTTGGGCACTCAACCCCGTCTTGACGTGCTCCGGCCAGGGGTCCTAGCTTGTTTGTCGCCTCGTGCAAAGAAGCGGGGTCCGCCTCAGAAACTTAAAAAAATAAATGCTGTTGCGCCAAACCTGCGCAGCCGGGCTTGCGGGTCAACGCGCAGGCCGTCGTAAACATGGGAGGAAGCGGTATGTCGATCTCGCTCATGGTCAACGGCATCGCCTACACGGCAGACGTGGAGCCGGACACCCCCTTACTGTGGGTTCTGCGCGACTCGTTGAAGCTCACCGGCACCAAGTATGGCTGCGGCATCGCTCAGTGCGGCGCCTGCACGGTCGTGATTGATGGTCGTGCCACGCGCTCATGCAGCATCGCGGCCTCTGACGTTGCCGGCAAGACCGTCACCACCATCGAGGGGCTGTCGGCCGAGGGGACGCATCCGGTCCAGCTGGCGTGGATCGAGCTCGATGTTCCCCAGTGCGGATACTGCCAGTCGGGACAGATCATGGCCGCGGTGGACTTGCTCAAGCGCAAGCCGAAGCCGACCGACGCCGACATCAACAGCGCGATGAGCAACATCTGCCGCTGCGGGACCTATCCGCGCATTCGGGCCGCCATCCACCGCGCGGCCGAGCTGCAGGCCTGAACAGGGGAGGAGCGACGATGTCCGCGAAGATTGCGCCGACCCCGAAGGTCGGGACGACCCCGAAGGTCGGGACGATCCCGAAGGTCGAGAAGGCCGACATGAATCGCCGCGAGTTCCTGGCCTCCACGGCCGCGGTCGGCGGCGCGATGGTGCTCGGCTTCTACCTGCCCGCGACCAGCGCGCAGGCGGCCGCGATCCAGGGCCAGCCCTGGTACCACGACGCCACGGTGCCCGAGATCAATGCCTGGTTGACGATCGCGCCCGACGACACGGTGACGATTCGCGTGGCGCAGACCGAGCAAGGCACCGGCGTGTTCACGTCCTGCCCGATGATGGTGGCGGAGGAGCTTCAATGCGATTGGAGCAAGGTCAAGGCGGAGTATGCCTCGCCCCAACGCAATGCGGTCGAGAAGGCTCCGGAATGGACCATGAGGGTTCCGGGCGGCGGGGATCCCAGGATCCGCGACGGCGGCGGCGAAGCGGCCTCGCCGAAAAACTTCCCCGGCGTGTACCGCCGGATGGACACGAACTCGAATGGATCGGTCCGCGAAAGCCGTTACTATCTGCAGATGGCGGGGGCGGAAGCGCGCGAACGGCTGCTGCTCGCCGCCGCCGAGATGTGGCAGGTGCCGACATCGGAGCTGACCGCGAAGGACAGCGTCATCACCCACCCCCCGAGCGGGCGGCGCACCACCTATGGGGCGATGGCCGCCAAGGCGGCGCGGATCACGCTGCCGGATCCTTCGAAGATCAAGATCAAAGGGCCGGACCAATTCTGGCTGATCGGCACCGAGCAGAAGAACCGCGACGTGCCGCTCAAGGTCACCGGCAGGGCCGTCTACGGCATCGATGTCGACCTGCCCGGCATGCTCCATGCGGCCGTCAAGGCGTGCCCTGTGTTCGGCGGCAGGCTCAAGAGCTACGACTTCAATGTCATCAAGGATCGTCCCGGCATCCACTCGGCCGTCGCGATCGAAGGCAAGGGCCCCAGGACCAATGCCGATTTCGGAACGAGCGGCAGGGAATACAGGTATGCGGCCGTGGCGGTGGTGGCGGACACGTGGTGGCGGGCCAAGACCGCGCTCGACCGCATGCCGATCGAATGGGATCTGGGACCCGACGCCGGGCGTACCAGCGAGGAGCTGTTCCGGGCCGACTTCGAGACCTTGAAGCAGCCCGGCACGATCGTCCTGGAGGAAGGTGGCAGCTACGCGCAAGCCAAGGCGAAGGCCGCCAAGGTGGTCGAGGCGACCTATACGACCCCGTTCCTCGCCCATGCCCGCATGGAGCCGGGCAACGCCACCGCGATGGTGACCGCCGATCGGGTCGACGTGTGGACCGGCGATCAATCGCCCCAGTACGGGCTGCTGCGGGCCGCCGACGAGGCCGGCGTCACCGCGGACAAGGTGTTCATTCATACCACCTTCCTGGGTGGCGGGTATGGGGGCGGCGGCGGCTCCGATCAAATTCGCCAGGCCGTGGCCATCGCCAAGACCCTGAACGGCAGGCCGGTCAAGGTGCTCTGGACGCGTGAAGAGGACATGCGGCTCGGCGAGAAATATCGCCCGATGGGGATCGCCCAGTTCGAGGCGGCGCTCGATGCCGACGGATGGCCGCTGGCCATCAACCTGCGCAACATCGCCGATCAGTATGACCGCAACCCGATACGGGCCGGCACCTACAAGAACCGGGTGGCCGAAGGGACCGTCCGTGGCCTGGATGAGCTGCCGTACCTCGTCCCCACTTTCTTTTTCGACGTCCACACCAGGAACAGCCACGTCCCGGTGGGATTCCGGCGCTCGAGCGGCAGCGCGGCCAATGTCTTCTACCTCGAGAGCTTCGTTGACGAGCTTGCGCATGCGGCCGGCAAGGATCCTTATGAGTACCGGCGCGAGCTGATCGCGCGGAACTCGAAATTTTCCAACCGCGAGGACTGGCTCAAGGCGCTCGACCTGGTGGCGGAGATGTCGGGCTGGGGCACGCCGCTGCCGCAGGGCTGGGCCCGCGGCATCAGCATCGACGATCATCGGCATACCGGAAAGGCCGCCGTCGCCATCTGTGCCCACGTGGTCACCGTGTCGATGACGCGCGGCGGACTGCTGCGGCTCGAGCGCGTCGACGTCGTGTTCGACGAGGGCTTTTCATTCGTCAACCCGCTTGCCGTCCGCAAGCAGATCGAAGGCCAGATCGCGTGGGCGCTGAGCGATGCGATGTGGCAGGAGATCACCATCAAGGACGGCCGCACGGTCGAGGGCAACTTCGACGTCTACCAGGTCGCCCGCATGGCCGACTATCCGCCACAAGTCGACATCCGGTTCCTCAAGACCAACAACAAATGGATTCTCGGCGTGGGCGACGAAGCGATCTCGCAGATCGCGCCCGCCTTGGCCCAGGCGATCTTCAAGATCACCGGCAAGCGGATCCGGTCGCTTCCGTTCGGGAAGCAGGACCTCAGCTGGGCTTAGAACCAGCGAAACAGCCGCCGAAAGAAATATCCGATGCTGACGAAGGGGCGGTGATGGGCGGTTGAGGGCTTGGCCTTTGGCTGCTCGCTCTGGCTCGTTTGTGGCAGCGAGATCGCGTCGAACCTCGCCTTCTGCTCGTCGTCCAGCATTCCATAGAAGTCGTTGAGCGGCGCGATCTCGGTCTTGACGGCTTGCAGTAGGATGTCGAGCCGTTTTGCCAGCGCCGCAAGCCGCGCCGTGGGCGTGAGCGGATTGTCGGTCGGGCACGAGCCCTTGGACATGTCCGTCGCCTTGGCGGCGGCGTCCCGTAGCGCCACCAGGCTTGCGCGTTGCGCCTCGGTCGGACGCACGATCCGGTCGATGTCGGCGGTCGGCCAGTCGGCGGCGCTCGATGGGGCGGGACCGCAGGCCTGGTCCAGCAGGCTCCTGGTCCGGCTTTGACGCTGATTCTGGCCGAGCGCGATGACCTGCTCCTTCTGCTCGTCGTTCAGCAGGCCGTAGAATTTCTCCAGTGGCGGCCGCACGGTCGCGACCGCCGCGACCATCGCCTCGAGGCGCATTTGCATGGCGGCGAGCCGGCCCGGAGCGGTCAGCGCCGGCTCCGTCGGGCAGCCGGCCTTGATGTCCTGGGCGGCCTTGAGGGTGGCCTTGGCGAGATCGTCGAGCGCTGCGCGCTGGGTGTCGTCGGCCTTGACGGTCCGTTGAAATTGATCGACCGGAAGCCCCGCGATCTCACGACTGGCGTCATCGCACATTTGCGTCGGCCGTCCGCCGCCCCCGACGTCGGTACTGGGGCGTCGCGCCGCTAAACCGGCAATCGGCATCAACAAGGCAGCGGCAAGCGCCGTGACACGGACGAGGTTACGCATCGCTTCCTCCCTTCCATGGCTCATCAAGCCGCCGGCGCCGACCCCCGGCGAGCCGGGCACGGTTTCCAGAATACCGAACCGGCGGGGATCAGTCAGGGGGGATGGACGGCATTTTGCGACCAACCGACCGTCGGCCGCGGCTCGCGAGGCCGGCCGCGGGGCGATACCGGCGAGGCGCAGTCCGCCCCACCGTGGAAATACAGAAGAGAATTCTTTACGGGTTGGCAGCATGTCGCCGTCATAATGGCAGTGCGGGCAGAGCGGCCGAGGGGCCGTTTGGGCGCGATGACGAACCAGGGTCGATCGTTTATTCGATCGCCCGGTTCTCACCGTGCTGTCGTGAACCACGTTTGTCGGACGTTTTCGGGACATTTCATGCGGCCGGTCTGTGAATCGCTCATCGCCGAGCTCGAATGGGCGGTCAAGGACGACCTTCTGGAGAACCGCATCAAGACGCTGCGGCGGGTCACCGACCTCTTCCTCAACGACGCCGAGCGCCTGAACGACGAGCAGATCAAGGTATTCGACGACGTCTTGTGCCTCCTGATCCGCAAGATCGAGGGCAAGGCCCTGATCGAGCTCAGCCGGCGGCTCGCCCCGATCGACAATTCGCCGATCGAGGCCATCCGCCGCCTGGCGCGGGACGAGGACATCGAGGTCGCCGGGCCGGTGCTGACGCAGTCGCGACGCCTTCCCATGGGCGACCTCATCGATATCGCCGCCACCATGGGACAAGCGCATCTGCTGGCGATCTCCGGGCGCCATCAGCTCGATGAATCCGTGACCGACGTGATCTTGAGCCGCGGCGACGAAGAGGTCGTCTTCAAGCTTGCGACCAATTCGGGCGCCCGCTTCTCGCAGACCGGCTACGGCATCCTGGTCAAGGACGCGGCCGCCGACGATCGGCTGGCGGAAAGCGTGGCGCTGAGGCTCGACATCCCGCCGCGCTTCCTGCACGAGCTCCTGCAACTGGCGACCGAGAAGGTGCGCTCGAGAATTCTGGCTCTCGCGCCGCCGGAGACGCGCGACGAGATCCAGCGGGTGATCGAGGAGACCGCCAAGGCGGTGGGCAAAACGGCCGTGACCCAGCGCTATTTCGACCAGGCCGAGCAGCTCGTCCTCGCCTTGGAAAAGAGCGGGAAGCTCGACGAACGCGCGCTATTGGGATTCGTGCACCAGGGCAAATACGAAGAGATGACGGTGGCGCTCGCGCGGCTTTGCTCCGCCTCGCTGAAGATGATCTCCGGATTGATGGTGGGGCTGCGCAACGACGCGCTGCTGGTTCCCTGCAAGGCGGCCGGTCTGCAATGGCCGACCGTGGAAGCCATCCTGCGCAACCGGCATTCGAACCACAAGATCTCGGATCAGATCATCGCCATGGCGCGCAGCGACTACGAGCGGCTGTCGGTCGCCACCGCGCAGAGAACACTCCGGTTCATGCGGGTCAGAGAGGCCGCCAGTTAAGGCGGATTGCGCCCTGACGGCGCGAAATCGCGACACCGCAGCCTACCGCGACGGCGGATCGCCGAGGGCGCTCGAGCGCCTGCGCCGATCCTCGTGCCACGTCGTGGTCGCCGAGCGCGGTCGACGCGGCGTGGGCGCAATCGAAGCCTATGCCTCCATTTCCGTTTCGCAGTTGAGGTAGAATAAACGGTCGCCGGAGGAGTGCTTTGATCGGCCGTGCACCGCAGGAGATCGAGTTCCGCCCGCTCGCGGCGTCGGATTTTCCGACGCTGACCCGCTGGCTGGCGGAGCCGCATGTGCGCAAATTCTACCAGAGGTCGCCGATCACGCTGGAGCAGGTCGCCCTGGAATACGGGCCGTTGGCTCGCGGGGACGACTTGACGATCTGCCACATGGCACTCGGCGAGGGGCGGCCGTTCGCCTATCTGCAATGCTATCGCAACGCCGACTACCCGGAATGGGTCGATATCATGGGCCTGAACGAAGGAATCAGCACGGATTTCTTCGTCGGTGAGCCGGCCTTCCTGCACCGTGGCTTCGGCCAGGCTGCGCTGAGCGCGTATCTGCGACAGATCGCTTTCCGGCACTTTGCCGGGGAAGCGCGCGCCACAATCGCGCATGCGAGCGACAACGTGGCGGCGCTGCGCTGCTCGCAGGCGGCCGGTTTCAAACCGTTGCGCCCGTTCCTGGAGGACGGCATCGAGATGGTGTTGCTGGCCACGGATCGAGTGGCGATCGAGCGTGCCGGCTGGTAGGTGCGGCGTCGGGTGCCCGCGTTCCTCCCGTTCAGCCCTGACCCGATTCGGTGTGGCCGTTGTGGGCGGCGGCCAGTGCCTGACGCAACGCCCGCGCCAGCGCATCCCTGCGATATGGCTTGGTCAAAAGCGGGATGTCGGCCGCGACCGTGACGGTGCGATCGAGCTTGGTGCCCGGGAAGCCCGACGTCATCAGGATCTTGGTGGCCGGCCAGCGCTCGCGCACCATGCGCGCAAGATCGTAGCCGTCGAGCTTGCCGGGCATGACGACGTCGGCGAACACCAGATCGATCCGCTCGTCGGCTTCCAGGATCGCAATGGCGGCCGCGACGTTCTCCGATTCCCGCACCCGGTATCCGAGCTTGGTCAATTGCATCACGACCACCCGGCGCAGCGCCGGGTTGTCCTCGACCACCAGCACCGTCTCGCCGCCACCGCTCATGCCCACTTCGGTGATGCTGGCTTCATCAGGCTTGGGCTCGCTCTGATCGCGCGGTAGGTAGAGCCGAAACGTCGTTCCCACGCCGGGCTCGCTGTAGACATTGATATGGCCCCCCGACTGCTTCATGAAGCCGAACACCATGCTCAGCCCGAGTCCGGTGCCTTCGCCGCGCCCCTTGGTGGTGAAGAACGGGTCGAAGATCCGTGCCGCCACCTCGGGCGGCATCCCGGTGCCGGTATCACTCACCTCGATCATGGCGTAATCGCCCGGATACACATCGGCGTGCTGGGCGCTGTAATCGTCGTCGAGATGCCGGTTCGCGGTGGCGATGGTCAGGTGGCCGCCCTTGGGCATTGCGTCGCGGGCGTTGGTGGCCAGGTTGGTCAGCGCCGCTTCAAGCTGCGCCGGATCCGCCACCACAGGCCAGATGTCGGGAGCGAGCTCGAGCGAGACCTCGATCCGTTCGCCCAGCGTGCGACCCAGCAGCCTGGTGATCCCGCGCATGAGATCGTTGATGGCGATACGCCGCGGCTGCAGCGGCTGCCGGCGGGCGAAGGCCAGCAGGCTGCGGGTCAGGTCGGCGCCGCGCTGCGCGGCCTCGAGGGCTTGGCGCGCGAGCTCCTGGTCGGCGCGGCTGCACCCCTTGCTGTCGAGCAGATCGTCGAGATTTCCGATGATCACCAGCAGTAGGTTGTTGAAGTCGTGGGCAAGACCGCCTGTGAGCTGTCCCACGGCCTCCATTTTCTGCGATTGCAGCAGTTTTTCCTCGCTCTCCTGCAGGGCGGCGCGGGCCGTTTCCCGGTCGCCCTCGCTGGCCCGGCGCTCGTCCTCGGCCGTGGTCAGCGCACGCACGACCTCGTCCGCCTCCCGCAAGCCGGTCGACCCGGTCATCGCCGCGGCGGCGCCGTCGCCCTTGGCGGCGAGCCGGCGTAGCGCGGCCATCGGGCCGGTGATCTGCCGCGCGACCAGCAGCGCCAAAGCAAGGCTGAGCGCGAGCAGGATGCCGCCGGCCGCCAGGGTGCGGGTGGCGGCGCTCAGAGCCGGTGCGACCAGCTGCACCCGCGGTACGCCGACCGCGACCGCCCAGCCGAATTTCGTGGAATGGCTGAACGCTGAGACGAGCCCGATGCCCTCGCGCGAAACGTTCTCGAAGATGCCCTCGCGCGCGGCCTGCATGTAACCGAGGAGCTCCGACCCCGCCAGCGTCCCGACGAACCGCTCCGGATTGAGCGTGCGTGCCACGTTGACGCCGCGGCGGTCGTAGACCGACACCAGCCAGCCCTCCGGAGGTCGTTGCCGGCGCAGGATGGCGGCGAAATCATCGAGCGCCGGATTGGTCGATAGAACGTAGGCGACGCTGCCGTCGTCGCGCCGCACCGGCACGTCGATCGCGACCACGAGCCGCGGACCGACGGCCCCCATATACACGTCGGAAACCGCCGGACTGCCGGTCGCGAACACCCGGCGCATCGATTCGAGATTCGGCCGGACCGGCAGCGGCGCGTCCAGCGGCACGAGAGTGTTCATCAGCTGCTGGCCATCCTCGCGCAACAGGATGAGGTTGGAGCCGGGAAATTGCTGCGCGATGACCGCCTGCGCCTGCGAGCGGAAGGTCGCGATGTCGTTCCCGCGCAGCGCCGGCGAGGTCGCGAGCACCTGCAATACCACCATGCGGGCCTGCAGCTCCTGCTCGACCACCTGCATGATGCTGCGCGCGAGCTCGAGGGTTTGCTGGCCGGTGGCGGCGACCGCGTCGCGGTATTGCAGGTATTGGCTGCCGAGATTGAAGGCGAGGAGCGGCATGACGCTCGCGACCACGAGCAGTAACAGGCGCGTGCGCAGCGATAGCCAAGCCGCCACGCGGCGAGGCCGGTGCTCGCCGCCGTCCGAAACGGGGGTCTGCTTTGAGATCAAATCGTAATTCACCACCCATAGTTGTCGAATCCCAGTGCGCCGCGATGGCCGGATTGTCAACCGATCATCACGGCGGGCACAACGGAAGGGCGCTCGGGGTGCCGGCAACGCACCGAAGAATGCCGGGAACGCCCCGTCGTTGCCGGAACGGCGGCGAACGGCAGCCCATCATTTGCGCAAATACCGGATCGGTGCCCGGGCCCACCCGAAATCTAGGCGCCGCTTGGTAACAGCAGATTCACCTTCTTCGGGGAAATTGGGACTTGCAGGGCCGTGGCGGCACCTGGCCGAAGGGGAAAGCTATGCGTTCTTCAGTGATGGTTGGGGTTCTGGGCTTGGGGGCACTCCTGGTCAGCTTCGCGCTGGTGTTCTTCCTGTGGGGACCCGCGACCGCCACCAGTGTTTCGACCCCCGCGACCACGACCGCTGCCGCATCCGCCCCCAAGGCCACGCCGGCAAATCTGGCCCCGGCCGGCCGCGCCGCATCCTCGCCTTCGGGTTTCGCCGATACGACCGGATCCATCGGATCAATGCCGCCGGCGCGACAGCCGGTTGCTGTCGCCGCCGCGCCCGCGTGCCAGAATCCCGACGCGCTCGGCATCTCTCGCACGGTGGAGATCGACACCACCGACGGTCCGGGCTTTGGACTCGAAACTTTCAAGCAGCACGATTTTCTGCAGCCCGGCGAGGTGGTGCTGACCTTCGACGATGGCCCGTGGCCGCACAACACTCCGGCCGTGCTGGCGGCACTCGCCGCCAATTGCACCAAGGCGCTCTTCTTCGCGATCGGCGAGCATTCGATGTGGGCGCCCGAGATCCTCCGCCAGGTGGCCGCCGCCGGCCATACGATCGGCAGCCACACTTGGTCGCACAAGGACCTCGCCAAGCTGTCCGTCCAAGATGGCAAGGACGAGATCGAGAAGGGCATCAGCGCCGTGCGTTGGGCGCTGGGCGTGCCGCCCGCGCCGTTCTTCCGTTTCCCGGCCCTCAGCCATGCGCCGGAGATGGTGACCTATCTGGGCGAGCGAAATATCGGCATTTTCTCAACCGACATGGACTCGCTGGACTTCAAGATCCACAAGCCGGATCAGGTGATCGCGTCGGTGATGGCGAAGTTGAAGAAGAACGGCAAAGGCATTGTCCTGATGCACGATTTCCAACGTGCGACCGCCGAAGCCGCACCCGAGCTGCTCAGGCAGCTCAAGGTCAACGGCTACAAGGTCGTGTTCGTGAAGGCGAAGATGAAGCTCAGCACCATCGCGGCCTACGACGACATGATCGTGAAGAACGTGAAGCTGCCGACGCTCAGCGAGCATCCGACCTCGAGCGTGGTGCGCACGATCCCGGATTGAGGCGCTCGGGGTTCTCCCGCGGTCCGACCGGCGCGCCTGATGGCGCGTTTGGGCAGTCATCCGCCACTGTCCGGATGCGGGAGGGTTCTAGATCAGGGAGCAGTAGCGCGTTCCTGATGCGTAGCAACCCTGAACCTTCTGCATCTCGACGAACGAGCTCACCAGCCACCACCCGGCAGCAATGAGCAGTACCAGCGCGATGGCGGCGAAGAGGTTGACGCGCCCGCGTTGGCGGTCCTCCTCGCTCGCGGCTGTTGCGCCTTGATCAAGGGAATCGGCCTCCTTGCGTGGCCGGTTGAGAGCTGCTTCCCGAGGAAATGCGGCGATGGATGTCATGTGTTTACATCCGTTTTCTGTTTACACCCGATTTTTCGGGCAAACCCGGGCAGAAAGTCAGCTAATTCAGTGCCTTAGATGGGTTGCTTGACGCCTGACAATCTGCATCGCTGCACGAAGAATAACTTTTGCGTAATCTTTGTCAAACGAAAAGCTGTGCGGTTCTGGAAAAGGCCTCGGATATGAAGGCTGATCAGGCTCAGTATAAGTGGCTATTTATATGCCGTGTTTATCGACGACGTTTCATAGCGTAAAAAAGTCGCGTTTCGGCCATAGCGGCCAAGCCATTGCCAAGTCGCTGCTTTCCGCCCCGCATTTCCGGAACGAGTTGGACGGGCTCGCTTTGCGATCTCGCAAAACGAATGAGCGGTTCCAGATCCTGGTTGTCGGTCGCGGCGCGCTACGCCGGCGAGTGCTCGCGATAATCGTAGAGCTTGCCGGTGTCCTGGAATTGCGGAAGGCACAATTCGACGATCTTCTCGGCGACCGGCTCCGGGGTTTTCAGGCCGGCCGGGTCCTCGCCCGGCATCGCGGTGGCGCGCATGCGGGTGCGTGTGGCGCCCGGATTGAACAGATTGACCCGCACTTGGGTCGAGACGGTCTCGGCCGCATAGGTGCGCGCGAGCGCTTCCAGCGCCGCCTTGGAGATCGCATAGGGTCCCCAATAGGCGCGCGGACGGGCCACGATGCCGGAGGTGATGAACACCACGCGGCCCGCGCGGGAGCGCTGCAAGAGCGGACCCATGGCGCGGATCAGGTGCCAGTTGGCGGTGACGTTGACCGCCAGCACCTCGTCCCAGGCCTTGGGCTCCACATGATCGAGCGGCGACAGCGGCCCCAGAATGCCGGCATTGCCGACCAGCACGTCGAGCCGCTGATAGCGCTCGGCCAGCGCTCCGGCGAGCCGGGCGATGCCAGGCACATCCTTGAGATCGAGCGGCACCAGCGTGGCCGAGCCGCCGATGGCGCGGATTTCGTCGTCGAGCTCCTCGAGTCCGCCGACGGTGCGGGCGACCGCCACCACATGGGCGCCGGCGCGCGCCAGCGCGAGGGCGGTGGCGCGGCCGATCCCGCGCGAGGCGCCGGTGACGAGCGCGATGCGATCGGTCAGGGGAGGGGACATGGGGTTTGAGGCTCGCTCAGGCGCGCTCCCTCGCCCCGCGTGCGGGGAGAGGAGCGCGCCGTGCCATGTGAAAGAGTCTTCAGCTCGCCTCGGCCAGCAGCGACAGCTGCCGCGGCACCGCGACCTCGGCGGTGCGGTCGGTGAGGGCGGTCGGATAGTCGCCGGTGAAGCAATGGTCGGTGAATTGCGGGCGCAGCGGATCGCGGCGCTCGTAGCCCATGGCGCGGTAGATGCCCTCGACCGAGAGGAACGCGAGCGAATCCGCGCCGATGAACGCGCGCATGCCTTCGATGTCGTGGTTGGCGGCCAGGAGCTTGTCGCGCTCCGGGGTGTCGATGCCGTAATAGTCGGAATGGGTGATCGGGGGGCTGGCGATGCGCATGTGCACCTCGCTGGCGCCGGCGTCGCGCATCATCTGCACGATCTTCAAGGAGGTGGTGCCGCGCACCAGCGAATCGTCGATCAGCACGATGCGCTTGCCGTTGACCACCGCGCGGTTGGCGGAATGCTTCATCCGCACGCCGATCTCGCGGATCGATTGAGTCGGCTGGATGAAGGTGCGGCCCACATAGTGGTTGCGGATGATGCCCATCTCGAAGGGCACGCCCGCGAGCTGGGCAAAGCCGATGGCGGCCGGCACGCCGGAATCGGGCACCGGCACGATCACGTCGGCCGCAACCGGCGCTTCGCGCGCCAGCTCCGCCCCCATGGTGCGGCGGACCTCGTAGACCGAGCGGCCGCCCACGATCGAATCCGGCCGGGCGAAATAGATGAATTCGAAGATGCAGGGCCGCGCCGGCATGGGCGGGAACGGCTTGTGGGAATGGGTGCCCTCTTCGTCGAACACGACAATCTCGCCGTTCTCGACATCGCGGACATATTTGGCGCCGATGATGTCGAGCGCGCAGGTCTCCGAGGCCAGGATGGCGGCGCCGTCGAGGCGTCCCATCACCAGCGGCCTGATGCCGAGCGGATCGCGGGCGCCGACCAGCTTCTTGTTGGTGAGCGACACCAGCGAATAGGCACCTTCCAACTGGCGCAGCGCATCGGTGAAGCGGTCGACGAAGCGGTTGCGGCGCGACTGCGCGACGAGATGCAGGATGACCTCGGTGTCGGTGGTCGATTGCATCATGGCGCCGTCGCGCACCAGCTGACGGCGCAGGGTCAGGCCGTTGGTCAGGTTGCCGTTGTGGCCGACCGCGAAGCCGCCGGCATCGAGCTCGGCGAACAGCGGCTGCACGTTGCGCAGGATGGTCTCGCCGGTGGTCGAGTAGCGCACATGGCCGATCGCCGACATGCCGGGCAGCCGCTCGATCACCTCGCGCCGCGAGAAGGTGTCGCCGACCAGGCCGAGCCGGCGCTCGGAGTGGAAACGGCGGCCGTCGAACGAGACGATACCGGCCGCTTCCTGGCCGCGATGCTGCAGGGCGTGCAGGCCGAGCGCCGTGATGGCGGCTGCATCCGGATGACCGAAAACGCCGAATACGCCGCATTCCTCGCGCAGCCGATCGCCGTCCGCCTCCCGATCCCTCCCCGGCTCGCGGGGGAGGGAAGGGGAGGGGGATCCTGCGTCGCTTGGTCCTAGGTCGCTCGGCGGGTCGATCATCTGGCGCATCGGGTCTCCCGTTCCATTTCGACGCGCCCGCTTCGTTAGCCCGGCGCGCCGGTCGAGGGATCGAGGCTGCCGCGTTGGCCGGGCGGAGCTTCCGCCGGCTCGGCGTCCTCGGGCAGTGGCTTCTTGAACCTTTTCAAGATGGTGCTTTCGGGGTCGTCCGGCAACATCGACATCAGCCAATCGCCGGTGCTTTGCAGCACCACCTTCGATTTGGCGTTGGCGACCCAGGCCGGCTGGGTCTTGCTCGGCACCAGCCAGGCGAAGAAAAGGAAGGCGACCACCACGATGATGAGGCCGCGCGCCAGCCCGAACAGGAAGCCGAGCGTGCGGTCGAGCGCGCCGACCCGGCTGTCCAGCACCATGTCGGAAAACCGCACGGTGACCACCGAAACCACCAGGAGCGTGAGCAGGAAGGTGCCGGCGACGACTGCCGCGGTCGCCACGATGTCGTTGTTCACGTAGCTCTTGGCGTAGGGCAAAAGCTTGGCATAGGAGTAGAGGGTCGCCAGCGCCGCCAGCACCCACGCCGCGATCGAGAGGATTTCGCGCATGAAGCCGCGAATCATGGCGAGGACCGCGGAGATCAACATGACGCCGATCAGGATCACGTCGAGGAGCGTGATGGGCATGGCGAAATCAGATCCCTCTTAAGTCACGCGGGCGGTACCGGAAACCGGGCGAATCGGGGCATCGGATGATCCCGGCCGGCCCCTTGGCGCCGAACCGAACAGGGATCTCGGACCAACCCAACGCGTTCGACCTCCTGCTGCAATCTGCTACCCCGACAGTGGCCCTAAACCACTGCTTACGCGCCTTTTTGTGCTCCCGCCAGCGAGCCGGAAGAGCCGCCGATTATTCGCCCGCTGTATAGCCGCCGGAAGCCATGCCGTCACCCCTTGAGTTGTCCCAGGCGCTCGAATTCTGTGCGATTCACCTGCGCTTGTGGGGGTTGCGGGCGCGCGCGTCGGCCGCCATCCCGGGAGGCCGAGCCGCTTGCGGCGCCCCGAATCGCCTCGACCCATGATTTCGATGCAATTGCCGCGGCAAAGTCGCGCCATGCGGGCGCGCCGGGCGATCGCGAAACCGGAGGGGAATCCATGCGCTTGATCAACCGGCGGGGAGGTTTCGGGGTCGTCACCGGCATGGCTTTCGCCCTGCTGTCACCGGCTCCCGGGGTCGCGCAGAATGACGAGCGGGCGCTCACCGACGCATACAACGCCAGCGGTTCGGCGCTGCTCAAGCAGGTTTCCGGCGTGCCGGGCAATATCGTGCTCTCGCCCCTTTCGGTGGGCACCGCCATGGCGATGGCGCTGTCGGGCGCGCGCGGAGAGACCGAGCGGGAGATGGCGAGCGTGCTCAAGCAGGGCCTCGATCGCTCCGCCATGGAGGCCGCGAACAGGACGCTGCTCACGGCGCTCAACCTCTACGACAAGAGCGCTGCGAGTTGTCCCCAAGGCATGCAAATCGTGGGGCCGGCGAGCGGCGCCCGCTGCGAGGGCGCGTTGCGGCCGGATGGCCGCTGCTCCTTTCCGGCGGTCCGCGAGGGCGAGCGCTGCGTGGCGGCCGGCAGCCCGCAGCCCTCCGCGCGCCTGCTGACCGCCAATGCCCTGATGCTGGCCGGGCGCGGCGATCTGGTGGCGGGCGATTACGCGGCCCTCGTCAAGGACAAGTACGGCGCCGAGATTTTCCGCGATGCCGGCGTCGATGAGGTCAACGCCTGGGTCAAGCGCAAGACCGAAGGCAAGATCGAGCGGATCCTCGACAA
>DASZKX010000123.1:0-24969 GCA_035552735.1 Xanthobacteraceae bacterium
GTCGCGGCCGCCACCGTGAAGAACGTGAGGAACGGATTGGCCGCGATCGCGGGGGAGAACTCGGCACGGAATATCTCCTCGCCGTCATAGGTGCAACGGAACGTCGTGATGATGTTGCGCGGAATGAGCGCCCCGTTGAGGCCGACCCGAAAGCCGGTCTCCATCGGATGGGCGATCAGGGTCTTGATCTCGATGATCTCGCCGCGCCGGGCCTTGGCCGGCACGTTGATGAGCGCGCGCGCCGTCATTGCAGGTCCTCCACGCAGGCCGCGATGGTCACGATGACGTCGGCGTCATCGGACCAGAACGAGCCGTCGCTGAGCTGCGCCACCGCCACGATCTTCTGGGCAGCGGCGAGCTTGATGCGGGTCGAGAGCGCCGCCTTGCCGGCGCGCGGCCCCAGATGCACCCCGATGACGTTGGGCTGCGGGTTCTTCTCGTTGAACAGGTGAATGGATTTGACGTATTCGGTCGCCGTCATCGGGCTGTCGACCGTGATCGTCACCGGAACCGCATTGCCGTTCTCCACCAGTGGCGGCACGTCGATCATGACCTTGCCTTTGCGCACCGGCGCCGCGCCGACGACCTTCCGGATGGCGGCCTCCATGGTGGCCGGCGTGGCGCGGCTCGACTTCGTCGCCACCACCGAAACGAGAGCGGCACTGGCCGCCAGCCGGACCGTGCCCGCCAGGAAGTCGCGGCGCGAGGCATTCATTTTTGCTCGGTCGTGCGTCTTTGCTCGGTCGTGCGTCATCTCGTGCGTCCTAATCGCGCAGCGTCATCAGATAAGCTACCACATCCTCGATCTGCTCGGCCGTGAGGATGGGCTTGCCCTGAAACGAAGGCGCCACCCGCTCGAGACCGTCGATCCGATAATAGGGCGGCATGATGGTGTCGGGCTCGAGCTTCGAGGCATTGACGATCCGCAGTCGCAGCTGGCCTTCCGTCGAGCGCACGCCGGCACCTTTGAGGCTGGGCGCCAAAGTGCCCTGGAATCTCTCCTCCGGAAATGGCCCGGTATGGCAGAGCAAGCAAAGCCCGACCTGCCGGTTGGTGACGATCGCACGGCCGTGCTCCGGATCCCCGGACTTGCCGGTCAGCGAGGCCGGGATGGCATCGCCGACAATCATATAGGGTCGCAAGGGTTCTTCCGCACGGGCGCCATGGTGGGTTCCGGCGGCCAGCGCCGCCAGCATCGCCAGGCCCACGCGGGCGCTCCGGCCATGGCGCTCAGCCGAACATCTCTCCGGTGATGGTATGGAACCAGCCATCCGCGAATTTCGCTTCTTGCTCCCGCGTCGATCTCGGGGCTTCCACCGGACTGATGCCGCCCGCGCCCTGAACCTCGACCAATTGTCCGTTCACCGCGTGGTACACGGCCGCGACCGTGATCCCGTAGTCGGGAGCCACGATGGTGTAGCAGGTGTTGATCAACTTCGGCTCGTCCGGCTTCTGGCCGCCCATGAGGCGTGTGAGCGCCGCGGCGCAGATCTTGGCCTGGGCATTGGCGGCGAAGCCCGCCTTCGGCATCGCGCCCGCGATGCAGGCATCGCCGATGACATGGATGTTGGGCTGCAGCGTGGATTCGAAGCTTATGGGATTGACCGGGCACCAGCCGGTACGATCCGCAACCCCACTCGCTTCGGCGATCCGTCCGGCTTTCTGCGGCGGAATGATATTGGCGACCGCGGGTTGGTGCTTCGCGAAATCGGTCTCAACCGTCATGGTGGCGGGATCGACCTTGGTGACCTTGCCGCCGGAGGAGAGCGAGACCCATTCGATGATGCCCGGATAGAGCTCCTTCCAGGCGTCCTGGAATAGCCGCTGCTTGGAGAACGCATCCTTGGCATCGAGGATGATGAGCTTCGATTTCGGCTTCTGGGTCTTGATGTAATAGGCAATCAGGCTCGCCCGCTCGTAAGGTCCGGGCGGGCACCGATACGGATTGGCGGGCGCCGCGATGATCACGAGGCCGCCATCCGGCATGGCTTCGAGCTGGCGGCGCAGCAACAGGGTCTGGGCGCCCGCCTTCCAGGCATGCGGCATGCGCTCGGCGGCGGCTTCGGTGTAGCCGGGAAGTGCATCCCAGCGGAGATCGATGCCCGGTGCCAGCACCAGGCGGTCGTACGGCAGCCGTGCGCCGCTTGCGAGCGTCACCATGCGGGCCCGCGGATCGACTTCGGTGGCCGTATCGAAGGCGGTGACGACTCCCTCGGCCGCGATCTTCATGTAATCGAACTGCTGCGCCTTGATGTCACGCAACCCGGCGATGACCTCGTTGCTGAACGGGCAGGCGGTGAAGGTCTGGCTCGTCTCGACCAGCGTGACGGCGGTGCGCGGATCGAGCCGCTTGACGGCGCGCGCGCAGGTCGCGCCCGCAAAGCCGCCGCCGACCACGACGACGCGACCGCCGGAAGCCTGCGCCAGTGCCGGCATCGGCAGGGTGGCGGCAGATGCCGCGGCCGCTCCGGCAACGGCGGTCTTGAGGACATGACGGCGGCTGTGGATCCGGCTCATGGATGCTCCTCTAATCCTTTTGCGCGCCGTACCAATCCGCGATGGCCTTGATCTCGTCGTCGGTGAAGCCCTTGGCGATGCGATCCATGATGGTCGCAGGCTTATCGCCCGACCGGAAGGCCCTTACGGCGGCCACGATGTCCTCGGGCTTGCGGCCCACTAGCCGCTTGACCGGCGTGTCGACGGATTGAGATGCCGGGTGGCAGCCCGAGCAGGACGAAGCGCCGGGTGGCGCCGAAGCGCCGGGTGGCGCCGAAGCGCCGGGCGGGGCGTCGGCCGCCACTGCGGCACCGAATGGAAGCCAAAGCAGCAGCGCGAGCCCAACGGCGGTGCGCTTGATCATCATGCCGGCGCCTCGCGGGATTTTGGAACCGGAAGAATGTGGAACCTGAACGGAGCGGCGGTCGCCCGCCGCTCCGGCTGATCGGATCGATCAAACCGACCGCAGGTCGGTGTTCTTCAACGGCACCGAGCGGATGCGCTTGCCGGTCGCCGCCGCGATCGCGTTGAGGACCGCCGGCGCCGCCACCGCGATGGTGGGCTCGCCGACGCCGCCCCAGACCGCGCCGCCCGAAGGCATCACGATCACTTCGACCTGCGGCATCTCGGCGATGCGCATCACGTTGTAGGTGTCGAAGTTGTGCTGCTCGACGGCGCCGTCCTTGACGGTTATCTCGCCGTAGAGCAGCGCCGAGAGGCCGTACACGAAGGAGCCGGCGACCTGCCGCTCGATCTGCGCCGGATTGACCACATAGCCGGGATCCGTCGCCGCCACGATGCGGTGGACCTTCACCCGGCCCTGATCGGTGATGGAGACTTCCGCAATGGCCGCCACAAAGCTGGCATAGCCATGGTTTTGCGCCATGCCGCGGAAGATGCCCTGCGGGGCCGGCTTGTCGTAGCCGATCTTCTCCGCGCATGCGTTGAGCACGGCGAGGTTCCTGGGCTTGAGCAGCTTGCGGCGGAACTCGAGCGGGTCCTGGCCGACCGATTTGGCCAGCTCGTCAATGAAGCATTCCACATAGATGGTGTTGGGATTGACGTTGACCCCGCGCCAGAAACCCGCCGTCAGGTGGGTGTTGCGCATGGCATGATCGATCAGCACGTTCGGAATCTTGTAGCTGAACTGGCCTTCCGGGCCGCCCGGATTGAGTCCCTGGAACGTGATCGGGTCCATGCCGTCCTTCAGATTCTGCGGCGCCAGCGAGGCCGAGATCGACTGGCCTGAAATGCGCATATGCAGCCCGACCAGATTGTTGTTGGCATCGAAGGCGCCGGTCATCTTGCATTGCGTGATCGGATGATAGGTGCAATGCGTCATGTCCTCTTCACGCGTCCAGATCAGCTTGACCGGCACGCCCGGCATATCCTTGGCGATCAGCACCGCCTGCCGCACGTAGTCCGAGCGGCCGCGCCGGCCGAAACCGCCGCCGACGATGACCTTGTAGAAGTCGCACTTCCCGGCCGGCAGGCCGGAGGCCTCGATGATGGTCGCCAGCGCCGCCTCGCCGTTCTGGGTCGGGCCCCAGACCTCGCAGCGGTCGGCGGTGTAGCGCGCCGTCGCGTTCATCGGCTCCATGGTGGCGTGGTTCTGGAACGGGTAGTTGTAAACCGCCTCGATCTTGCGCGCGCCTCCCGCGATGGCGGAAGCCGCGTCGCCGGTCTTGTTGCCGATATAGGCCTGGTCGGCGTCGAGCCCTCCCTTCAGGAACTCCGCAATCGTAGCGCTCGACACTTTGGCGTTCTCGCCTTCGTCCCAGACGATCGGGAGGGCATCGATGGCGGTCTTCGCATGCCAGAACGTGTCGGCGACGACGGCGACCGCATAATCGTCGACCGGCACCACCTTCTTGACGCCTGGCATGCCCGTGACCTTGGCGGCGTCGAAGCTCTTCACCTTGCCGCCGTTGACCGGGCAAGCCTTGATGGTCGCGATCAGCATGCCGGGCATCTTGATGTCGATGCCGTAGACCTGCTTGCCGGTGAGCTTGTCGAGGGTATCGAGGCGCTTGACGCCCTTGCCGGCGATCTTCCAGTCCTTTGGGTCCTTGAGCTTGATGTCCTTGGGGGCGTCAAGCTTGGCGGCCGCCTCGGCCACCTTGCCGAACGTGGTGGTGCGGCCCGACGCCTGATGGGTGATCACGCTGTTGGCGGCGCTGCATTCGCTCGCCGGCACCTTCCATTCGTTGGCGGCGGCCTGGATCAACATGATGCGCGCGGCGGCGCCGCCCTGGCGGACATATTCGTTCGACTGGCGGATGCCCTGGCTGCCGCCAGTCGAGAAATTGCCCCAGACCCGCTTGCGGGCGAGATTTTGCCCGGGGGTGGGAAATTCGGTCGTTACCTTCGACCAGTCGCATTCGAGCTCTTCGGCCACCAGCTGGGCGAGGCCGGTGAGCGTGCCCTGGCCCATCTCGGAGCGCGCCACCCGGATGACGACGGTGTCGTCGGGCTTGATCACCACCCAGGCATTCACCTCGGGCGATCCGTCGGCGGCGCGCACGACCTGCGGGCCGTCGGGGACCGAAAAGCCGAGCGCAAGTCCGCCACCGGCGGCAGCGGCGCCGACCACAAAGGAGCGGCGATTCATTCGCGGCATATAGGTCATGGCTGCCTCCCGGCTCAAGCGTTGGCGGCGGCGTGAATCGCCGCGCGGATTTGTTGATAGGTGCCGCAGCGGCAGATGTTGGTGATGGCTGCGTCGATGTCGTCGTCGGTGGGCTTGGGCTTCTGCTTGAGCAGCGCCGTCACCGCCATGATCATTCCGCTCTGGCAGTAGCCGCATTGCGGCACGTCGTTGTCGAGCCAGGCCTGCTGCACGGCGGAGAGCTTGCCGCCGGCCGCGATGCCTTCGATGGTGGTGATCTGCTTGCCGGCGACCGCGCTCGCCGGTATCGAGCAGGAGCGCATCGCGACCCCGTCGACATGGACCGTGCAGGCGCCGCATTGCGCGATGCCGCAACCGTATTTGGTGCCGGTCATCCCGATGGTGTCGCGCAGCACCCAAAGCAAGGGCGTCGAGTCCTCAACATCGGCGTTGTGGGATTGGCCATTGATGGATAGCGAGATCATTCTCAATCCTCCGATTCCAGTCGTTATCGACGAGGCGAAAAAAATGTCGGGCGCGGGCGGGGCAGGGTTCTGCTGAGACATGAAGCCGCGCTCCCGGCAGATTAGCTCGACTCGCTCCAGGATGGGAAATCGCAAGTCCGCGACTGCGACGGCCGCGGTCGTCAGAAGGGAGATAACGCTTGTAATTCAGCGCGTTAGACAGCGGGTCCAGCGCCGGCTGGCGGGTTTCCGAGGCGCGCGCTTCGGATCGGTGGCGCGCAAAATTCGACATTGACGGGGTGCGCGGTCAGCCCGTCCCCCGCGCAGCGACGTGCTAATGTGAAATGCAGGCGGCGACCGCCGCGCGGGTGCAAAGGCAGCTTCGAAAAGCTGCCGCGATAAGGGATCAGGAAACATCATGGGAGGATGCCCGCGGATCATCGCCATCATGATCGCGATTTGGCTCGGCTGCGGCCCGGCTCATGTGACCGCCGCCTATGCGATCGACGCGGCGGTGATCGATGCCGCCAAGAAGGAAGGCGAGGTGGTCTGGTACTCGACCCAGATCGTCAACCAATTGGTGCGTCCGATCGCGGCCGCCTTCGAGAAGAAATATCCCGGCATCAAGGTGCGCTACACCCGCGCCAACGCCAACGAGGTGGCGGTCAAGATCCTCACCGAAGGCCGCGCCGGCCGGCCGCAATCGGACGTGTTCGACGGGACCTCGACGGTGGTGCCGTTGGAGCGGGAAGGCTACGTGCTGCAGTGGCAGCCCGAGGCCGCCAAGGACTATCCGGACCTCTACAAGGATCCGCAGGGCTATTGGATCGCCAGCAACCTGTACATCAATACGCCGGGCTACAACACGTCGCTCGTGCCGAAGGGGACGCAGCCGAAGACTTACCAGGATCTGCTGGATCCGAAATGGAGCGGCAAGATCGCCTGGAACTCGCTGCCGTCGACCTCGGGCGGGGTGGGCTTCATCGGCACGGTGCTGTCCGAGATGGGCGAAGAGAAAGGCATGGGCTATCTGCGCGCCTTCGCCAAGCAGAAGGTCGCCAACGTGCCGGCCGCGGCGCGCCAGGTGCTCGACCAGGTGATCGCCGGCGAATACGCGATCGCGCTGCAGATCTTCAACCATCACGCGGTGATCAGCGCCAAGAAGGGCGCGCCGGTCGATTGGATCAAGATGGAGCCTGCCACCGGCACCTTGTCGGTGATCGGCATCCAGAAGAACGCGCCGCATCCCAATGCCGCCAAGCTGCTGGTCGATTTCATCATCTCGAAGGAGGGTCAGCAGGTCTATCGCGACGCCGACTACCTCACCGCCGATCCGGCGATCCCAGCTCGCGATCCGGAGCTCAAGCCGGAGGACGGCCATTTCCGCGTGAAATTCTTTCCGCCCGAGGTGATCGAAGACAACCTGCCGAAATGGAAGCAGATTTTCGATGACCTCTTCGGCTGAGTCGCAATACAGGTCGCGATCCTCGGCGCGCCAGACCACCTGGATCGCGGGCCTGTTGATCGTCGTGCTGGCCGCCCTGGTGGTGCCGCCGCTCCTATTCCTGTTGCAGGGCAGCGTGAACATCGCGGGCGCTCCCAACGAACCTACCCGCTGGGGATTCGAGAATTTCCGAAGCGTGCTGGGCGGCCGGCGTTTTATCGCGACCACGCTCAACTCGCTGTGGTTCGCGGCCGGCAGCGCCGCCATCGCGCTCCTGGTCGGCTGGATCATGGCCTGGATCGTCGAGCGCACCAATGCGCCGCTCAAGGGGCTGGCCTATGTGACCGCGATCATCTCGCTTGGCACGCCCTACATTCTTTACGTCTCCGCCTGGCTCCTGGTGCTCGGCAAGGCCGGGCCGGTCAATCAGCTCTACCGCTCGCTGACCGGCGCCTCCGATGTCCTGATCAACATCTATTCCATGCCCGGGATGGTCCTGGTCGAGGGCTTTCTGTGGTCGCCGCTGGCGTTCCTGCTGGTGGGGGCGACGCTGCGCAATGCCAATCCGGAGCTCGAGGAGGCGGCGCGCGTCAGCGGGGCCGGAGTATGGGCGACCATCGCCCGCGTCACCATGCGGCTGTCGCTGCCCGCCATCATGGCGCTCTCCATGCTGGTCTTCATCCGCGCCATCGAGGCCTTCGAGGTGCCGGCACTGGTCGGATTGCCGGGCCGCATCTCGGTGCTCACCACCGACATCTACACCAACATGATGGCGCGGGCGCCGCCCGACCTCGGCGGCTCGAGCGCGCTGTCGGTGCTGATGCTGCTCCTGGTGCTGGTGCTGCTCTACGTCTATGCGAGGCTGTCGCGGCACGCCGAGCGGTTTGCCACCATCACCGGCAAGGGCTTCCGGCCGCGGCCGTTCGATCTCGGACGGCTGCGCTATCTCGCGGCCGGCATCCTGGTGGTCGATTTCGCGCTGCTGCTGGTGGTGCCGATGGCGATGCTGGCCTGGATTTCGCTCCTGCCGTTCTTCGCCCCGGTGAGCGCCGCCTCCTTCAAGCTTCTCAGCCTCAACAATTATCGCACCGTGCTCGCCTCCGACCGCCTCGAGCTGATGACCAACACGATGCTGGTCGCGGTTGCGACCGCGACGTTCGCGGTCGCGCTTACTTTTTTCGCTGCTTGGCTGGCGGTGCGACGCGCGCCCGGCGGCTGGCTGGTGGAGCGGCTGGCCACCATCCCGCTGGTATTTCCTGGCCTGGTGCTCGGGGTCGCGGTCATGCAGGTGTTCCTGCGGTTGCCGATCCCCCTCTACGGCACCATCGGGATCCTGATCTGGGCCTTCGTCATCAACTATTTGCCCTACGGGATGCGCTACGCCTCGTCCGGCATGCTGCAGATCCATCGCGAGCTCGAGGAGGCGGCTGCGGTCTGCGGGGCCTCGGCGCTCACCCGATTGCGCCGGATCGTGGCGCCGCTGCTGGCGCCCGCCTTGGTGGCCGGCTGGCTGTTCATCTTCCTGATGGCCACCCGCGTTCTGTCGCTGGCGATCCTGCTTGCCGGCCCAAGCTCGCAGACCATGGCGGTCGCGATGTTCGATCTGTGGGGCAACGGACAGGGCACCGAGCTTGCGGCGCTCGGCCTGATGTGGTCGATGCTGATGGCCATGATCGCGGTCGTATTCTACGTTCTGGCGCGCCGCTCGGCCTCGGGCGCCATGGGCCGGGCGTGATGATCGCGGACGCGCGCATGACAATCGGGGGGCGGGCTTGAGACTGGTGGTCGAGGCGTCTCCCTTGCTGCTGCATTCGCTCGGCAAGGTCGATGCGCTGCTCAATCCGCGCAACGTCGTGATCCTGGGCGCCAGCGATACGCCCGGCAATTGGTCGCAGCGGGTGTGGCGCAACGTCAACCGCTACAAATTTCCCGGGCCGGTCTATCCGGTCAATCCGCGCCGCGACCAGATCTGGGATACGCGCTGCTATCGTTCCTTCGCCGAGTTGCCGGAGCCGCCCGACCATGTGGTGGTGGTCATCCCGGCGGCTTTCGTCCCCGATGCCTTGATCGAAGCAAGCCGCGCCGGCGCGCGCAGCGCCACCGTCCTCACCGCCGGCTTTGCCGAATCCTCCGATCCGGCCGCCCGCGCCTTGTCGGCCCGCCTCAAGGCCGTCATCGCGCAGACCGGGCTTGCGGTCTCCGGCCCCAATTGCTTCGGCAATCTGCATGCCCGCGCCGGCCTGATGACCATGCCGGACGACCGTTTGCAGCGGCTCGCAAACGGACCGGTCGCGATCATTGGACAATCCGGCGGTCTTGCCATGGCGATCAAGCGCTCGCTCGAAGAGCGCGGCATCGATGCCGGATCGGTGGTCACCTCGGGCAATCAGGCCGGCCTCTCCGGCGCGGACTACATCGCCTATTACGCCATGAACGACGATATCCGCGTGATCGTCGCCTATCTTGAATCAGTGCAGAACCCGGACGCCTTCATGGCGGCGTGCCGCATGGCGCGCTCGGCCGGCAAGCCGGTGGTGGTGATGAAGCTCGGTGCGTCCGCCGAAGGTCGCGCCGCCGCGCTCGCCCACACCGGGGCGCTGGCCGGCGCCATGGAAGCCTTCGATGCGGTCGCGGGCGCCGCCGGCGTGCTACGGGTGCGCACCGTCGACGACGTGGTGGAGACGGTCGAATACATCCTGCATGCCCCCCTGCCTTCCCTCCCGGGGTTGCGGGGGAGGGTCGGGGAGGGGGGCGGCGCGCGGCTCGGCGCCATCACGTTCTCGGGCGCGCTGCGCGGGCTGCTGCTCGATGCCGGCGCGGCCCACGGGCTCGCCTTTGCGCCGCTCGCCGAGACCACCCGCGCGCGGCTCGCCGCCGTGCTGGGGGTCGGCACCATCATCGGCAATCCGCTCGATTCCGGCTTTACCGGGCTGACCAACCAGGAAGGCTACGTGAAATGCGTCGAGGCCATGCTGGACGATCCCGGCATCGATCTGGTGCTGCTGCAGGCCGAGCTGCCGCGCGCGCCCGGCATGGACCGGGCCGAGGGCAACATGCGCGCGGTCGAGGACATCGCGGCGCGGGCCAAAAAGCCGATCGTGCAATTCAGCATGGGGTCGCACGGGCTCTCCGACTACAGCCGTGCCTTCCGGCTCAATCTGCCGCATGTTCCCTGCCTGCAGGAGGTCGACAAGACCTTGCGCAGCGTGCGTGCGCTCACCGATTACGCCCGCCGCGCCACCCAAGCCCCGGCCGCGGCGCCCGCGGTCGTGTCGCTCCGGGGCCGGGCGCTGCTCGAGAAGATTCTGGCGCGCGCCGCCGCGCAAGCGGGCGGCAGAGCGCTGAACGAGGTTCGATCCAAGCAATTGCTCAAGGCTTATGGGATTGCCGGCCCCAAGGAAGCGGTGGCGCACAGCGCCACCGAGGCGGTCGCGATCGCCAAGCGCATCGGCCTCCCGGTCGTGGCCAAAGGCGTGAGCGCAGCGCTCCCGCACAAATCCGACGCCGGGGCGGTGCTGGTCGGACTTGATTCCGTCAAGGCAGTGCGTGCCGCCTATGAACAGATCGTCGAGGCTGTTACCCGCCACAGCGGCAGCGCGCCCGAGGGCGTGCTCATTGCGGAGCAGGTTGAGGATGGGACCGAGCTGGTGCTCGGCGCCAACCTCGATCCCGAAGTGGGGCCGGTGATCCTGTTCGGAACCGGCGGCGTCGAGCTCGAGCTCTATCGCGATGTGGCGCTGGCCCCGCCGCCCCTCGACGAGGCCCGCGCGCTCGCCTTGATCGCGGCGACCCGCGCCGGCTTGCTCATCCAAGGCTATCGGGGCCGCCCGGCGCTCGATCTCAAGGCCGCCGTGCAGGCCCTGATCGGCCTCTCCGGCCTCATGATCGATGCCGGCGGCCGCATCCAATCGGTCGATATCAATCCGTTCCTGTTGCGGCGTCGCGGCGGCGTCGCCCTTGACGGGTTGGTCGTGCTTGCCGACCATGGCGCGTGAGGTCCCCATGTTGCGCGTCGAGCGTCTGAGCAAGATTTTCGAGAACGTGACGGATCAAATCGTCGGCGGGATCAGCGACGCCAGCTTCGAGCTCGAGGCCGGGACCTTCTTCACGCTGCTCGGACCCTCGGGTTGCGGCAAGACCACGACGCTGCGCTGCATCGCCGGGCTCGAGACGCCCGATGAAGGCGTCATCGCGGTCCATGACCGGCGCTTGTTCGACGCCAAGGCGCGCATCAACGTTCCGGTCGAGGGGCGCGCCATCGGGATGGTGTTCCAGTCCTATGCGATCTGGCCGCACATGACGGTGGCCGAGAACGTGGCCTTTCCGTTGACAGTGGCCAAGAACCGCGGCAAGCGCGCCGAGATCGCGGCAGCGGTGCGCCGCGCCCTGGCGGTGGTCGATCTCGATGGCTTCCAGGAGCGTTCCGCGACGCGGCTCTCGGGCGGCCAGCAGCAGCGCGTGGCGCTCGCCCGCGCCATCGTGCACGAGCCCGGATTGCTGCTGCTCGACGAGCCTCTGTCCAACCTCGACGCTCAATTGCGTGACGACATGCGCGGCGAGCTCAAGCGGCTGCAAAGCAAGATCGGCATCACCACGGTCTACGTGACCCACGACCAGTCCGAGGCGCTGGCGCTGTCCGACCGGATCGCCGTGATCGAGCGCGGCCGCATCATCCAAATCGGCTCGCCGCAGGACATCTATTTCCGGCCCGCCAATCCGTTCGTAGCCCGTTTCGTCGGCGCCACCAATCTGCTGCCGGGCCGCATGCTCGCGATGTCCGCGGGCCGCGGCCGGGTCGAGGTCTTGAGCGGGCGCCAAATCCAGTGCGTGGTCCCGCAGCAGATCGACGATCCCTCTGCGGTCTCGGTCTCGATCCGGCCGGAGAGCATCCGGCTGGCCGCCCAGCCGTCCGCGTCGGATGGCGACAATTGCCTGGCTGGCCGGATCAGCGGCGTGACCTTCCTGGGGCCGATGCGCCGGGTCGATGTCATGAGCGACGGCGTTGCCCTGCAGGTCACGACCCCCGCCGACCTGCCGCTGCCGGCCGATGGCGCGGTGTGGCTGCTGTTCGGCCCCGAGCGCGCGGTCGCCTTGCCGGGGAGGGAGAGATAGAGCTATTGATCCGCCACCATTTCATCCGCTGTCGATGACGGCTTTCCATCAAACCAAGCGAGGAGACGCAAGAATGGCGACCAAGAAATACGAGACCATCAAGGTCGAGAAGGAAGACGGCATCACCTGGGTGATCTTCAACCGTCCCGACAAGCGCAACGCCATGAGCCCGCAGCTGCACCTGGACATGGACGACGCGCTGGACGATCTGGCGACCGACGATGAGACCCAGGTCCTGGTGATCACCGGCGCCGGCGATGCCTTCTGCGCCGGGCAGGACATCAAGCTCTATTTCCGTGGCACCGAGACCGACCCCAAGATGCGGCACAAGGCGCGGCGCGCCTCCAATCAATGGCGCTGGCAGAAGCTCTCCACCTTCCCGATGCCGACCATCGCGATGGTCAACGGTTTCTGCTTCGGCGGCGGCTTCACGCAAGTGTGCGCCTGCGATTTCGCGATCGCGGCCGACGACGCGATCTTCGGTCTCTCGGAAGTGAACTGGGGCATCCTGCCGGGCGGCATCGTGTCCTGGAACGTGACCCAGACCATGAACTATCGCGATGCGCTTTATTACGCGATGACCGGCGACACCTTCGACGGCAAGAAGGCCAGGGACATCGGCTTCGTCAACTTCTCCTTCCCGAAGGCCAAGCTCAAGGAAGAGACCGTCAAGCTCGCCAAGAAGCTGATGGAGAAGAGCCCGGCGGTGCTGCGCTACACCAAGGAAGGTATCCGGGCGGTGCGCTTCATGAACGAGCCGCAGGCGGCCGACTATCTCAACGCCAAGAGCGACGCGCTCAAGCTCAACGACAAGGAAAACAGCCGGCAGGAAGGTATGCGCCAATTCCTCGACGAGAAGACCTACCGCCCGGGTCTCGGCAACTACAAGCGCAAGAAGGCGGCCGCCAAGTAGGTGGTCGTCTGCTGTCGGCCTGCGTGAGGCGGCGCGCCCGCGCCGTGATCGGGGACACAGCGCTTCACTCCCTCGCCATCGCAAGCCGAGCTTGCTCGACTTGCGCACTATTTGGCGTCGCCCACCTGCATTCTCCATCGACGATGAGCAAGGCCGATCTTTACTCGGCATTTACCCTTCGCCCATAAAAATTTCGCATCTGCGTAGAAGCGGGATCCGGGCGAGGGGGGCGAAATTGCTCAAGAAAATATCGGTCAACTCGCTGCTCACGTCGGTGATCGCGGTACTGGGCGCGGCCATCGTGATCCTGCTTTCGCTCAGCGCTTGGGATTCATGGGAGCGGCTGGGCGCGGCCACCCGGATCGCGGCCGTCGCCGACGTGTCGGGCTATTTGTTCACGAGCCTGCACAACATGCGCGTCGATCGCGCCTCCGGCTTCCGTGACTTGCAGGCCGATAAGCCGGTGAGCTCCCCGAATGCCCTCCTGGTTCAATCGCGGCGCGACATGATGCCGGCCCTGAGCTCCGCGCTGAAAGCGCTGGATGCCGTGGAATTCCCGGAACGGGCAGCGACCGTGTCGGATCTCGCACAGCGCATCAAGCGGCTCGAAGCCTTGCACGAGGAGACGACGGCTGCGTTCCTCAAGCCGAAATCCGCCCGGCGGCCGGGGCTCGCCCAGGACTATTTCAACGAGATCGGCTCCTTCATCGACATGCTCGACCAGCTGTCGACGCGCCTGGTCCGGCTGATCGCGCTTCAGGACGCCTTCGTGGATCGGCTGATGGAGGTGAAGCAGCTGGCCTGGGTCGTGCGCAACGCGGGCGGTGACGCATCGGTGGTCGTTTCCAACACGCTCAGCGGTCAGCCGCTCCCCGCCGATGCATTCGTCAAATACACCGCCAATGTGAGCAAGCTGGAGACGGCGTGGGCCTCGCTCGAGGACGTCGCCGCCGCCATGCCGATACCGGCTGCGCTCGCCAGCGCCATGAACAAGGCCAAACAGGACTATTTCGCGAGCGACTACCCGGCTTTGCGCACCAAGGCGCTCAAGGCCCTGATCGCGGGCGAGCCGACCGGCGTGACTGCGGACCAGTGGTCGCCGATGTCGGTCGGAAAGCTTGCTTCGCTGCTGGGCGTCGCGGAGGCGGCGCTCGATGCCGCCAAAACCCATGCCGCCGGGCAATATTCGGCTGCGTTGTCGAAGCTTGTCCTGCAGCTCAGCCTGTGGGTGCTGGCTACCCTTCTGGCGGCTGGAATGATGCTGATGGTCTCGCGCGTGGTGACCGGTCCGCTGCGCCATATCCGCGACGCCATGCTCAAGCTCGCGGGCGGTGATTTCGAGGTGGTACTGCCGGGACTTGACCGTGCCGACGAGATCGGCGCCGTCGCCAATGCGGTGGAGAAGTTCAAGCTCCTCGCCTTCGAGAAGGCGCGCGGCCAGGCCGACGAGCTCGTTCGCCGGCAGCAGGCAGAGTCGGAGCTGGCGAAAGTCGAGGCCGAAGCCCAGGCCAAGGCGGCCGCCGAGGGTTCGCAGGCGGCTGAAGAGCAGGCGCATGCTTTCCGCTCGCTCGGCGTCGGGCTGAGCAAGCTGTCGGACGGTGATTTCACCTTCCGCCTGAACGATGAGATTCCCGCAGCCTACGGGCAGATCAAGGACGACTTCAACAGCGCGATCGGCCGGCTGCGGGAGATGATCCAGGCGGTCGCGGATTCCACGCGCGAGGTGGCGGGCGCCGCCGGCGAAATCTCGTCGGCGACCGATGATCTGTCGCACCGCATCGAGCAGCAGGCGGCCAACCTCGAGGAGACCTCTGCCGCAATGGAGGAGATTTCCGCGACCGTGAAGGCCAATGCGGAGAACGCCCAACAGGCCGATCATCTGACCAGCGGTACGCGCTCGGTTGCCGATCGCGGCGGCAAGGTGGTGGCCGAGGCCGTCCAGGCCATGTCGCGGATCGAGGAATCCTCGCGGCAGATTTCCGATATCATCGGGGTGATCGACGAGATCGCGCGCCAGACGAATCTCTTGGCGCTGAATGCGGCCGTCGAGGCGGCGCGCGCGGGCGACGCCGGCCGTGGCTTCGCGGTGGTTGCCTCTGAGGTGCGCAGCCTGGCGCAGCGCTCCGCGGAGGCGGCCAAGAACATCAAGGGCTTGATCGCCAACAGCTCGGAGCGGGTGCAGGAGGGCGTGGGCCTCGTCAATCGGGCCGGCACTGCGCTCACCGAGATCGTGGAATCCATCAACAAGGTCGCCGGCATCGTGACCGATATCGCCAACGCCAGCGCCGAGCAGTCGACCGGCCTCGAGCAGGTCAACCGGGCGTTGGCCCAGATGGACGAGGTCGTGCAGCAGAACACCGCGCTGGTCGAGGAGAATACCGCCACTGCAAAGACGTTGGCGGAGCAGTCGCAGGCGATGAGCGACCGCATCGCCTTTTTCCGGCTCGACGGCGCAGACGGCCCCGCAGACAGCCCCGTGGCGGTGATCGCGAACGGCAACGGTGGCCGGCGGGCCGCGGCGTAAACCTTGTCCCGGTCATAAATAAGCGCGTTTACGCGCGTCTTCGACGCGCCATAAGCGCGAGCCGAACGAGCGCGCCACCTTGACCAAATCGGCGTTGATGGGGCAACTTCAGGCGCAAGGAGGCGGCCGCGCGGTAGCATATGAGAGTTACTTGCGGCGTGGAGAAACATAGCAGTAGCGTGCGCCAAGCCTCGCGAAGCCCACGCTGTCCGGTCGCGACTTCGGCAGTTTGCATCACCCGAGCCGGAGAGCGGAATGAGCTTTCCTCTCGAAGCTCGCGCCGATTGTGGAGCGGAGGTTATGAGCCTCAAATACACGCTGCTTGCCGGCGCGGTCGCAGCCTTCTGCCTTGGCGTCCCAGATCTTGGCGTCCCAGGTCTTGGCGTCCCAGGTCTTGGTGTCCGGGCCGGGCACGCGCAGGAGGCGGACTTTTCACGCAAGACGATCACGATCTATATCGGCAATACCGCCGGCGGCACCTACGATCTCATGGGCCGATTGGTGGCCCGTCATCTCGGGCACTTTCTGCCCGGCAACCCGACTGTGGTGCCGGAGAACATGCCCGGGGCCGGAACGCTGCGGGCCGCGAACTACATATTCAATATCGCGCCGAAAGACGGGACTGCGCTCGGCATCGTGACCGACACCATCGCGGTCGAGCAGGCCTTGCGCAACCCCGCCGTCCAATTCGACGCCAGAAAGTTTGTTTGGGTCGGTCGCGTGGCCGCCAGCAATGCCGTCCACACCGTCTGGCATACCTCCAAGGTGCAGTCGATCGAGGATGCCAAGCGCTTCGAGGCGACAGTTGCCGGCACTGGCGCCGGTAATGTCGCTGAGACGGTGACGACCCTGCTCAATGCGGTCGTCGGCACGAAATTCAAGATCATCAAAGGCTACCCGTCCGCCAACGAGGCGATGTTGGCGATGGAGCGCGGCGAGATCGAGGTCGCGGTGCCCAACTGGACGACGCTGAAGACCACCCGCGCGTCCTGGCTGCAGGAAGGCAAGGCGAAGGTCATTCTGCAGAATCTGAGCGAGCGCGGGCCGGAGCTTCCCGACGTTCCGGCGCTCGGGGAGCTCGGCGACACGCCAGAGGCGAAGCAGCTCTTGGGCCTCTATGCCAGCACCGGCGCGGTCGGCCGTGCCTTTTTCGCGCCGCCCGGCCTGTCGCCTACCGTGACGAAGGCGCTACGTGATGGCTTCACGGCCATGAGCAAGGACCATGAGTTCCTCGCCGATGCGACGCAGATCAATGCCGAGCTTGCGGTCGGGGCCGGAGAGGCGGTGCAGAAAGCGGTCGAGCGGACTTTGAACGTACCGGAGGGCGTTCTGCAGCGCGCCCGCGAGATTTTTGCGAGATGAGAGGTGGATGCGGCCCGCCTGGTGAGGAGGACGAGCCCCGATGGTAGCTGTGGGTCCACAAGCCGAAAGGTTTCATCGGAGTAAATCAAATCTCGTCAGTTTTGGTCCCAAAAGCGGGACTTTCAGCTTGCACGCTTGTGAGTACCCGCCTCAGGCTTACAGCAGCGCCTTCATGCGCTCCTGATTGAGGTGCTTGACCAGCTGATCGACCAGCCCGGCGAGCGGCATCGGCATCTTGGCGTCTTGCGCCAGATCGAGCGCCACGTCCATGTCCTTCTCGGCCCATTTGCCGGTGCTCTTGCCCCAGCGCGAGAGCGACCAATTGGCGCCCGAGCCGTGACCGAGCGCCTCGATCAGCTTGCTCACGTCGACCCCGAGCTTCTTGGCGAGCGTGAGGCATTCGAAATTAGCCACCATGCAAGACCACAGCAGCATGTTGTTGATGCTCTTGGTGATCTGTCCGGCGCCGACATCGCCGACATGGATCACCTGCTTGCTGAAGGCCTGGATCGCCGGCCGCGCCCTCGCGACCGAAGCGTCGTCGCCGCCCAGATACGCCACCACCTGCCCGTTATCCATCGCCTCCTGGCCGAGCACCAGCGGGACGTCGACGATGCCGATGCCCTTGGGGGCGGCGAGCGTCGCCAGCGTGCGGCAGGTCTCCGGCGAGCAGGAGGAGGCGATGGCGATCACGGCGCCGCGCGCCAGCACGTCGAGCAGGCCCGAGTGCTCGATCACGTCGTGGATCTGCGTGTCGTTCGCCACCATGACGAAGACGACCTCGGCATTCTTGCCCGCATCGGTCACCGAGGCGCAGATGCGCACGCCGTGACCTGCGGCCTTCTTGGCCGCCTCGGCGCTAACGTCATAGCCCGAAACCTCGAAGCCCTTTTGCACCATGTGCCGGGCCATTTGCAGTCCCATGGCGCCGAGCCCGATCACGCCGGTGCGCTTTACGCTGTCCTGTGCCATTTCAGCCTCGCTCGCTTTTCATCAGGTCTTATCCGCTCTCATCTGCCTCCGCCGCGTGGCGGTGGCGGCTTCATCGATGGTCCAATCCTGGCCGTCCGGGGCGAGCACGACCCCGTAGTCGTGCTCGGCCGCTTGCGGCGAGATATTGCCCTCGCGCAGATCATCGAGCACGCGCTGCGGCTCGCGCATGAGCGCATCTCCATGACCGCCGCCGCCGGGCGCGTCGAGCCGAAAGGTATCGCCCTTGCGCAGCGGATAGTCCGCATAGCGGGTCGGCAAGCGCTTGGCATCCGGGCCACCGGGATTGATCCAGATATCGCCGGGGCGGCCGGTTCCCCCGCCCGCGCCGCCGTTGGGCGGAATCACATGCTTCATGGAGCGAATGGAGAAGCGGGCGTCCTCGAGATTGAGATATTCGCGCCGGATTCCCAAGCCGCCGCGAAAGCGGCCCGCGCCGCCGGAGTCTTTGATCAGCTCGAAACGAAGTAACCGGGTCGGAAACTCGCTTTCGATGATCTCGACCGGCGCGATCATGGCGTTACTCTGGTTGACCGTGATGCCGGAGGCGCCGTCCCGGCTGGCACGCGCCCCGGCGCCGCCGGCGATGATCTCGTATTGCACATAGCCGCGGCCGGTGCGGGCGTCGCGGCCACCCAGGATGATGGAGCGGCTGCCGCTGCCGTCGGCCCGCACCTTGTCGGGAACGATGTTGCTGAGCGCGTCATAGACCGCATCGACCAGCGCGTGCACGGTCGGATTGTAGGTGTTGACCGGCGCCGGAAAGTGCGGATTGAGCACGCTGCCTTCACGCGCCGTGATGGTGAAGGCCTTCAGCAATCCCTGGCACACATACATGGCTGGATCGACCAGCGAGATCAGGCAATAGCCGCAGGCGGCCTGCACCAGCGGGGGCCGCACATTGGCCGGCCCCCGGGTCTGGTCGGCGGACCCGCTGAAATCGAAATGCAGACGATCGCCGCTCTTCTCGACCACCACATGGATGCGCACCGGCGTGTTGAGATCGATGCCGTCGTCATCGACGAAGCGCTCCGCCTCGAAGCGTCCATCCTTCCATTCCGCGAAGCTGCGGCGCAGCCGCGCTTCCGACAGCGCGAACAGGCGATCCCAGCAGGCGAGGATCTTGGTCCGGCCGTATTTGCCGATGAGCTCGCTGAGCCGCTTCTCACCCAGCCGATCGGCGCCCAGTTGGCCGCGGATGTCGCCCAGCACCAGCTCGGGGGTGCGGCTGTTGGCCGCGATGATGCGCTCGATGTCGGGGCAGGGCGCGAAGGCGCGCTGATAGCGCACGGCCGGAAGGTGGAGGCCTTCGTTGAACGTCTCGCGCGCCTGGCCGGAGCAACTGCCCGGCACCGGCCCGCCGATATCGCTCTTGTGCGCGATGCTGCCGCAGAAGCCGATGAGCTCGCCCGCGCAGAACACCGGGCTCAACACCGCCATATCGGGCGCATGCGGGCTGCCGCCCTGATACGGATGATTGATCAGGAAGGCGTCGCCCTGCGCGATCTTGTCGCCGAATTCCTTGATCACGGCGCCGCAGCAGGCCGGAAAAGCCCCGATATGCAGCGGCAGCACCACATGCTGCGCCACCACCTCGCCGCTCGCGTTCATGATCGCGCAGGAGGCATCCTGCGACTCGCGCACGATGGTGGAATAGCCGGTGCGGAACAGCGAGTTCTGCATCTCCTGCACGATGCCGGAGAGGCTCGCCTTGACGACCTCGAGGTCGACGGCATCGACGTGCATGGATGGCGGATTCCGCATCGGATCAGGGCCCCTGCGTCACGATCAAATTCTTCCATTCATCCACGCGCGCGCTCTGGCCGGCGTGAATGACGGTGGTGCAATCGAACTGATCGAGGATTGCGGGCCCTGGCAGGCTCAGGCCCACGTCGAGCCGCTCGCGCTGATAGACCGGGCATTCGATGTCGCGGCCGTCGAAACGCACTTGGCGGATCTCGCGCTTGGCGTCGGCAAGCGTCGCGCCGGTCGGTTTGAAGCGCGGCAACTCGACCGGCGGAACGAGGCCGAGGCCCCGCACCCGATAGGACACGACCTCGACAGCTTGCTCGGCCGCCATGTGGCCGAACATGGATCGGTGCTGCTGATCGAACCGGCCACGAAGGCCTTCGAGCCCGCCATCCCGCAGCGCTTCGGCGTCGCACGGCAGCGTGATCTCGTAGCCTTGCCCGGCATAGCGCATGTCGAGCGCGCGCTGGATCTTGATCCGGTTGGGCAGAAAGCCGTCATTGCGCAGATCCGCGGCGGCGAGCGCCTCCAGCCGTTCGAACATGCCGTTCACGGTGGCGGCGGTGAGCTCGCCCATCGGCTGCATCTTCGATTGCACATAGTCGTGCTTGACGTCGGACATGATGAGGCCGATGGCTGAATAGACCCCAGGATAGAGCGGCACGATCAGCCCGGCCATCCCCAGGTCGCGCGCGATGCGCCCCGCATGCACGGGGCCGGCGCCCCCGAAGGCGAGCAGCATGAAGTCGCGCAGGTCGTGCCCGCGCATGGTCGAGATCGCCTTGATGGCCTCTTCCATCTTGACCTCGATGACCCGCACGACGCCTTCGGCGGCCGCGGCCGGGTCGATGCCGAGCGGCTGCGCGACCTGCGTGGTGACCGCCTGGCGGGCGCGCGCGAGGTCGAGGCGCATTTGGCCGCCGAGGAAATTGTCCTCGCTCAGATGCCCCATGACCAGATTGCAGTCCGTGATGGTCGGCATCTCGCCGCCGCGGCCGTAGCAGGCCGGCCCGGGCTTGGCGCCGGCGCTTTGCGGGCCGACCTGCAACATGCCGAAACGGTCGACCCGGGCGATGGTCCCGCCGCCGGCGCTAACCGTGTTGATGTCCATCATGGGCAGTGCGAGGTCGCGCCCTTCGATCTTGCCGCGGCTGGCGATGAACGGCTCGCCGTCCTTGATAAGAGCCACGTCGCAGGAGGTGCCGCCCATGTCGAAAGTGATGACGTTCTGGAAGCCGGTCATGCGGCACGCATAAGCGCCGGCCGTCACGCCCCCGGCCGGTCCGGACAGCACCGTGGTCACCGCCTTGCGGGCCGCGGCCGCGAAGGTCGCCATGCCGCCGTTCGACTGCATGATGTATTTCTGCCGGGTGGCGATGCCGGTTTCGGACAGGCGCCGATCGAGCTGCGCGATGTAGCGCGCCAGAATCGGCTGCAGATAGGCGTTGATCACCGTGGTGGAGAGCCGGTGATACTCGCGGATCAGCGGCACGATCTCGCAGGAGAGCGAGATGCTGCAATCGGGCAGCTCCTCGTGCGCGATCCGTGCCACCCGTTCCTCGTGCTGCGGATGGAGAAACGAGAACAACAGGCAGACCGCGATCGATTCGATCTTGTGGGGGGCGAGCGCCCGCAGGGTTTCGCGCAGGGCCGCTTCGTCCAACGCGCGGAGCACATGGCCCTGATGATCGACGCGCTCCTTCACCTCGCCGGTGAGGCTTTGTGGCACCAAGAGCGCCGGCTTGTCGTACATCACGTCGAAAATGGCGGCCCCGTAAGGGCGGGCCTGCTCGCCCACCGGATAGATGCCGCGAAAGCCTTCCGTCACCAGGAGGCCGGTCTTGACGCCTTTGCCTTCCAGGAGCGCGTTGGTGCCGACGGTGGTGCCGTGGCAGAAAAACCCGATGTCGGCGGCCGCGACCCCCTTGGCGAGCAGCATCTCGATGCCCTGCAGAATGGCCCGTGACGGATCATCCGGGGTCGAGGGCACCTTGCTGATGGAGACCGCGCGGGTCTCCTCATTGAGATAGACGAAATCCGAGAACGTGCCGCCGGTATCGACCGTGACGCGGTAGCGGGCCATCGCGACCGCTCAAGCCGAGGGTGTGGCGGCGGGCGTGCCGAGCGCGCGCGGCGCTGGCTGCCATTCCTTTCCGGGGGCGGCACTGGTCGGAAAGATCAGCGACTTGATAACCACCGGGACCGCGCCAGAGGTCGGCAGCATGGTGCCGATGTCGATGTAATCGAACTCCTTGAGCTCGAGGCCGTCGACCGACACGATGGCGTTGGTGATGCGCATCTCCTCGCGCAGATGGACGCCCAGGAGGCCGCCCACGTCGCCGTCGCCGACCAGCACCAGGGGATGGCCCTGCGCCAGGATGTCGGCGAGGCCGTCGATCGCGCCCTTGCAGAAGTCGTCGAGCCGCCGGAAGGTCGCCGACCCGCGCCAGGGCACAAAGACGGCGACCGGCGTATCGCCTTCGCCGAGATCGAGGCGCTTGAGCACGCCTTTGATCGCGGCCGTGACCGCCGCCGAATCGATCACCTCGCCCGCGAGCGCGAACGCCGGCGCGATCACCGGCACGTTGCGCAGCGGCAGCGCTTCCATGGGCGACACGTAGATGGTGCTGCCGCTCACCTGCGTGGTGTATTGCGAGGCCCCGATGACGGTGGCGCGGATGCCTTCGGTCGAGGGCTCGAGCCGGGCGGGCGAGCTTTCGAGCCGGGCGCGGATCTCCTGCGCCAGCAGCGCGCCCAGATCGCCGAACATCTGGGCTTCGCGGCCGTAGATGTATTCCGCGACGCCGCCCGAGAAGGTGACCTGGTCAATCGGGCCGCGCGCCGCCAGCGGATCGAGGCGCAGCAGTCCGAGGCCGTCGGCGGTGGGCGAGCCGCCCGCCATCGCGTCCATCAGCCGATCGGTCATGCGGGCCGCCAGCGCCCGCGCGGCCTGCGGTTCCAGAGCGTCGCCGATCTCGAGCTTGAGCCCGAGGTCGCTCGCGAAGCGGCGGCCGGCCTCCTCGATGCGCACGATCCGACCGGTGGCGTCGAGGCACACCAGGCGCGCCCCGACATCGATGGCGGTCAGATCGACCACCCGGCCCTCGCTGCAAATGGATATCTTCGACGTGCCGCCGCCGACATCGACGTTCATCACGGTGGTGCGGTCGCGGATCGAGCGCGCGACCGCGCCCGATCCGTAGGCCGCCATCACGGTCTCCAGATTGTCGCCGGCCGAGACCGCCACCATCTTGCCGGCCTGGCGAGCGAACAGCTCGCCGATCTTGCGGGCATTGCGCCGGCGCACCGCCACGCCGGTCAGGATGAGGGCGCCGGTATCGATCTCGTCGGGATCGACCTTGGCGTCCTTGTACTGGCGCTCGATGAAGGCGCCGAGCGCGTCCGCGTCGATGGTCTCCTCGGCCGAATAGGGCGTCAGCAGGATGTCGGACTCGTAGAAGGTCTCGCGGGTGGTGACCACATAGCGGCTGTCCAGGCGCTCGAGCACGATGCGCGAGAACACCAGATGCGAGGTCGATGACCCGATATCGACCCCCACGCTGAGCACCACGATCTCGTCTTCATCGACGAGCGAACGCCCCGTGCTCGAGAAAAAAATCCGCCCCCCGGCGCTCTCGTCGTTCATGCTGCCGCCCGCTGATAAGAGTCATGGCCGGGTTCGTCCCGGCATAAAGCCACGGCGGTCCGGTTGAGGACGAAATCGCCGCAAATTCTGCGATCTCCTTCGCCCCGCAAGCGGGGAGAAGGAAGAGCTTGCGGCTTGCGCATTGGCACGGCTGGCGCTCAGGCTCGTGGACAGGCTGCGAACTGTTGTTCCGATCGTTCGTTTAGGCGCCCACGAATTTCGGCACCGTGGCGCCCTTCTTGTAGAACTCGGATTCCATCCTGTTCTCGACGCCTTCGGCCTTGAGCTTTGCGAAATACTCCTCGCGCAGGTACGGATCCTCCATGTAGTATGGAATCGCGGTCCCGCCCTCGGGGATATCCATCGCGGTGTAGTCGGTGTGCTTCTCGCCGGGCGGTCCGGGCTCGCGGCCGGGATTATGCGGGCCGAACCAGGCGCTGAGCCGCAACGGCTCTTTCGAGGCGCCGAAATGCTGGTGATACCAGCGGGCGCCGCCGGGCGCCGCCGACACCATGCCGAACGGCTCGTAGTCGACGCGCTTGACCTTGTCGCCGTGGCCATCCTTCCAGGGATTGAGCCCGTAACGCTCCGGCCAGGTGTAGGTGTAGCCCTTGCCGGTGAGGCAGATCAGCACTGCCGCCGAGGTGTGGGCATGCGCCTTGGAGTAGCGGCCGTTCTCATGCTGGCCGATCCACAGATAGAACGTGTTGCCGGTCATGAACGGCTCGACCCGCCGCCAGCCGGGCGAGCGGCGGTTGTCGAGCGGCAGGTCGCAATGGATCACGTCGGGCACGAAATTGGTGCGGCGCATCGCCAGCCCACGCACCGGATCCGGCTCGATGTCGTCCTTGTATTTGTAGAAATCGTCGGCGCCGCTGAACCGGTCCTTGAACTGGTACGGCGTGTTGAAGATGAAGTCGGTATTGTTGACCAGGTTCATCAGGTTCGGCGCGGTGGTGCCGGCGATCAGGATGGCCGGCGAGGAGCTCGCATTGACGATGCGATGCATCGAATTCACCGGGATCGAGAACAGCGAGCCGCGCTGCCACTCGAACACGTGCTTCTTGCTATCGCCCTCGAGCCAAACCTCGGTGGTGCCGCGGCCCTCGGCCACCATGTAGATTTCCTCGTAGAGATGCTTCTCCGGATTGAGCGCGCCGGCGCCCGGCACCTCCACCACGTAGCTGCCCCACTTGCCCTCGGTGCCGTGCAGCTGAATGAAGCTGCCGCGGCCGCCCAGCCGCTTCCAAGGCCCCATCGGCAGGTTCGTGGCGTTCTTGACCCCGATATCGCGGAAGATCGGGATACCTTCCGATTCCATGAACAGGTCGTAGGGCGTTTTCGGCCGGCCGAATTTGCCGAAGCCGGCTCTGTTCTCTCCACTGGGCTCGTGCCAGTGCTTCGTGTCGCTTGCATCATGCATAGGGAGTTTTTCCTTGGCTCGCGCGGCTTGTTTCCGAAGGGGATGGGCCACTTATAGGCCGGCAGGGCGGATAAGCCAATATCTCGCGATGGCACACCAGGGCTCCGAACCCGGGTTAACGGCGGTTTCCCCCTTGCAAGAAGTCTGATTCGGTTGGTGGCCCTTGATTCGGAGCCCACCACCATGAGCCTGACCATTTTGTTTCCGCCGGAAAAGTCGCGTCTTCGGGCGCTGCTCG
>DASZKX010000124.1:0-7727 GCA_035552735.1 Xanthobacteraceae bacterium
TCGTACCCGATCGCAGTGTTGACGCCAATGCCGATTGGGCGTATGAGCCCACTTATCCCGTGGTCATTTGAGCCGGCCGGCTTGCAGCCACGTTAAATAAATTGCTAAAAGGCCGGGGACGCGTGTGCCCCCGGCGGAGATTCTCCGGCCGGGTTTTTTGTTGGCACAAGGAGACCCTGATGTCCGCGTCTGCAACCAAGCCTTACCGTTTCGAAACCCGCCTCGTCCATTCCGGCACGCTACGCTCCCAGTTCGGTGAGACGTCGGAGGCGCTGTTCCTCACCCAGGGCTACGTCTACGAGACCGCCGCCCAAGCCGAGAGGCGGTTCAAGGGCGAGGAGCCCGGCTACCAATATTCGCGCTTCTCGAACCCGACGGTGGCGATGTTCGAGGAGCGCATGTGCGCGCTCGAAGGCGCACAGGCGGCGCGCGCGACCGCAACCGGCATGGCGGCGGTCAACACCGCCCTGATGGGGCAGCTGCGCGCCGGCGATCACGTCGTGGCCGCCAAGGCGCTGTTCGGCTCCTGCCGCTACATCGTCGAAGATCATCTGCCGCGCTACGGCGTCACCTCGACGCTGGTGGAAGGTACCGACCTCGCGCAATGGCGCAACGCGGTGCGGCCGAACACCAAGACCTTCTTTCTCGAAAGCCCGACCAATCCGACGCTCGAGGTGATCGACATCGCGGAGGTCGCCAAGATCGCGCATGCGGCGGGCGCCACGCTGGTGGTCGACAACGTGTTCTCGACCCCGCTGTGGCAACGGCCGCTCGAGCTCGGCGCCGATTGCGTGGTCTACTCGGCCACCAAGCATATCGACGGCCAGGGCCGCTGCCTCGGCGGCGTCGTTCTGGCCTCCGAGAGCTTCATCCAGACCCACGTGCATACCCTCTTGCGCCAGACCGGGCCTTCGATCTCGCCGTTCAACGCCTGGGTGCTGCTCAAGGGCCTGGAGACGCTCTCGGTGCGCGTGCAACGGCAGACCGACACGGCGGCGACCGTCGCGGTGGCGCTGTCCGAGCATCCCAAGATCTCGCGCCTGATCTATCCGGGCCGCACCGATCATCCGCAGGCCGCGGTCGCACGCAAGCAGATGCGCGCCGGCTCGACATTGGTCGCCTTCGAGGTCAAGGGCGGCAAGGCCGCCGCCTTCCGGTTCCAGGACGCGCTCAAGCTGGTACGCATCAGCAACAATCTGGGCGACGCCAAGAGCCTGATCACCCACCCGGCGACCACCACCCATCAGCGGCTCACCCCGGCGCAACGCGGCGAGCTCGGCATCAGCGACGGCTTCCTGCGGCTCTCGGCCGGGCTCGAGCATCCCGACGACCTGGTCGAGGATATCATGACGGGTCTGGACGCGGTGTGACCGAAGGGCGAGCGGCGAATAGCGAATGGCGAATAGCGAGGCCCTCTGGTATTCTACGTTCCCCGCTCGCCACTCGCTATTCGCCATTCGCTACTCTGGAGAGACCGTCTCATGTCAGCACCGGCAAAATCCGCGAGCCTTCTTACGGCCTGTGCGCTGCTCGCATCCAGCCCCCTGAGCGCCGCCGACGTCACCTTCGAGCGGCTGCGCAATCCCGAGCCGCAGAACTGGCTCATGAATCATCATGATTTCGGCTCGCAACGCTTCTCTTCGCTCGACACCATCAACAAATCGAACGTCAAGAGCCTGAAGCTCGCCTTCGCGGTCGCGCTCGGCGGAACGTCCAGCAACGAGAACCTGGTGGCGACGCCACTGGTCGAGGACGGCTTCATGTACATGGCCGACGCCTGGGGGGTGGTCTACAAGATCGACGTCCGCTCCGGCACGCGCGGCAACATCGTCTGGAAGATGGATCCGGGCCAGGAGAAGATCGAGCGCAACCGCGGCGTCGCCCTGTGGGGCAACCTGGTGATCTCGGTCACCGGCAAGGACGGCCGCGTCATCGCGACCGACAAGGAGACCGGAAAGATCGTGTGGGACAAGAACCTGCACGACCAGCCCGACATGACCCTCAATGCCGCGCCGCTCGCGCTCAAGGATTCGATCATCGTGGGCGCCTCGGGCGGCGACCAAGGGGTGCGCAACTGGGTGGTGGCGCTCGATCCCCAGAGCGGCGACGTCAAGTGGAAGACTTATTCGGTTCCAGCCCCCGGCGAGCCCGGCAGCGAGACCTGGAAGGACAAGAACAATGCCTGGCAAACCGGCGGCGGCGCCTTCTACGTCACCGGCTCCTACGACCCCGACAGCAACATCACCTACTGGGGCGCCGGCAACCCGTCACCGAAATACGATTCCTCCTATCGGCCCGGCGACGATCTTTACACCAACAGCGCGCTCGCACTCGATGCGGCGACCGGCAAGATCAAGTGGTACCACCAGTACACGCCCAACGACACGATGGACTATGACGAGACCGGCACCCACATCATCATCGACACCAAGGTGAATGGCGAGGACCGCAAGCTCCTGACCCATGCGGGCCGCAACGGCTTTCACTACACCTTCGATCGGCTCAACGGCCAATTCCTCAAGGCCGTGCAATACGTCGACAAGCTGACCTGGACCAAGGGCATCGACCCCAAGACCGGCCAGCCGCTCGATTACGACCCGCACAAGGATCTGCAGACCTATGCGGGGCCGATTGCGCAAATCCTGACCGGGGCGGCGAGCAGCGTGTGCCCGACCGTGGCGGGCGGCAACAACTTCTGGCCCGCGGCCTACAGCCGCAAGACCGGGCGCATCTACATCCCGGAGCTCGAAGGCTGCGCCACCGTGAAGCGCGACCAGAGCCGCCACGTGCGCGGCAAGTTCGACGGCGGCGGCTACGCCGACGACGGCCGCCTCACCAGCGGTCTCGTGGTCCTCGATCCCGCGACCAGCGAGATCAAGCAGCGCAAGAACATGCCCTATCCGAATTCGAGCGGCGTGCTGGCGACCGCCGGCGGCATCATCGTCACGGCACTCCTCGACGGCACCATCATGGCGCTCGACGACCAGACGCTCGACGAGCTGTGGTCGATCAACATCGGCACCGGCATCGACGCCCCGCCCATGACCTATGCGGTCGACGGCAAGCAATACATCGCGATCGCCACCGGCCTCACCCGCAACCAGGTCGGCAAGCTCGCCAACGCGCCCGAGACCAAGGGCCTGGCGAAGAACGCGACCATGATTTTCGTGTTTGGTTTGTGAGCGCGCGGAGAGGCCGTGGCTGTTCCGGCCCGCTCGTCCCCACGAAAGTGGGGACCCAGTTTTCCTCGCAAGATTCGTTGATCTTCGCCAGAGCAGGCATTTTGCGAAGGGACTTGATTCCCGCTTGCGCGGCAATGAGCGGAGGAGGCAATTGCCGACGTGCCGCGGATCGATTCATGAGCGTCCTATCGGATTTCACGTGACTTGCCCGGATTTATAGCCCGGGTGTGAACTCACTTCGTCAATGTCAGCTCGAACCGCACCAGGCTTTCGAATTGACCCTCGGTCGTCCGTCCGGATTGCGGATCGTATTGGCTTTGGCCCTTCTTGCGGAAAAAATGCGTTTCGATATCGGCCACGGCGTTGCCCGCGACCTCCTTGTGGCAGCGCTGCTTGATGAAGGTGCGGCCTACCGGCGTCTCGCCCTCGGCGGGGGGAAGATCGACGCAATCCCAGCCGTCGCGGCCGTAGCGCGCGGTCAGGAAGTTGCGCAGCAGATAGGCTTCATCGCGATCCCGCGAGGGATCACGCGGATCGCTGACGATGCGCAGGCCCGCAAGCACGCCGCTCTCATCGAAGCGCCCCGACAGGACGACCGGGAAATCGTACACTTTTGTGCCGGAATATTTCTCGATCTCGGTCGCGAAATTATTGGCCTTGGCCCAATATTCGAGCTCGTCGTCATAGCGGAAATAGATTTCCCGCAAGCCCGCCGCATCCGGCCGGCAGCGCCGAAAGTCGCCCCAGCCGTTGAGGGGAATCGACGGCGGGCCGCCGTTGGTGCCGCACGCATAGTCGGCGAATTCGTCCGGCAGCCGGTCGGCCGGCGTTCCGAGGCGCAGGTCCCACACCTCAACGCGGGCCGGTTGATCGTTCTGCTGTGGTTGGGCGGGCGCGCCGCCCGTCGCCAGAAGGGTCAGGACCGATGCGGCAAGGAGGGACGAATGGTATTGCATGAAGCCTTTTCCGCAAAGGGCGGCCCTCGTGGCCGCCCTGTCGGGGTTCCGGTTGCGGGCGCCCAGTCTTCGACGGGCTATGGGCGCCCTACGAACGCCTTCTGGCGATCACCTATTCGTGCACGCTCCCGTCCGGCATGAGCGTGCCCGAGAGCTTGGCACCATCGAGGATCGCACCGGTCAGGATGGCGCGTGTGAGGCGTGCATCGGACAGGTCGGCGCCGGCCAGATTGGCGCCGCTCAGATCGGCGCCGAACAAGTCGGCCTCCATCAGATTGGCGCCCTTGAGATTGGCGTCGCGCAGCACCGCCTCCACCAAGCCGGCATTGTTGAGGTTGGCGCCCTCGAGATTGGCGCCGCGCATGGTCGCGCTCACCAGATTGCTGGCGCTGAGATCGGCGCCGCGCAACGAGGCCTCGTCGAGGTGCGCTTCGGTCAGCACCGCGCCCGTGATCTTGGCGCCATCGAGGGTGGCCCGCACCAGGCGCGCGTGCCCCATCTTGCCATCGGACAGCTCGGCGCCGGTGAGATCGGCCACGCTGAGATCCGCTTCGTAGAACATCGCTCCCTGTAGCTTGGCCTGCGCCAAGGAGGCGTTCTTGAGGTCGGTCTTGTTCAGGTTCGCACCCGTTAAATCGGCGCCGGTCAATTTCGCGCGCGTCAGCCGCGCCCGGTGCAGCACCGCACCGGACAGGTCCGCCCCCGACAAGTCCGCATCGGACAAATCCTTGCGCTTGAGCGCCGCCCGCGGCAATGCGCAGCCCGGGCAGGATTTCGACTTGCCGGACAGGAAATCGGCTTCGCCGGCCGCCCACGAGCGCTGCGGCCCCCCATACGTCAGCAACCCGAGCACGAGCCAGCACGCCAGCCCGGCCGGCACGTGAAGGAGGCGATGCGGTGTCATGCGGTCTTTTCCGGCATCTGGTTGTGGTCGCATCTTCGCACGTTTCCGACGTTGCGCCAAAGATCGTCTTCGATAGATTGAGCGAACCTGATGAATGCCAGATCATGCGACGGCCGTAGGGGCGCCCCATAGCCCGTCGAAGAAGGGCGTAAACGCCCTGGTGGTGGGCGCCCGCAACCAGCACCGCGATAGGGCGGCCACAAGGGCCGCCCCTATGAATGGACCTTATGCAACTTCACTCGCGCATTCTTGCCGGAACGGTCTCGGGCCTTCTGTTGGCGGCGGGCGCCCCGGCCGGCGCGCAGGAGCGCCCTCCCCGCCTCGAAGTCTGGGACCTGAGGCTCGGCGCGCGCGTGGATCAATTGCCCGACGAATTCGTCGATTATGCGTGCGGCACCAAAGGTGGTCCGCCATCGCTCCCGCTCAACGGCTTTGGCGACTTTGGGCGCTGCCGGCCGGAGCCGAACGGACTGCGGGAGGTCTATTTTCGCTACGACGACGAATTGGAATACTGGGCCAAGGCCAACAGCCTCGAGGATCAGATGGAGCAATATGCCGGCACCAAGACCTACGGATTTCCGGTCGTGGTCTCGGCCTTGATCGATGCGCAAGGCGTGCTCGGCGGCATCCGCATCGTCAGCGATCCGCGCGACCCGTCGCAAAACCGGGATGAAGCTTATCTGCTCCGCAACTTCCTGACCGCGCGCTTCGGACGCGACAATTGGCAGTGCCAGGACCTCGCGCTGGCGGACGGCGAGACCCCGGTGGACGGCGTCTTCGTCAAGCAGGACTGCCGCAAGCAGATCGACGACAAGACCACCGCGTCGCTCGCGACCCGCTACCTGCGCAAGCCCGGCCAGAGTCGCCTCGATCCGCATAGCGGGCGGGAGACCGCCGGGCAATTCGAAAGCTCGACGAGCTTCGAGCTGGTGCGCACCGGATCGTAGGTAGGAGCGCGTGCGACCGCGTCAGGGCGGTCACAAGGGCCGCCCCTACGCAATCATGGGTCCTGCAGGGGCGCCCCTCGTGGGCGCCCGCGGCCCTAAAGCCCGAACACGAACAGCATGGTCTGGTTGCGCTGCTCCTTGAGCTCCGGACTGTTGGCATGCTTACCCATGGCAATCCGGCTCAAACCCGACAGGATCGCCACATACTGTTTGCCATTGACCTCGAAGGTCATCGGCGGCGCGTCGAAGCCGACCCCGACGTTGATCTTCCACAGCGGCTGCATGGTGGTGTCGTCGAGCGCCATCATGGTTCCGTCCGTGAAGCCTGTGAACACCAGGCCGCCCGCGGTCGCGACCGCGCCGCTGTAGTTCGGATACGGAATGTGCGCCTTGACCTTGACGTCGCCGGTCATCGGATCGATCGCCGAAACGTCGGTTTCATAGCGCTCCTTGGTGCTGGCACGCGGGCCGCCGCGCATCTCGTTGGCCTTGTTGCTCAGCTTCGGGTCCTGCGTAACCTCGGCGCAGTTGGTGAGCGCCGGCACGTAGAGCAGCTTGGTCTTCGGGCTGTAGGCGGACGGCCAGAAATTGTTGCCGCCGGACGGCGACGGACACATCTTCCTGGTGGGGTCCGTCAGCGTGGGCGTGGCGACGCCGGCATACATCTGGATGTCATTGCCGGGAACATAGTCCACCGGCTTGCCGGTCTTCTGATCGATCCCCTTGGTCCAGTTCACGTTGTCCAGATAGGGCTTCGCCAGTACGGTCTGCCCGTTGCTGCGCTCCATCGTGTAGAGGAAGCCGTTGCGGGCCGAGTGCGTGATCAGATGGCGGGTCTCGCCGTTGATCTGGCCGTCGATCAGGATATGAGTGCCCTCCTCGTCATAGTCCCAGTGGTCGCCGGGCGTGAACTGGAAATACCAGTTCATCTTGCCGTCGTCGGGGTTCCAGGAGATGACGCTGTCGGTGTAGAGGTTGTCTCCGGGTCGATAGGATGCATCGAACATCGGAACCGGATTGCCGGTGCCCCAGATGACCTGGTTCGACGTCACATCGTAGGTGCCGGTCACCCACATGGCGCCGCCACCGGTCTGCCAGGCGTTGTTCTTGTCCTTCCAGGTTTCGCTGCCGGGCTCGCCGAGCGCCGGGACAACGTATTTGCGCCACGCGAGCTTGCCCGTCTTGGCATCGAGCGCGGCGATGAAGTCGCGCACGCCGCGATCACCACCCGCAGCCCCGACGACGATCTTGTCCTTGACGGCGAGCGGGGCCGCCGTGAGCTGCACGTCGACCTGCTGGTCGGACAGGTTGGTCTCCCAGACGACCTTTCCGCTATCCTTGTCGGTCGCAATGACGCGCGGTGGATAGCTGGCGGTGGAGATCACGAAGTTTCCCCACAGGGCGGCGCCGCGGTTGGAGAGCGGGAATTTTTCCTGCTTGGGATCCATGCGCCAGACGATGCGGCCGACGTCGCCGGAGCGGACGTCGATCTTGTAGACGATGCCCCACAAGTCGACCACGTACATGAAGCCGTCCTCGACCAGCGGGGTGGCCTCCAGGTTCTCGTTGGTCGAGGTCCCGCCGAGCGCGACCGCATAGGCGAGCTTGAGGTTCTTGACGTTGTCCTTGTTGATCTTGTCGAGCGGCGAGAAGCGCTGGCCGTCATAGGTGCGGTGGTTCATCAGCCAGTTCTGCGGCTCCGGATTGGCCAGCCGCTGCGGCGTGACCTCGGCCGCGA
>DASZKX010000125.1:0-11066 GCA_035552735.1 Xanthobacteraceae bacterium
CGGCTGGTATCCTGTTGCAAATGGTGACGAGCGAGGGAGAGGTGATCGACGTTTTTCTCCCCCGGGATCTCGTGGCTGAAACCAAGGACATCCTGCAGATCGCGCTCGAAAGGTTTCTGCCTCGGTAGCCTAGACCGAAGCATCGCCAGGATGCGGCGAGAAGGGCATCGGTGGTGGGCGGTGACGGGCTCGAACCGCCGACATCCTGCGTGTAAAGCAGGCGCTCTACCAACTGAGCTAACCGCCCTTGTGCGAACCTTTATCGCCGCTGGTGGCGTCGATGCAAGCAATCTCCGGTGCCACCACGGTGCCACCCGAAACGCCCGCCGATGATACGGCATTCGCCGGCCCATTGAGATTAGTGGCTGAAAATACATAGCCACATGAAAACGGCGCCCGTGGGCGCCGTTTTCGCTTCAATTTTTACTGGCCTCAATGGGCCGTCAGCGTAGAGGCTTCGTCCTCGACCGCAGGCTCCGCCACCGCCGGCACGCCCGGCTTGGCGGTTTCCTCGTCCCAGGTGATGGGGTCGGGCCTGCGCACCAGAGCGCGCGTCAGCACCTCGTCCATGCGCGAGACCGGAACGATATCGAGGCCCTTCTTGATGCTTTCGTTGATCTCCACGAGGTCCTTGGCGTTCTCCTCGGGGATCAGCACCGTCTTCATCCCGCCGCGTGCCGCGGCCAAGAGCTTCTCCTTGAGCCCGCCGATCGGCAGGACGCGGCCGCGCAACGTGATCTCGCCCGTCATGGCGACGTCGCGCCGCACCGCGATGCCGGTCATCACCGATACGATGGCGGTGACCATGGCGACGCCGGCCGACGGTCCATCCTTGGGCGTGGCGCCTTCCGGCACGTGCACGTGGATGTCGCGCTTGTCGAACCGCGGCGGCTCGATGCCGAAGGAGATGGCCCGCATCCGCACATAGGACGCCGCCGCCGAGATCGATTCCTTCATCACGTCGCGCAGGTTGCCGGTGACCGTCATGCGGCCCTTGCCGGGCATCATGGCGGCCTCGATGGTGAGCAGCTCGCCGCCCACGTCGGTCCAGGCAAGCCCTGTGACCACGCCGATCTGATCCTCGTCCTCGAGCTCGCCGTAGCGGAACTTGGGCACGCCCAGGAAATCGGACAGGTTGGCGACCTCGACCTTGACCGATTTCTTCTTGGTCATGGTGAGCTCCTTGACCGCCTTGCGGATCAAGGTCGAGAGCTCACGCTCGAGGTTGCGCACGCCCGCTTCGCGGGTGTAGCGGCGGATCAGGAGCAGGAGCGCCCCTTCGTCGATCGACCATTCCTTGGAATCGAGCCCGTGCTTGGCGATCGCGGCCGGGATCAGGTGCCGGCGGGCGATCTCTACCTTCTCGTCCTCGGTGTAGCCCGCGATCCGGATGATCTCCATGCGATCCATCAACGGCGGCGGAATGTTGAGCGTATTCGCCGTGGTGATGAACATCACGTTGGAGAGATCGTAGTCGACCTCCAGATAGTGGTCGTTGAAGGTGTGGTTCTGCTCGGGGTCGAGGACCTCGAGCAGCGCCGAGGACGGATCGCCGCGGAAATCGGCGCCCATCTTGTCCACCTCGTCGAGCAGGAACAACGGGTTCGAGGTCTTGGCCTTGCGCATCGACTGGATGATCTTGCCGGGCATCGAGCCGATATAGGTGCGCCGGTGGCCGCGAATCTCGGCCTCGTCACGCACGCCGCCGAGCGACACGCGCACGAACTCGCGGCCGGTCGTCTTGGCGATCGACTTGCCGAGCGAGGTCTTGCCGACGCCGGGCGGACCGACCAGGCACAGGATCGGGCCGGTCAGCTTGTTGGCGCGCTGCTGCACCGCCAAGTACTCGACGATGCGCTCCTTGACCTTCTCCAGGCCGAAGTGATCGGCATCGAGGATTTCCTGCGCCGCCTTGAGATCCTTCTTGACCTTGGACTTCTTGTTCCATGGGATCGACAGCAGCCAATCCAGATAATTGCGCACGACGGTGGCTTCCGCCGACATCGGCGACATCTGGCGCAGCTTCTTGAGCTCGTGGGTGGCCTTTTCGCGGGCCTCCTTCGAGAGCTTGGTCTTCTTGATCTTGTCCTCGAGCTCGGCGAGCTCGTCCTTGCCCTCTTCGTCGCCGAGCTCCTTCTGGATCGCCTTCATCTGCTCGTTGAGGTAGTACTCGCGCTGGGTCTTCTCCATCTGCCGCTTGACGCGCGTGCGGATGCGCTTCTCGACCTGCAGGACCGAGATTTCGCTCTCCATCAGGGCGAGCACTTTTTCGAGCCGCTCGGTGACGACCGCGGTCTCCAGGATGGTCTGCTTCTCGGGGATCTTGACCGCCAGATGCGAGGCCACCGTGTCGGCGAGCTTGGCATAGTCCTCGATCTGCTGAACGACGCCGACCACCTCGGGCGACACTTTCTTGTTCAGCTTAACGTAGTTCTCGAACTCGTTGATGACCGAACGCGCGAGCGCCTCGGCCTCGACTTGCTCGCCCGCGGTGTCGGTGGCGACGACCGCGTCGGCTTCGTAATATTCGGTGCGCTCGGTATAGCGCGCGACCTGCGCGCGCGCGGCGCCCTCGACCAGCACCTTGACGGTGCCGTCCGGCAGCTTGAGCAGCTGGAGCACGCTGGCGAGCGTGCCCATCTCGTAGATCGCGCTCGTGGCCGGATCGTCATCCGAGGCGTTCTTCTGCGTAGCCAGCAGAATGAAGGTGTCGGAGCGCATGACCTCCTCGAGCGCCTTGATCGATTTTTCCCGCCCCACGAAGAGCGGCACGATCATGTGCGGAAACACGACGATGTCACGCAACGGCAGAACCGGATAGGACCGGGTCTCACCGGGGATCAGTGGAGGGCGAGGCTTGGCGCTTGTCATGGCGCGGATTCCTTATTGTTGTGCCCCTCGCCCGCGACCTGTGAATGCAGCATGGCGGTCGAGTGCTGGGTGGGACCGGGAAGGGAAAGCGGTCCGGATGTCGTTCGTGGGCGGAGGTCGGATGGGTGCCCTCCCCGGAAGCTATACGTAGTGCTCCGCACGCCACTTGGTAACCCATAGTAGGTGGCCACGGGCGGCGGCGGTGTCAAGTAAGCCCGGAAATTCAAGCGAATATCGCCCTCATCGGCCCCAAACGGGGGCCAATTTGCCGAATCGGAGGACGGCCGCCGGGGCGGATCCACGTGCGCCCTCAGGCGCTGGCCGATGTGTCGTTCGCGCGGTCGGCCCGGTCCGTGTAGATGTAGAGGGGCCGGGCGGTGCCCTCGACGACTTCCTTCGAGATCACGACCTCCTCGACGCCTTCCAGGCTCGGCAACTCGAACATGGTGTCGAGCAGGATGCTCTCCATGATCGAGCGCAAGCCCCGCGCTCCGGTCTTGCGGTCGATCGCCTTGCGGGCGATGGCGCCCAGCGCCTCCTCGGCGAGCGTCAGATCGATGCTCTCCATCTCGAACAGCCGCTGGTACTGCTTCACCAGAGCGTTCTTGGGCTGGGTGAGGATGAGCTTGAGCGAAGGTTCGTCGAGGTCCTCGAGCGTGGCCACCACCGGAAGCCGGCCGACGAATTCCGGGATCAGGCCGTATTTCAGCAGATCCTCGGGCTCCACCTCGCGGAAGATCTCGCCCGCCTTGCGGTCCTCCGGGGCCAGCACCCTGGCGCTGAATCCGATGGAGGTGGAGCGTCCACGCGCCGAGATGATCTTCTCGAGTCCCGCGAAGGCGCCGCCGCACACGAACAGGATATTGGTGGTGTCGACCTGCAGGAACTCCTGCTGGGGGTGCTTGCGGCCACCCTGGGGCGGCACCGAAGCGACGGTGCCTTCCATGATCTTGAGCAGCGCCTGCTGCACGCCCTCGCCGGAAACGTCCCGGGTGATCGAGGGATTGTCGGACTTGCGGCTGATCTTGTCGATCTCGTCAATATACACGATGCCGCGCTGCGCCCGCTCGACGTTGTAGTCGGCCGACTGCAGCAGCTTCAGAATGATGTTCTCGACGTCCTCGCCCACATAGCCGGCTTCCGTCAGCGTGGTGGCGTCCGCCATGGTGAAAGGCACGTCGAGGATACGGGCGAGCGTCTGCGCCAGCAGGGTCTTGCCGGAGCCGGTCGGCCCGATCAGCAGGATGTTCGATTTCGCCAGCTCGACGTCGTTGTGCTTGGTCTGGTGGTTAAGGCGCTTGTAATGGTTATGGACCGCGACGGAGAGGACCTTCTTGGCGTGGTCCTGCCCGATCACATAGTCGTCAAGAACCTTGCGTATCTCTTTGGGTGTCGGAATCCCGTCGCGCGACTTCACCAGCGAGGATTTGTTCTCCTCGCGGATAATGTCCATGCACAGCTCGACGCACTCGTCGCAAATGAACACCGTCGGTCCGGCGATGAGCTTGCGCACCTCATGCTGGCTCTTGCCGCAGAACGAACAATACAAGGTGTTCTTGGAATCACTGCCGCCGACTTTGCTCATTCCTCATCTCCATCGGCGCGTCGCTGCCACGGCGAACCGGTCATTCGACCAATGAACCTAACAGGGGGACCCCTAAGAGTCCGTAGCACTAAAGCCACACGTCTCAACTGCTTTTGCCCGTATCGCATCCAGCGGACCCTAGCGAAGCACGGTAGCGTAGCGGTAATCAAGAATTCATTAATAATGAAAATTGAGGCTGATGGCGACTTTTTGACCATTCCGGGCCGCCGGCGTCCCCAGCCTGCGCGTGTGGTTGGCCCCGAAACCGGGGTTCAAGGCTTGTTTGCGGCCTCCTCCGGCCGCTTTTCGATCACTTTGTCCACCACGCCCCATTCCACGGCCAATTCGGCGGTCAGGAAATAGTCCCGTTCGAGCGCATCCTCGATCTTCTTGAGCGGCTGCCCGGTATGCTTCACGTAGATCTCGTTGAGCCGCTTCTTGAGGTTGAGGATCTCCTGGGCGTGCAGCATGATGTCGGTCGCCTGGCCCTGGAACCCGCCCGAGGGCTGGTGCAGCATGATGCGGGCGTTGGGCAGCGCGAAGCGCATGTCCTTGTTGCCGGCGGCGAGCAGTAGCGAGCCCATGGAGGCGGCCTGGCCGATGCACAGCGTCGACACCGCCGGCCGCACGAACTGCATCGTATCGTAAATCGCAAGCCCGGACGTGACCACGCCGCCGGGCGAGTTGATGTACATCGCGATCTCTTTTTTCGGATTGTCCGCCTCCAGGAACAGAAGCTGGGCAACGATCAGCGACGCCGTCACGTCCTCCACCGGACCGGTGATGAAGATGATTCGCTCCTTCAGGAGGCGCGAGTAGATGTCGTAGGCGCGCTCGCCCCGGTTGGTCTGCTCGACCACCATGGGGACGAGGTTCATGTAGGTCTCGACCGGATCTCGCATGGATCAACCTATCTCGGCGGCGCCGTCTTGGCGGCATCCGCAGGAGCAAAGCCCCCGTGCTGCTCCAAGACCGCGACGCATTTTGTTATGCACCCGTCACAGATATGTGCGGATGCGCCCGCGACAAGGCGTGCGACCGCATCGGCCTCGCGGCGGCAAAACGAGCAGTGCAGACGATGCGGGCGCCGCCGCAGCAAGCTCCCGAGCGTTGCGGGTCGTTCCATGTCGCACCCCACCGATTCCTCGCGCTCCTGGCCCGACGCAAGCCTCTGGATCAGCCCTGCCCGACATTGCCCTTAGGCCGGAGCCGATCGATTCTCAACTGGCGGGCGTCAGCTCCTCGTCCTCCTGATAGAGCTCTTCGCGGGAGACCGGCTTTTCGGTCACCTTGGCGAGTTCCAGGATGAAGTCGACGACCTTCTCCTCGAACAGCGGCGCCCGCACGCTGGCGAGCGCGGAGGGATTCTTGCGGTAATAGTCCCAGATCTCCTGCTCGCGGCCGGGAAACTGGCGCGTACGCCCCACGATGTCGCGGCTGAGCTCGTCATCGGTGACCTGGATCGAATTGCGCTCACCGATCTCGGCCAGGACCAGGCCCAGCCGAACCCGCCGCTCCGCGATGGCGCGATATTCCTCCCGCGCCTTCTCCTCGGTCGTGCCCTCGTCCGCGAAAGTACGTCCCTGCGTCCTGAGATCGTTCTCCACTACGTTCCAGACGTTCTTGAACTCCTCCTCGATGAGGGTCGGGGGGCCGGCGAACTTGTGCAATTGGTCGAGCTGGTCGAGCAGCTTGCGCTTGAGTTTCTGGCGGCTCTGGCTGGCGTGCTCCTGTGCGAGCCGCCCCTTGAGCGTCTCGTGCAGCTTGGCGAGTGATTCCAGGCCGAGCGACTTGGCGTAATCGTCGTCGATCGTGACGGTGCCGGGCTGGTCGATCGATTTCACCGTCACCTCGAATTCGGCATCCTTGCCGGCGAGCTGCGGGCTCGTATAGGCGCTCGGAAACGTCACGTTCACGGTCCTGGTCTCGCCGACCGCCATGCCGATGAGCTGATCCTCGAAGCCCGGGATGAAGGTCCCGGAGCCCACATTGACCCCGATATCCTCGCCGGATCCGCCTTCGAACGGGGCGCCACCGATCTTGCCGCTGAAATTGATCATCGCGCGATCGCCGGTCTCGACCTTGGCGCCCTCGCCCTTGGGATTGTAGGGCTTGGTCTCCTCGGCGAACTTCTGGACCGCCGCGTCGACCTCCGCCTCGGTGACTTCGGCCACCAGCCGCTCGAGCGTGATGTTGCCGAAATCGGCGAGCTCGATCTTCGGCAGGACCTCGAGCGCCAGCCGGTAGGCCAGGTCGGACTTGCCATCGAGGATCTTTTCGACCTCGACCGCCTCTTCCGGCATCGTCACCTTGGGTTCCATGGCGAGCTTGAGGCCGCGCTCATCGACGATCTTGGCGTTGGTCTCGCGCACCACCGTCTCAATCGTTTCGGCCATCACCGAGCGGCCGTACAGCTTCTTGAGATGCGCGAGTGGCACCTTGCCGGGCCGGAATCCGTTGATTCGGACCCGGTTCTTCATCTCGCCCAGTCGCTCCACCACCCTCGCCTCCAAGGCGGCGGCCGGGACCTTGACCTCAAACTCGCGCTTGAGACCTTCAGAAGCGTTTTCGGTGACTTGCATGGCGACAATCTATAGGTTCTGGCCGATATGGCCGAGTTCGGTTTAAGGATCGGCTGCACCCGGGCGTGGTGCGGGCGGAGGGACTCGAACCCCCACGACTTTCGTCACGGGAACCTAAATCCCGCGCGTCTACCAATTCCGCCACGCCCGCCAAGGGCGCCTCGCCGCCGAACGGGCAGCCGGGCGGCGCGGCTTATAACAGCACGAAACCCTTGGCGCACGCTAAAAAACTTGACCCTGCGTGGAAAATAAGCGCCGCCCGTCGACTTCTCAACCGGGTGGCACCCGACGAAGTTTAGGCCAAGCCGGCCGCATGGGCGGCGAACAGGCGCCGGTAGAGCTTCGGCAGCATTTCGGGCAGATCCTCGGCAATGAGGCCAGGGCCCGCTTCGGAACCGGCTTCGCCATGCAGCCAAACCGCCGCCGCGGCCGCCTCGAAGCCTGGCATGCCCTGCGCCAAGAGCCCCGCCACCAGGCCGGCCAGGACGTCGCCCGAGCCCGCGCTGGCGAGCCAGGGCGGGGCATTCTCTGCAATCGCGGCGCGACCGTCCGGCGCGGCCACCACCGTGTCGGGACCTTTGAGGAGCACGATGGCACCCGTCTGGGCGGCTGCCATGCGCGCTTGCCCAAGCTTCGATCCGGCTTGAGAGATGGCCGGCAAGGCATGGAAAAGACGACTGAACTCTCCGGCGTGGGGTGTCAGCACGCAAACCCGCTGCGGATGCGCTTGGATGGCCGCTAGCAGTCCCTGGGGTTGCTCGCTGAAGCTGGTCAAGGCATCGGCGTCCAGCACCGCCGCGCTGTCGGCCGCGAGCGCGGCGCGGACCATCTCCTGCATCTGCGGTCCGACCCCGCCGCCGGGTCCCAGCACCACCACGTTGCGCCGGCGATCCGACATGAAGGCGGCGAGCTCCTCGGCGCCGTCAACCGGCCGCACCATGACGGCAAGGCTCGCGGCCGCGTTGACGGCGAGCGCGGATCGCGGCGACGCAATGGTGACGAGCCCGGCGCCCGCACGCAGCGCGCCGCGCGCCGCCAATCGGGCGGCGCCGGTCGACGAGATTCCGCCGGACACCACCACCGCATGACCGCGAGCATATTTGTGTCCATCGACCCTGGGGATCGGAAAGCGGCTGGCCCAAAGGGCCAGAACGTCGAGGAAGATCTGCGGCTTGATCCGCTCGAGAACGGCCGCCGCGATGCCGATATCGGCGACATGGAGCGTCCCGCAATGGAGACGGCCCGGCAGCAGGACGTGACCGATCTTGCGGCGAAAAAAAGTGATGGTCTCGTGGGCTTTGACCGCGACGCCCTGGACGTCTCCGCTCGTTCCATTGAGGCCGCTCGGCAGATCCACGGCATAGATCTTCGCCGCCGACGCGTTCATGGCTTCGATCATGGCGCGTGCGGCGCCTTCTACCGGCCGGTCGAGGCCGGCACCAAAGAGCGCATCGACGATGGCGCCGGCATTCGCCAGGCCGGCCGGGCCCGCCGCTTCGAGCGGACCGCTCCAGCGGCCCGCCGCCAGGGCGGCGTCGCCCTTGAGCCGGCCGGGATCCCCCACCAAGAGGACACGCACCGGATAACCGCGGTCCATGAGGATGCGGGCCGCCACAAAGCCATCGCCGCCATTGTTGCCCGGGCCCGCCACCACGACCACTGGAACGCCGACAGAATGGCGGGCCGCTACCGCATCGGCCACCGCCTGCCCGGCATTTTCCATGAGCCGGAGGCCGCTGGTTCCGGCGGCGATCGTCAACCGATCGGCCTCAGCCATCTCGGCGGTGGTGAGCAGCTCGATCATGGTCGGCAGAGAGTACCGGCGCGGTCCGGACGCCACAATTGCCAATCCGCTCGCCATTCTGCCCGCCACAGAGCCGACAGAATTGTCCCTGCATACATACTGGGCGTCCTGGTTAGTTTTTAATCAATAACTTTCAGGCACCCTCCGCGGCCCGCCCCTGACTTTGTCCTAGTATCTGAAAACACTCACATTTTTCCAAATCTGCGGGCTTGGCACGGAGCCTGCTAACCGCTAGCGCGGTTCAGCCGGAAGCTGTTGGCTGGCGGGCCGGGGAGACGTCATAAGATGAAAAAGATCGAGGCGATCATTAAGCCCTTCAAACTCGATGAGGTGAAGGAGGCGCTGCAGGACGTCGGGTTGCAGGGTATTACGGTCACCGAGGCCAAGGGCTTCGGTCGGCAGAAGGGACATACCGAGCTCTATCGCGGCGCGGAATATGTCGTGGATTTTCTCCCCAAGGTGAAGATCGAGATTGTTCTGGCCGACGACATGGCGGACAAGGCCATCGAGGCGATCCGGCGCTCCGCCCAAACGGGACGGATCGGCGACGGAAAAATCTTCGTCTCCAATATCGAGGAAGCCATCCGGATTAGGACGGGGGAATCCGGGCTGGACGCCATCTGAAACGCAGGTCCCGTTGCCTCTCGGAAAACGAGACATTCTGTTGCGAGAAAGGGAACGAATTCCATGAAAACGGCCAAAGACGCCTTGAAGATGATCAAGGACAACGACGTGAAATACGTCGATTTTCGATTTACGGACCCGCGCGGCAAATGGCAGCACGTCACGTTCGACGTCACCATGATCGAAGAGGAAACGTTCTCCGAAGGACAAATGTTCGATGGCTCCTCGATCGCCGGCTGGAAAGCCATCAATGAGTCCGACATGTGCCTGATGCCGGATCCGGCGTCCGCCACCATCGACCCTTTCTTCGCCGAGACCACCATGGTGCTGGTCTGCGATGTGCTCGAGCCGACCACCGGCGAGCCCTACAGCCGCGACCCGCGCGGCATCGCCAAGAAGGCCGAGGCGATGGTCAAGTCGATGGGCATCGGCGACACGATCTTCTTCGGCCCGGAGGCCGAGTTCTTCGTGTTCGACGACGTCAAGTATAAGGCCGATCCCTACAACACAGGCTTCAAGCTCGACTCGACGGAATTCCCGTCCAACTCGGACACCGATTACGAAGGCGGCAATCTCGGCCATCACGTCGGCACCAAGAAGGGCTATTTTCCGGTGCCCCCGCAGGATTCGGTGCAGGACATGCGCTCGGAAATGCTCGGCGCCATGGCCAAAATGGGCTGTGTGGTGGAGAAGCACCATCACGAGGTGGCGTCCGCCCAGCACGAGCTGGGGCTCAAGTTCTCGCCCCTGACCGTGATGGGGGACCGCATGCAGATCTACAAATACTGCATCCAGATGGTCGCCAACATCTACGGCAAGACCGCGACCTTCATGCCCAAGCCCGTGTACGGCGACAACGGCTCCGGCATGCACTGCCACCAGTCGATCTGGAAGGACGGCAAGCCGGTGTTCGCCGGCAACAAATACGCGGATCTGTCCGAGACCTGCCTGAGCTACATCGCCGGTATCATCAAGCATGCCAAGGCGATCAATGCCTTCACCAACCCGACCACCAATTCCTACAAGCGGCTGGTGCCGGGCTTCGAAGCGCCGGTGTTGCTGGCCTATTCGGCACGCAACCGCTCGGCGTCGTGCCGCATTCCCTACACCACCAATCCCAAGGCCAAACGCGTCGAGGTGCGCTTCCCCGACCCGCTCGCCAATCCCTATCTGGCCTTCTCCGCCATGTTGATGGCGGGTATCGACGGCATCAAGAACAAGCTCGACCCCGGTCCGGCGATCGACAAGGATCTCTACGACCTGCCGCCGGCCGAGCTCAAGCAAATCCCGACCGTGTGCGGCTCCTTGCGGCAGGCGCTCGAGGAGCTCGACAAGGATCGCGCCTTCCTAAAGGCGGGTGGCGTCTTCGACGACGACTTCATCGACGCCTATATCGAGTTGAAGATGGGCGAAATCATCCGCTTCGAGCACACCCCCCATCCGGTGGAATTCGAGATGTACTATTCGGCGTGAGTCTCCTCCCAACATCGCAGTCGCGATGGACCTTCAAAGGGCGCCCGCGGGCGCCCTTTTTTCCCCTCGAGCGGCCGCCGAACCGGAGCGGCTAAGATCCGGTGATGACTTACGGTACCGCTTTCGC
>DASZKX010000126.1:0-2802 GCA_035552735.1 Xanthobacteraceae bacterium
GTGCTGTTGAGGAAGCCGACGACCGGGACGGCCGGCTCTTGTGCGCGCGCCAAAAGCGGCCAAGCGGTGGCCGCGCCGCCGAGAAGAGTGATGAACTCACGCCGCCGCATATCGATCTCCCGGATGTCCTCCGGCGCCGGAACCATGCTGAAGGTTCGTGCCAATGTATCACATCGCGTCGCCACCATGTGGGGATTTAAGTTCGACGGCCGGCGAGAAGCGCACGCCCAAGAATCGCACGCCCAAGAATCGCGCGCCGAACAAAACGGCCCCGGCCGTCCGGTGCGGCCATAAAATTCAAATCTTTCACCCCCTGGACTCTCGACAAGTCGTCGTTTCTCGATTCCAATGAAAGTGATTCGGAGAGATGCGGCACATCCTTCCGGACGAAGGTTGGTGGGGAACTTCGAAACGGAGGCCTGCAATGGCGCGCGCCGAGGCAGCGAGCGCGTCTATACGGTCCGATTCGATCAAGGGACTGGCCCAATCGATCGCCAAGCCGGCTTATCGGCGGCTCTTGACCGCCGAGCCGGCTCTGCGTCGCGCCGTTCCGGCTTTGATCATCGCATTTCTACTTACGATCTGCGTCGGAACCGTCGTCCAAATCCTCGATCATCGCCGGCAGGCGATTTTCGACATCACCAAGCAAATCGAAGCCTGCGCCGACCTCCTGGTCGAACGGCTCGACCAGAGCGTGAGCGACGATTCCCGCGCGCGCATCCAAGGCGAGCTCGAGCACGCGATGCCCTCCTGGGCGCGGACGCCCGGCCGCCACCTGTTGGTGGCCAATGCCGATGGCGTCATCATCGCCGGCATCTCGCATACGCTGATGAACGATTCCGGCCGGCTGGTCATCACCCCGGCACCACTGGGCGCCGACTTCATGGGGCATCGCCTCCTCGATGTGCTGGGCCACGCGCAGTCGCTGACCACATTCGCGGCGGCCGCCGGCACGGCGGAATTGACGCTGCCGGATGCGACACCGGTCTTCGCCACGGTGCGCAATTTCGGCGCTTGGAACGGCCAGATCGCGGTGGTGGATCGGCGCGACGATGCGCTGGCGGCCTGGCGCTCCGACATGGCGCTGACCATCACGCTGTCGGCCACCACCGGCTTCGTCGTGCTGATCCTCGGCTTCGCCTTCCACTGGCAGGCGATCCGCGCCCGCGAGGCCGATCTCATCTATGACACGGTGCGCTCGCGCATCGATACCGCGCTCAATCGCGGACGCTGCGGATTGTGGGACTGGGACCTGGCCCGCGGCCACATCTTCTGGTCCCATTCCATGTTCGCCATCCTGGGCCTGCCGGCGAAAGATGGTCTGATGAGCTTCGGCGAGGTCATCGCCCGCGTCCATCCCGACGATCTGCAGCTCTATGAGCTCGCCAGCCAGCTGGCCGAAGCCAAGGCCACATCGGTCGATCACGACTTCCGCATGTGCGACGTAAACGGCAAGTGGATCTGGCTGCGAGCGCGCTGCGAGCTCGTTCATCAAGCCGGCGAGCCGGGACCGCACCTGATCGGGATCGCGGTCGACGTCACCGAGCAGAAGGCGCTGGTCGAGAAGACCGCCGAGGCGGACCTGCGGCTACGCGACGCCATCGAGACGATCCCGGAAGCCTTCGTGGTGTGGGACGCACGGAATCGCCTGGTGCTGTGCAACTCGAATTTCCAGGCGCTGCACAACCTGCCTCGCGCCGCGGTCGAAGCCGGCGCGTCCTATGAGTCCGTGTTCGCGGCCGGGCGCAAGCCGACGCTGCGCTCCCAGGTCGCGAGCGAGGGCCAGATTCCCGGCGCCCGCACCTTCGAAGCCCGCCTCGACGACGGCCGTTGGCTGCACATCAGCGAGCGGCGCACCAAGGACGGCGGCTACGTCTCGGTCGGCACCGACATCACCACCATCAAGCGGCACGAAGAGAGGCTGATGGAGAGCGAAAAGCGCCTGCTCGCGACGGTCAGCGACCTGCAACGCTCGCAGCAGGCGCTCGAGTGGCAAACCCAGGAACTCGCCGATCTGGCCGAGAAATACGCCGAGGAAAGGACCCGCGCCGAGGAGGCGAGCCAAGCCAAGTCCAAGTTCCTGGCCAATATGAGCCACGAATTGCGCACCCCGCTCAATGCCATCATCGGATTCTCCGAGATGATGGGCGCCGGCATGTTCGGCCCGCTCGGGCCGGACAAATACCGCGAATACTGCTCGGACATTCACCAAAGCGGCCAATATCTGCTCGAGGTCATCAACGACATCCTCGATATGTCTAAGATCGAGGCCGGCCGCATCCGCCTCGAGCAGGAAGAGATCGTGCTGGAGGCCTTCCTCAGCGACGCCATGCGGGTGGTCTCGACGCGCGCGGACGACAAGCAAATCGATCTGGTCGCCGACGTTCCGCAAGGCATCCGGATGCGGGCCGATCACCGCCTGCTCAAGCAGATCGTGCTCAATCTCCTTTCCAATTCGGTCAAGTTCACCCCGGAAGGCGGCCGCGTGGTCATTCGCGGCCGGGCGACCGGCGCGGGGATTACGATCGCAATCGCGGATTCCGGTATCGGCATCCCGAAGGAAGCGCTCGCCAAGCTCGGGCGGCCGTTCGAGCAGGTCGAGAGCCAGCTCACCAAGAGCCATCAGGGCTCGGGCCTCGGGCTTGCCATCGCCAAATCGCTGACCGAGCTGCACGGCGGTACGATGCGCATTCGCTCGCAGCTCGGCCGTGGAACCATCGTCCTGCTGCGCCTTCCGGTCGATGGAGGACCAAGCAAAGGCGGCGTGGAAAGTGCCGGCGGCGCGAGGCTGCTTTCACGCGC
>DASZKX010000127.1:0-11474 GCA_035552735.1 Xanthobacteraceae bacterium
GCGCGACGTCATGCGGGTCGCGGCCGCGATCCGCACATAGGGATCGCGCGTCCATTTCTCGTCGGCATGCATGAAGGCGTGGAAGCCCAGCTGCTCGGCGAGCTTCACCTGCTCCAGAAAGCGGACGTTGGTTTCCTCGCCGAGCGAGCAGACGGATATTCTCATTGATCAAGCCTCAATCAAATGAACTGTTTTGCGCGGGGAAGACGACACGCGGCGCTCCTCGCCCCGCGCGCGCTACGGCATGCACACGTCTTTCGTGGGTGCGAAAGCCTCTCCACGCAGTCGTCCCTGCGGACGCAGGGACCCATACGCCGTGTCCTCTCGATAGGCTGCGGCGTATGGGTCCCGGCTCTGCGGCCGGGACGACAGAGATGTGTGCATGCCGTAGCCCGAGCGCGGGGAGAAGGAGTGAAACGCCGTGCGTCAATGACCCGACGTTCGCGGCTCCCACAGTCCAGCAACGAAATTCAGCGCGACTCGATCTCGACCGTCACGTGGGAGAGCGTGCGGAATCGCTCGAGTACCCGCCGGTAGTGCTTGGCGTCCCGTTGCTTGCTGGTCGCGATCGACAGGATTGCGCCGAGATGGCCGGGGCCGAGCCGCCAGAGGTGGAGATCGCGCAGGCGATCGCCGTCGGTCTCGATCAGCGTGCGCATGCGCTCCGCCAGCGCCCAGTCGGGATTCATGTCCAGCAGGATGGCACCGGTATCGCGCACCAGCCCGTAGGACCAGGCCGCGATGACGACGGCGCCGCACATGCCGGCGATCGGGTCCATCCAGACCCAGCCGAGAAAACGCCCGAGCACGAGCCCCACGATCACCAGCACCGAGACCGCCGCATCGGCCAGCACGTGAATGATGGCGGCCCGCATGTTGTTGTCCCGATGCGCCGCGCCCTGCGCGTGCTCATGCTCCGCGAACGCGACCCTATGGGGCTGTGCCTCGCGGCCGAGCCGGATACGCGCCTCGAAGGCATGCGGCTCGGGAATCTCATCGACCGATTCGAGATGGCCGCCGCGATGCGCGAAGGTGAAGACCTGTCGGGCTCCGCCTGGCCGCACCGTCTCGACCGTAACGTCGCCGGGGGGTGGCGGCGCGCCGGTCTCGAAGTGCAGCCGGAAGCGCGGCGGCGCCCCGTGCTCGAAAATCTCGAGCGCCAGCGAGCCGGTCTCGGTCTCGATCCGCTGCGCGTCGTCATGATGATGGTCGTCGTGATCCGCATCCCCGTCATGGGCGTGACCGTGACCGTGATGATGGTGATGCCCGCCGCCGCTCAAGAGCAGCACGCTGGTGACATTGACCGCGAGGCCGAGCATCGCGATCGGGATCGCCTCGTCGAAGCTGATCGGAATCGGCGCGATGAAGCGCGAGATCGCTTCGTAGCCGATGAGGAGCGCGATCATGGCGAGCACGATCGCGCTGGTATAGCCCGCGAGGTCGCCGAGCTTGCCGGTGCCGAACGTGAAGCGCCGGTCATCCGCATGCCGGCGGGCGTACCGATAGGCGAGCGCGGCCAGCAGCAGCGCGCTCGCATGGGTGGACATGTGCAGGCCGTCTGCCACCAGGGCGATCGAGCCGAACAGCATGCCGCCGATGATCTCGCCCACCATCATGAAACTGCAGAGCCAGATCACCAGCCAGGTACGCCGCTCGTTCTGCTCGTGGCCCTCGCCCAGGAAGGTATGGGAATGGGCGGCCGGGGATGCTTGCATCATGCTCATGGTTCACTTCAAGCAGGATTGGTTTTTTCACTTCAAGTAGGATTGCACCGCCTCGATGAGTTCCTCGGCGCCGCGCGCCCGCTCGGCTCCCTTCGCCGGATCGACCACGTGCATCCGGATGTGATCCTCGATCACCTCGGCCATGAGGCCGTTGATGGCGCCGCGCGCCGTGACGATCAGGTGTAGCACCGTGGCGCAGCCCTGCTCGGTCTCGAGCGCGCGCTCGACCGCCTCGATCTGGCCCCGCACCCGCCGGACCCGGTTGAGCAGCTTCACCTTCTCGCTCTTGGTGTGGGACACCGCCGTCGCCTCGCGCCTAATTTAGGGTAGGGGGTATGGTATATGGTGCGAGTCCGATTGTCGAGCCGCCGCACCCGTCCTCGGCGGCGCGCGTTTCAAAATCAGCCATCAGCGAAAATGTCAGGTGCTGCGGGCGTCCGGGCGCGGCAGCGCGGCGGCGGCTTGCATGCCCTGCAGCTCGAGCCGATCGTAACCGTTGAACCGGTAGAGCAGGACCGAGACGATCCAGCTCACCGCGAAGATGCCGATGATGAGATAGCCGAGCGCGCCGAAATTGTCGTTGAGGCTCGACACCGCGCTCCAGAGACCGCCCTTGAGGCCGAGCCGGTCGGCCAGGAGCCCGAGCGCCTCCACGCCGCCGACGATGACGGCGACCACCACCGACACGAAGGTGATGGTGAGGTTGTAGTAGAGCTTGCGGATCGGCTTCACGAATGCCCAGCCATAGGCCCCGACCATCAGGATGCTGTCGGTGGTGTCGATCAGCGTCATGCCGGCGGTGAACAAGGCCGGAAACACCAGGATCGACCACATCGACAATCCGCCCGAAGCCTCCGCGGCGGAGATGCCCAAGAGGCCGACCTCGGTCGCGGTGTCGAAGCCGAGCCCGAACAGGAAGCCGAGCGGATACATGTGCCAGCTCGCCCCGATCAGGCGGAACAGCGAGCGGCACGTGCGCGCGAACAGGCCGCCGCCCGCCATCATCAGGTTGAGCTCTTCGTCCCCGACCGCGTTGCCGTTCTTGGCGCGGCGAAATACCCGATAGACATTGATCAGCATGACCGCATTGATGGTCGCGATCAGAAGCAGGAAGGCGGCCGATATGGCGGTACCGATCACGCCCCCGATGCTCTGGAAATCCGCCAGGCGCTCCTTGAAGGCCGCCGCCGTCACCGCCACCCCGATTGACGCCAGCACCACCACGGTCGAGTGGCCGAGGGAGAAATAGAAGCCGGCCGCAACCGGGTGCTTGCCCTCCTGCATGAGCTTGCGGGTCACGTTGTCGATGGCGGCGATATGATCGGCGTCGACCGCATGCCGCAGCCCGAAGCTGTAGGCCAGGAACGCGGTGCCGAGCAGCACCGGATAATCGTGGAACGCGATCAGCGCCCAGCCCCAGGCCGCCACGTTCACCGCGATCAAGAGCCCATAGATGCCGATGATCTTGCCGCGCAGGTCGGCGGCGCCGTCATTGAGGAAATTCGGGAACGGGTTCGGCATTATGTTTGCGGGCTTCCGGCGAGATGTCTGTGGGTTTCCGACGCGCTCCGGCAGGGCGCCCGGGGCGCAGAACAGCATGCCGGAGTAAGATCAATTATAGGAATCATCCTACCCATGGCAAGAGCTGCGGGCAAGCGCGCGGATAACGCGGGCCTCGACGCGCGCCACCGTCCCGCTCAAGCCGAGCGCCGCGGGCGTGGTCCGGCATGGCGGTGCGGATGTGGGTGGGGCGCTTCGGGCTCGGGCGCGTCGGGCTTCGCCAGCACATCGGTCGGCACCAGCACCACCCGGCCGTGCCGGACCCCGCGCTCGGCGATCACATGCTCGGCGAACTTGCGCACCTTGCCGGTCTTGCCGCGCAGGATCGTCACCTCCATGCAGCTGTCGTGGTCGAGATGCGCGTGCATCGAAGCCAGCGACAATTCGTGGTGGTCATGGAACGTATCGGCGAGCCGCTTGGACAGCTGGCGCGCCGCATGGTCGTAGACATAGACCAGCGCCGCCACGCAATCGCGCTGCCGGTCGAGGCTCTCGGCCGCCTCCCGGATGCCGGCTCGCGCCAGATCGCGGATCGCTTCCGATCGATTCTGGTAGCCGCGGGCCGCGATGATCCGATCGAGCTCGGTCATCAGCTCGTCGTCGATCGTGATGGTCACGCGCTGCATGGGAATGTCACCGGTCGAAGGGCTCGCCGGGGTCGCGCGAGCCGCAAAGGGTCTCGTGCATGTAGTCTTTTTTCAAGCAGCGGCCAATCTCCGCGGCGCGGCGCCGATGGCCGCGCTCAAAACGCAAGCCCGCCCGGACCGGAATGGTCCGAGCGGGCCGCGTGGACCGACGCGGGGTGGATGGGGGCGCACGCGCCGATCAAACCTCGACAGCTGCCGTGAGGCAGATCTCTATGAAAGATGACGTCGAATTGGCGTTTCTGAATTCACGATTTGGAGTTCACGATCCCGAACGGCAAAGCCGCCGTACCTACCTTGGTCGCGGCACCCAACCGGCAGGTTCAAGCCGCGCCCGTAATCTTGTCGGGAAAATCAAAAAAATCTTAAGCCACTAAGATTCCTTTCGAATTTCTCGCCATTGGCGGGCCGGCGGACTCCCGCGGCGATCTTTTCGGCGCTCAAGGTCAGAAAACCTCGGCCCCGGATGTGCACCCGTAATTGCCTTCGGGCTTGATCATTCGCCGTCCCGGTTGCAACACAATGATCCGGACCCGCGCCGGGACAGCACCCACGCACGAGACCACCGTTGCGATCGGCCGCACATGCGCACCCAGATGGCCCACCAATCCATGCCCGCCGTTCGCCTGCGCAAGGCCGTGCCTGCCGACCTCGAAGCGCTCGATGCGCTGGAGCATCGCGTCTTCGCCACCGACCATCTCTCCCGCCGCAGCCTGCGGCACTTCCTGGGCGCGCCGACCGCGGAGGTGATCGTGGCGGAGCACGACGGCGAGCTCGCCGGCACCGCGATCGTGCTGTTCCGGCCGCGCTCCTCGGTGGCGCGGCTCTATTCCATCGCGGTAGCTCCGCATAAGGGCGGGCGCGGGATCGGCCCCATGCTGCTGGCGGCGGCGGAAGCGGTCGCGGTGGAGCGCGGCTGCGGCACCATCCGGCTTGAGGTGCATGAGACCAACGCGACCGCGATCGCGCGTTACCGCAAGAGCGGCTACCGGGAATTCGGCCGGCACCCGCGCTACTACGAGGACGGCGGCGATGCGCTGCGCTTCGAGAAGCCGCTCGCGCCGGCGCCGGCCGCGCTCGAGGCGGCGCCACCCTATTTCCATCAAACCACCGAATTCACCTGTGGGCCGGCCTGCATCATGATGGCGCTCGCTTGGGCTGATCGATCCTTCCAGCCGGCGCCGGCTTTCGAGTTCCAGCTCTGGCGCGACGCCACCACCATCTTCCTGGCGTCCGGACTGGGCGGATGCGAGGTCTATGGCTTGGCGGTGACGCTCAAGCGGCGGGGGCTTGAGCCGGAAATCCATGCCAGCCGCAAGGGGCCGTATTTCCTCGAAACCGTCAACTCGGCCGACAAGCGGCGCGTCATGGAGGTGACACAGGCCGAGTTCAGGCGTGAAGCCCGGGCGCTTGCCATCCCGACCCACCTGACACCGGCGAGCGAATCGGTTCTCATCCAGGCTTTTGATGAGGGAAAAGTGGCCATAGTGCTAATTTCAGGCTATCAAAATGTGGGCAGAGGACAGCCACATTGGGTGTTTGCCTTCGGCCGGGATGGGCGGCACATTCTCCTGCACGATCCGGCAGCCAACAGAGACGAACATGGAAAGGCGATTGCGCCTGAGACCTACGCGGTGCCCTGGGCCGCGTTCGAGCGCATGACCCGTTTGGGTCGCGACCGGCTCAGCGCCGCCATCGTCATCCGGAAAGGACCTGCACGATGACCGGCTGGGTCATTCTGGTCGACCAGCCCAAAGACCTTCCCAACGCCGAGACTCCGCACAAGGTGATCACGACGAGCGAGTACCTCGCGCGTCCCCGCCTGTTCGACATCGGCCGGCCCAAGCTCGTCAACCTGGCGCGCTCCTACGCCTACCAGTCGAAGGGCTATTACGCCTCGCTGCTGGCCGAGGCGCGCGGCCACCGGGTGGTGCCCACCGTCGAGACCATGTTGGAGCTGCGCGAGGCCAAGCTCTACGAGCACGCGCTGCCGGATCTCGAGGACGAGCTCAATCGCTGCGCGCGCCGGACCGATTTCCAGCTCGAGGGCGAATTCAAGCTCCTGGTCTGCTTCGGCATTGCCCGCGATCCGCGCTTCGAATCGTTCGGGCGGCTGTTGTTCGACTGGTTTCGCTGCCCGGCCCTCGAGGTGACGGTCGATCCGGGCGAGTGGATTTCGATCGAGCGCATCCGGCCGCGCAACATCACCCGGCTCGCCAACGGCGAGGGTGCGTTCCTGCGCGAGGCGCTGCATCTGCATACCAAGCGCGAGTGGCGCGATCCCAAGGCGCGCACCATCGCGAAATACGATCTCGCGGTGCTGTTCGATCCCAACGAGAAGATGCCCCCGACCTCGGCGGCCTCGATCAAGCATTTCGCCCGCATCGCCGAGAAGCTCTCGGTCGATGTCGAGCCGATCACCCGCCGGCAGCTGGCCGAGCTCGCCGAATACGACGGCCTGTTCATTCGCGAGACCACCTCGATCGACAACCACACCTACCGGTTCGCGCGCCGCGCCTGGCAGGAGGGCATGCCGGTCATCGACGATCCGATCTCCATGATCCGCTGCACCAACAAGGTGTTCCTGATGGAGCTGCTCGGCTCCAACCAGGTGCCGACGCCGCCCACCCTCATGCTGGCCGATGCCGGCGACCTGCCCAAGGCCATGGACGAGCTCGGCCTGCCGCTGGTGGTCAAGATCCCGGACGGCTCGTTCTCGCGCGGCATCCACAAGGTGCATACGCTCGAGGAGTTCAAGCGCATCACCGACGAGCTGTTCGAGGAGACCGACCTGCTGCTGGCGCAGAAGTTCATGCCGACCGAGTTCGACTGGCGCGTCGGCGTGCTCGCCGGCGAGCCCTTGTTCGTGTGCCAATACCGCATGGCGCGCGGCCACTGGCAGATCGTCAAGCACGGCGCCGACGGCTCCTCGCGCGAAGGCGGCTTCCGCACCTTCGAGATCGACCAGGCGCCGCGCGAGCTCATCGACATCGCGGCGCGCGCCGCCCGCCCGATCGGCGAGGGCTTCTACGGCGTCGACGTCAAGCAGACCGATCAGGGTTTCGTGGTCATGGAAGTCAACGACAACCCCAATCTCGAGCACGGCATCGAGGATCAGGTCGGCAAGGACGAGATCTGGATCAAGCTGTTGCGCTGGTTCATCGAGCGGTTCGAGCAGTAGGAGCGAGTTTCATGAGCTTTGTGCCGGTCCCGCTTGTCGTAGGGCGCAATCGCTTTATTGCGCCATCAGCCTCGCCAAAGGGCGCGATGCCCGTGGCCCTGCCGAGCGGCGCAATAAAGCGATTGCGCCCTACGAGAGCTGTGGCCCGCGCCATTTGCAGCGCCTTGGTCATGATCGCCTTCGCCGCCACCCCGGCCGCCGCGCAGGCCCTCGACAAGGTCTCCTTCGGCACCAATTGGGTGGCGGAGGCCGAGCACGGCGGCTTCTATCAGGCGCTCGCCGACGGCACCTACAAGCGCTACGGGCTCGACGTCACCATCGTGCCGGGCGGCCCGAACGTGAACAACCGCATCCTGCTGCCGGTCGGCAAGATCGACTTCTTCATGAGCGCCAATACGCTGCAGTCGTTCGACGCGGTGGAGCAGAACGTCCCCACGCTCGCGGTCGCCGCCATGTTCCAGAAGGACCCGCAGGTGCTGATCGCGCATCCGGGCGTCGCCAAATTCGAGGACCTCAAGGGGCTGACGCTGTTCGTCTCCAAGGAGGGCATCGCCAGCTATTACCAGTGGCTCAAGGCCGATTTCGGCTTCAGCGAAGCGCGCGTGAAGCCCTACACGTTCAATCCGCAGCCCTTCCTGGCCGACAAGAATAGCGCCATGCAGGGCTATGTGACGTCGGAGCCCTATGCGGTCGAGACGCAGGGCCACATCAAGCCGCAGGTGTTCCTGCTCGCCGACCATGGCTTCGATGCCTATTCGACCCTGATCGAGACCCGCCGCGATCTGGTCGAGAAAAAGCCCGATCTGGTGCAGCGCTTCGTCGATGCCTCGATCGTCGGCTGGTACAACTACATCTACGGCGACAACAAGCCGGGGAACGATCTCATCAAGAAGGGCAATCCGGAGATGACCGACGCCTTGCTCACCTACTCGGTCGCCAAGATGAGGGAATACGGCATCGTGGATTCCGGCGACGCCACGACGCTCGGCATCGGCGCCATGACGGATGCGCGCATGAAGAGCTTCTTCGACAAGATGGTGCGCGCCGGCGTGGTCAAGGGCTCGATCGACATGAGCCGTGCCTATACGCTGGCGTTCGTGAACAAGCGCGTCGGCCTCGATCTTCGCCCGCGGAACTGATGATCGACCAAGTCGGAACAAGTCCGGCGATGACGATTCGGAGAGTCAATCCGAACGGAAACTGCTCCGGCGCCAATCAAATGAGGGGAGCTATGCGCAAACGCTTGCTCGCTGTGGCGCTTCTCGGTTGCTTGGCGTGTGCTTGGAGCGCGAACGCCGCGGCGCTGAACATCGTGGCATTGGGGGCCAGCAACACCGCCGGCATGGGCAAGGGCAACCATCCGGGCGGCGTTCCGCGCGACCAGGCTTTCCCGGCGCAACTCGAGGCCCTGCTCCGGGCGAAAGGCATCGACGCAGACGTGCGCAATGCCGGCGTTGCGGGCGACACCACCGCCAGCATGCTGCGGCGGATGGATGCGGCGGTGCCGGACGGGACCCAGATCGTCATCCTGCAGGCCGGCGGCAACGATGAGCGCCGGGGCGCAGGCGGCGACGCAAGCGCCAACACGGCGCAGATCGCCAGCAAGCTCGAGGCACGCGGCATCAAGGTGATCCCACTGAAGCTGAGCACTTATGCGCCTGCGAGCACGCGCGACCCCGACGGCGAGCACTATAATGCACAGGGTCACGCCGCCGTTGCCGCCGGCCTGCTGCCGCAGGTGATCGCGGCGGCGGGGAAATAGACTGTTCGTCCGCGCCCGGGTGAGGCAGCTGTTGCGGCTTGGGCCCGCGTGGTGCGGGTGCTCGAGCCCTTGGGGGTTCGGCTTTCCTCTTCCATTGTCGTGTACAATGGTCCCCATGTTGACTGATCCGCCTCAGCGATGACCTCTCCCGAACCGGCCCTTTCCGCCACGGCCCCCATGGTGGCGCTGCGTGGCGTCGGCAAGACGTTCCCCAATGGCGTGGTGGCGCTCGACGGCTTCGACCTGGCGGTGCGTCCGGGCGAGTTTCTCACCTTGCTCGGCCCCTCGGGCTGCGGCAAGTCGACCGCGTTGCGCATCGTGGCGGGCTTGAGCACGCCCGACCGTGGCGCCGTGGAATGGTCGGACACCAAAGCCGCCACGGCGCGCCAGATCGGCTTCGTGTTTCAGGAGCCGACCCTGATGCCGTGGGCCACGGTCGACGCCAATGTGCGGCTGCCGCTGCGGCTCTTAGGCGCCGAGGCGGACGCGCCGGCCAAGATCGGCGCCGTGCTGGAGCGGGTCGGCCTCGCCGGTTTCGCGCAGACCTATCCGCGCGAGCTCTCGGGCGGCATGAAGATGCGGGTCTCGATCGCGCGCGCGCTCGTCACCGGGCCCAAGCTCCTGTTGATGGACGAGCCGTTCGCGGCGCTCGATGAGATCACGCGCTTCCGGCTCAACAGCGATCTCCTGCGGCTGTGGCGGACGCTGAGCAAGACGGTGGTGTTCGTCACCCATTCGGTGTTCGAGTCGGTTTATCTATCGAGCCGGATCATCGTCATGAGCCCGCGCCCGGGCCGCGTCTTCCGCGAGCTCGTCATCGAGGCGCCTTATCCGCGCGACGAGCACTTCCGGACCTCCGCCGAATATGCCGCCTGGTGCCGCATGGCCTCCGACGCTCTGGCGGCCGCCATGGCGACGGACGCGGCCGCATGAGCGCGAACCGGACGCCAGCGGCGGACGACCGGCGCGGACGTGAGCACCTCGACCGGCTGGCGCGCATCTTCTTGCCCGTCGCGGTGCTGGGGCTCGGCATCCTGGCCTGGGGCCTGGTGGTGCGGCTCCGGGACATTCCGCCCTATGTGCTCCCCAGCCCAAGGCTGGTTTTCGCGACGCTCTGGTCCGACCGCGCGCTGCTGCTCGATTCGCTCGTGGTCACGCTCACCACCACGCTCGAGGGCTTTGCCCTCGCGCTCGTCGGCGGCGTCGGGCTGGCGATCCTGTTCAACCAGTCGCGCCTCATCGAATACTCGCTCTACCCCTACGCCGTGATCCTGCAGGTGACCCCGATCGTGGCGATCGCGCCGCTCCTGCTCATCTACCTGCCGCAGCCGGTGGCGGTGCTGGCCTGTGCCTGGATCGTCGCCTTCTTTCCGGTGCTCGCCAACACCACGCTGGGCCTGAGCTCGGTCGACCGCAATCTCGCCGACCTGTTCAGCCTCTATGGTGCCTCGCGCTGGCAGGTGCTGCGCCGGCTCAAGCTGCCGGCCGCCATGCCCTTCATCCTGGGCGGCATGAAGATCGCGGGCGGGCTGTCGCTGATCGGCGCGGTGGTGGCCGAGATCGCGGCCGGCTCGGCCGGCGCCGGCTCGGGCCTGGCCTACCGGATCGCCGAATCCGGCTACCGGCTCAATATCCCGCGCATGTTCGCCGCCCTCCTGCTCTTGTCGGTCGCCGGCGTCGTCATCTTCTTCGCGCTCTCCCTGTTCGCGCATCTCGTCCTGCGCCGCTGGCACGAAAGCGCCATTGCGCCCGACCGCTGAGGGCGACCGCCTGCCTGGCCCTACCCGGCAAGCGGGGGAGGGTTGGGGTGGAGGCACTATCCGCCGCGTTCCCGGTTGACTATTTTCGCCGGCAACCGCTCATACCGCCCACGCCCTCTCTCGTTCCCTCTCCCGCAAGCGGGGGAGGGTTAGGGAGGGGGCTTCGCCGGTCCGAGGATCATGCACGATGAATAAAGCGACCGATGTGCCGCCAGGCCGCCCCCTCGTCCCGGGGATCAATGACGATATCGGCGAGGAGCTGCGGCTGCGCCTCTACCGCACCCAGTTTGAGCTGCGCGAGGCCGAGCAGCGCGCCTTCGACCTGTTTCTGCAGAACCTGGTGAAGGGCACCAGCCATCTCTCGCTCGGCCAGGAGGCGGTGGCGGCCGGCTTCGCGGTCGCCATGAAGCCCGGCGACCTCTCCTTCTGCACCTATCGGGGGCATGCCCACACGCTTGCGCGCGGCGTGCCGGTCGAGCGGGTGCTGGGCGAGCTGATGCAGCGCGACAACGGCCTCATGCGCGGCAAGGGCGGCTCCATGCACCTAACCTCGGTGCCGCACGGCGTGATGGGCTCCTATGCGATCATCGGGGCGCATCTGCCGATCGCCTGCGGGGCCGCCTGGCGGGCCCAGTACAAGGGCGACAAGGACGTCTCGGTCTGCTTCTTCGGCGACGGCACCACCAATATCGGAGCCTTCCACGAGGCGCTGAACTTCGCCGCGGTCTGGAAGCTGCCGGTGATCTTCGTGTGCGAGAACAATCTCTATATGGAGTACACCCCGATCGGCGACGTCACCGCGGTTCCGCACCCGGCGGCCGACCGGGCCGCCGCCTACGGGCT
>DASZKX010000128.1:0-8298 GCA_035552735.1 Xanthobacteraceae bacterium
CGGCCCGTCTATCCTCGATGAATCGGGTCCACCCACGCGACCTGCTCGGGCTTCTCGATCGGCTCGATGTCGAGATTGATCACCACTGCTTCGTTGTCGCTGCGCACCAGCACGCACTCGAGCGTCTCGCTCGCGCTCGCATTGATCTCCTGGTGCGGCACGTAGGGCGGCACATAGATGAAATCGCCGGGGCCGGCTTCGGCGGTGAATTCCAGCCGCTCGCCCCAGCGCATGCGGGCGCGGCCGCGCACCACATAGATCACGCTTTCGAGCTCGCCGTGATGATGGGCGCCGGTCCTGGCATTGGGCGTGATGCTCACGGTGCCGGCCCAGAGCTTGCGGGCGCCTGCGCGCGCGAAGGTGATCGCCGCCTTGCGATCCATGCCGGGCGTCTGCGCCGTATTGGGATCGAGCGATCCGCCCGGGACGACTTGCACGCCGTCGTGCTTCCATTTGGGTGCTTGAGGGTCATTCATTGCGGCCATGCTCATCCCCATGTCGTCCCTGCGAAAGCAGGGACCCATACGCCGTGCCCTTTCGATGAACTGCGGCGTCCCGGCTCCTCGGCCGCTTCGCGGCCTTGGCCGGGACGACACTGGTGTGTCCATTCCAAGCAATCTCACTGCCCGCGCCGGGCCGCGCTGGCGAAACGCTTGGCCTCCTCGGCGGCGCGGAACAAAGCGCGCGCCTTGTTCATGCATTCCTGCTGCTCCGACTTGGGATCGGAATCCGCCACGATGCCGGCCCCGGCCTGCACATACATCACGCCGTCCTTGATCAGCGCGGTGCGCAGCACGATGCAGGTGTCCATCTCGCCCGCGGCCGAGAAATAGCCGACGCAGCCCGCGTAAACGCCGCGCTTTTCCTTCTCCAGCTCATCGATGATCTGCATCGCCCGCACCTTCGGGGCGCCCGAGACCGTGCCGGCCGGAAATCCCGCCGCCAGCGCGTCGAGCGCGTCATGCTTTTCGGTGAGCGCGCCTTCCACATTGGACACGATGTGCATCACCTGGCTGTAGCGCTCGACGAAGAATTGGTCGGTGACCGTGACGGTGCCGATCTGCGCCACCCGGCCCACATCGTTGCGGCCGAGATCGAGCAGCATCAGGTGCTCGGCGCGCTCCTTGGGATCGGCCAGGAGCTCGAGCTCGAGCGCCTTGTCCTCGTGTGGGCTGGAGCCCCGCGGCCGGGTGCCGGCGATCGGCCGGATGGTCACCGTGCCGCCCGCCACCTTGACCAGGATTTCCGGACTCGATCCCGCCAGCGCGAACTCCCCGAAATCCAGGAAATAGAGATAGGGGGAAGGATTGACCCGCCGCAGCGCCCGATAGAGCGCGAACGGAGGCAGCTCGAAGGGAGCTTCGAAACGTTGCGCCAGCACGACCTGAAAGACGTCGCCGGCAGCGATGTATTCCTTGGCGGCCCGCACCATGCGCTCGTATTCTGCCGGAGAGGTGTTGGAGCGCGGCACCACGGCGAGCGTGCCGGCCTTGCCGTTGAAGGCGGCGTGATCGAGCGGCCGGTCGAGCGCATCCACGATGGCCGACAGCCGCTCGCCGGCGCGGGCGAGGGCCGCCTTGGCGGAAACGCCTTTTTCCGGGCGGACCGGGGTGACCACCGTGACGGTGTCGGCGGTGGCATCGAACACCAACACGATGGTGGGCCGCAGCAGGACCGCATCCGCGATGCCGATCGGATCGGGATTGGGAGGCGGCAATTCCTCCATCAGCCGTACCATGTCGTAGCCCAGATAGCCGAAGACGCCGGCCGCCATGGGGGGCAGCACGGCCGGCAGCGCGATCCGGCTTTCGGCGATGAGCGCCCGCAGGGCCGCGAGCGGCCCCTCGCCGCAAGGCACGAACTTGCCATGCGGATCGCGGGCACCGCGATTGATCTCGGCTCGCCCGTCAACCGTGCGCCAGATGAGGTCGGGATCGAGACCGATGATCGAATAGCGGCCGCGCACGGCGCCGCCCTCGACCGATTCCAGGAGAAAGCTCATGGGCCGGCCGGCCGCGATCTTGAGAAAGGCCGAAACCGGCGTCTCCAGGTCAGCCACCAGGGTGGTCCATACGGCCTGCGGCTCGCCGCGCGCATACGTTTCGGCGAACGCGCTCGAGGGCGGCTCGATCTGCATTCGGAAGGCTCAGAAATTGACGTCGGTGTCGTCGCCGGCGGGATTGCTGCTGCCGGAGACCGCCTGGCTCACCGCTTTCCCGTTGATGGTGACGCCGATCTCGTGCTCCACCTGCCCGATGTATTGGCTGAAGACGTCCTCGGACAGCGAGCGGGTCAGGGTCTGCGAGATGGTCTTGGCGTCCTCCGAGCTCATGTCGGTCTTCGGCACCACGATATCGGTGACCCGAAAGATCACCTGATCTCCCGGCTGCTCGGCATCTGCGCTTGCGGCCGTATCCTTCGGGGTCACGAACAGCTTGTCGGCCGCGACCGGCGAAAGCGGTGGCGCCGACGCCCCGCGCTTGAGACCGCTGATCGTCTCGACCTTCAACCCGTCGGCGGCGGCAAGCTCGGCCAGGCTCGATCCGCCCTTGAGCTTGTCCATCATCTCCGCTGCCTTGTCCTTCAGGCGCTTCGCGATCTCATCCTCGCGCCAGCTCGCCTCGACCTTGTCCTTCACCTCGTCGAGGGTGCGGTCGTGGGCGGGCGTGATGCCCTCGACCTCGTACCAGACGTAGCCGTCCTGGACCTGCAGCGGATCGGCATCGATGCCGACCTCGGTGGAAAACGCCGCCGCCATCAGCCTCTGCGCATCGGGCAGATCCTTGATCGGCAGGCCGGCAGCGTCGTGGCCGGAGCGGTCGAGCTCGACGCTGCGGGACGGCAATTTGAGGGTGGCTGCCGCCTCCGCCAGCGTATGGCCTTCGGAGCGCACATCCTCGATCTTGTCGTAGACCGAGAGAATCTGGGTCTTGGCGCGCTCGGTCGCGATCGTCTTCTTGATCTCGGGCGCCACCTCCTCGAGGGGGCGAATCTTCTCGGGCTCGATCTTGACCACGTGGATGAGCGTCACGCCGAACCGCCCCTGCACGGGCGCGCTGGTCTCGCCCTCCTTGAGGGCGAAGGCGGCATCCGCCACGGCCTTGTCGATGATGCTGCTCTTGGTCAGCGTTCCGAGCTCGATGTCCTTGTCGGCGACGCCGCGCTGCTTGGCGATGTCGGTAAAGCTCGTACCACTGGCGATGCGGTCGGCGTCGGCACGGGCCGCTTCCACGCTTGGATAGACCATCTGCTGCAGCTGACGCCGCTCCGGCGAGCCGTAGCTGTCGCGGTGATCCTCGTAGGTGCGCTTGACGTCGTCGTCGGACACTTCGATCCAGTTCGCCTGATCGCTCGGGATCAGCGTCAGCAGCTGGAGCTTGCGGTATTCGGGGGCGCGAAACAGAACTTTGCGCTGGTCGAAATATTGCGCCAGCACGTCCGGGCTGGGGGCCGGGATGTCGCCGGCCTGGGCATGACCCAGCAGGACGTATTCGGCCGAGCGCTGCTCGTTCTGATACCGGTTCATCGCCTCGACGGCGGCCTGCGGCACCAGCGGGCCGCCCATGATCGTGCCCGAGAGCTGGTTGCGCACGGAGCTGCGGCGCTGCTCGGCCACGAAACGCTGCTCGGTATAGCCGGCCTGGCGGATGGCCTGCTGGAAGCGGACGGCGTCGAATGCTCCGGTTGGCGACTGGAAGCTCGGCTGGGCGGTGATGCGGCGCGCGATCTCGGCGTCCGTGAGCGTCAGCCGCAGCGCGCGGGCCCGCTCGTCGAGCGCGATCTCGGCAGTGAGCTGCGCCAGGATCTGGCGGTCGAAGCCGAGCGCACGCGCCTGATCGGTGGTGATCGGCTTGCCGATCTGGCGGCCGATCTCCTGCAGCTTGTCGTTGTAGATCTGGCGGAACTGCTCGGTGGTGATCTCGGTGTGGCCGACCTTGGCGGCGGTGGCGAGGCCGAATCCGCGGAAGATGTCGCCAATACCCCAGATCGCGAAGCTGCCGATCAGGAAGGCGACCACCGCCCCCATGATGGCCTTGCCGACCCAATTCGAAGAGGCTTTTCGGAGACCTCGAAGCATCAAAACCTGCCGTGTTGCGCGTGGAGGCCCAGGACCGAAGCAAGCTGACCGCAGCAAGCCGACTGCAGCAAAGCTGATCGAAGGCGTGCATCATCATAGGGATCGGCACGCACCACCGCAACTGATGCGGCGTCCGGCCACAGGGGAGGGGCCCCGTGTCCTTGCGGGCCCCTGAGGGCTCTGGCGTGCCTGCGGGCGCTCTGCTAACCGCTAGCCTCGCGATCGAACAGGCAGACCACATGGCGGCGCGCCCCCTCATTGCCGGCAACTGGAAAATGAACGGCCTGCAGGGGGCCGCGGCCGAGCTCCAAAAGATCATCGGCGGCGCGCGCGATCTCCATCCCACGACCGATATCCTGGTGTGCCCGCCCGCGACCCTCATCGCGGGCTTTGCGGCCCTGGCGCGCGGCAGCCGGGTCGCGATCGGGGGGCAAGACTGTCACACCGAGGCGGCGGGGGCCTTCACCGGCGACATCTCGGCGGAGATGCTCAAGGATGCCGGCGCCAGCGCGGTCATTGTCGGGCATTCGGAGCGCCGTTGCTTCCATCACGAGACCGATGCCGAGGTTCGCGCCAAGGCGCTGGCCGCCCGCAGCGCCGGCCTTCTGGCCGTGGTCTGCGTGGGTGAGACCCGTGCCGAGCGCGAGGCCGGGCACACCATCGCGCTGGTCGGCGGCCAGCTCGCGGGCTCGCTGCCCGACGGCGCCGGAAACATCGCGGTCGCCTATGAGCCGGTCTGGGCGATCGGGACCGGGCTCACCCCCTCGGCCGCCGACATCGCACAGGTGCATGGCTTCATCCGCCGGGAATTGGAGACGCGTTATGGGACCGCGGCGGCCGCGATGCGCATCCTCTATGGGGGCTCGGTCAAGCCCGGAAACGCCGGCGAGCTGATGGCGATCGAGAATGTCGACGGCGCGTTGGTCGGCGGTGCCAGCCTCAAGGCCGAGGAGTTCCTCGCCATCGCGGCGGTTTACCGATAGTCTGCATTTGTTCTCGACACAGCAATCACGACAGCAAAATTTGGAGGAAGCCATGAGGTCGCTCGCGGCAATCGCCATCGCGGCGGGGCTCTCGATTCTGGCGCTCTTGGGCGCCGGCGCCGCCGATGCGGCCGAGATCAAGGTGATGATATCCAACGCCTTGAAATCGACCATGGAGGAGCTCACGCCGGAATTCGAGAAGGGAAGCGGCAACAAGCTCGCCATCACGTTCGGGGCGGCCGCCGAGCTCAAGGCTTCGATCGAGAAGGGCACGCCGATCGATCTCGCCATCCTCACCACGGCGACGGCCGACGATCTCGTCAAGGAAGGCAAGCTCATCGCCGCCGGGCGCGTCGACATCGCGCGGGCGGGCGCTGGCCTTGCGGCCCGCAAGGGGGCGCCCAAGCCCGACATCAGCACGACCGAAGGATTCAAGCGCGCGCTCATCGATGCCAAATCGATTGCTTACGTCGAGGCGGGCGCGACCGCCCCCTACATCAAGAGCCTCTTCGACCGTCTCGGCATCGCCGACCAGATCAAGCCCAAGCTCAAGCCGCAGCCGACCAGTAATCCGGCCGCCAAGGCGGTCGCCAATGGCGAGGCGGAGCTCGGCATTACCCAGATCAGCGAGATCCTTCCCTATGCGGGGGCCGAGCTGGTCGGACCGCTGCCCGCGGACATCCAGCTCTACACCGTCTATCCGGCCGCCGTCGCGGCCGACACCAAGGAGGGCGATGCCGCCAAGGGCTTGATCAAGTTCCTGACCGGGCCCGCCGCCGTCGCGGTGCTCAAGGCGAAGGGATTGAGTCCGGGGTGAGGGCTCGGCGCCGCTTGTTGCGAAGGAAGCAGGGCTCGCACACATCTGTAGCCCCGGCCCTCGTTCGAAAGAGAAACCTGGGCCGTAGCCGGGCCGCGCAATTCAGCCTAGTCTCACAAAAAATTCGGATGGGTTTACGGCTCGCTTGACCTCGAGGGAGGCTTCGCAATGACTGACAAAGTTGCCGACAAGGCCACTGATCCCGCCAACGACGCGCCTATACCCCGGCGCAGCTTTCTGCTCGGAGCCGGTACCGCGGTGGCGGCCGGGTTCGCTCCCGCCGCCAATGCCCAGATCCCGCCGGCCGCGACAGCACCCGTTGCCGCGACTGCGGCCGAGCCCGAACCGCTCCTGACCCTGACCCCGACCGAGCATGCCTTCATGGTGGCGGCCGCCGATACGCTCATTCCGGCCGACGAGCTCTCGCCCTCGGGCAGCGATTGCGGGGTCGCGGTCTTCATCGATCGGCAGCTCGCGGGGGCCTACGGCAGCGGCGCGCGGCTCTATCGCGACGGCCCGTTTCCCAAAGGCAAGCCCGAGCTCGGCTATCAGCTCCCACTCAATCCGCGCGAATTCTTCCGCGCCGGCATCGCGGCGGCCAATGATTGGACACGCAAGACCTACGGCAAGGACTTCGACCGCTTGGCCGAGCCCGAGCGGGTGGCGGCCTTGAAGGCCATGGAGGCCGGCAAGGCGGAGTTCCCCGGCTTCACCAGCGCCATGTTCTTCGACGCGCTCCTGCAGATCAGCATGGAAGGCTTCTTCGCCGATCCGATCTATGGCGGCAACCGCGACAAGGCGGCCTGGAAGATGGTGGGCTATCCGGGCCTGCCGGCCACCTATCGGGAGGAGTTCAAGGCCTATCTGGGCAAGAAGTACGACAAGCCGCCGCGCTCGATCGCCGATTTTTCGTGAGGAAACCGGGAGAGACCACTCATGGCAACGCTCTTGAAAGAGGTCGATGCGGTCGTCATCGGCGTCGGCTGGACCGGCAGTATCCTGGCGCGCGAATTGACCAAGGCCGGCCTCAGCGTGGTCGGGCTCGAGCGCGGCGCCAAGCGCACGCCCCGCGATGATTTCACCCTGCCTGGCGTGCGCGACGAGCTCAAATACGTGAACCGGCACGAGCTGTTCCAGGACACCCAGATGGAGACCGTCACGCTGCGCCATTCGCCGGCGGAGACGGCGCTGCCCATCCGGCGTTTGGGATCGTTCCTGCCGGGCACCAACCTGGGCGGCGCCGGCTCCCATTGGAACGGCAATACCTGGCGGCTGTTGCCCTACGACCACAAGCCGCGCAGCCAGATCCTCGAACGCTATGGCCGCAACGCCATACCGCAGGAGATGACGATCGCCGACTATCCGGTCGGCTACGACGAGCTCGAGCCCTTCTACGACAAGTTCGAGAAGCTGTGCGGCATCTCCGGCAAGGCCGGCAATCTTCGCGGCCAAAAGATCGATGGCGGCAACGTGTTCGAGGGCGCGCGCGAGAGCGAGTATCCCAACAAGCCGCTGATGCAGCCGATGGCGGGCGCCCTGATGGAGGCCGGCTGTCGCAGCCTCGGCTATCATCCGTTCCCGGCGCCGGCCGCCAATGCCAGCGACGCCTACACCAATCCGGAAGGCCTCACGCTCGGCGCTTGCGAATATTGCGGCCATTGCGAACGCTTCGGCTGCGAAGCCAATGCCAAGGCCTCGCCCAATGTCTGCGTGCTGCCGGTGCTGCTGGCCGATCCGAAATTCGACCTGCGCACCCACGCCTATGTGAAGGAGCTGGTCTACGACAAGGCGGCCCGCAAGGTGAAGGCGGTGCGCTATGTCGATACCCGCAGCGGCGAGGAATACGAGCAGCCCGCGGGCCTGGTGATCCTCGGCGCCTATGTGTTCAACAATGTGCTGTTGATGCTCACCTCGGGGATCGGCGAGCCCTACGACTACAAGACCGGCAAGGGCGTGGTCGGCAAGAACTACTGCTACCAGGTGACCGGCACCAACGTGCAGGTGTTTTTCGAGAACCGCGAGATCAATCCGTTCATGGCGGCGGGCGCCCACGGCACCGTCATCGACGACTTCAACGGCGACAATTTCGACCATTCGGGGCTCGGCTTCTTCGGCGGCGCCTATATCCAGGCGGCGGTCACCAATGGGCGCCCGATCACGACGCGGCCGGTGCCGCCCGGCACGCCGCGCTGGGGCCGCGATTGGAAGAAGGCCACCGCCAAATGGTACAATCACGCCTTCGGGGTCAACGCCTCGGGCTGCAGCTATGCGCACCGCGAGAATTTTCTCGATCTCGATCCGACCTACAAGGATGCGCTCGGCCGTCCGCTCATCCGCATGAGCTACAATTTCCACGACAACGACTACAAGCTCGCCGCATACATGGCGGGCGTGATCGGCAAGATCGCGCAGGCCATGAA
>DASZKX010000129.1:0-7696 GCA_035552735.1 Xanthobacteraceae bacterium
ATGCGGCTTGCGGCGCTTGGCGGCGATTGGCTATACGGCCTATGAGGTTGTAGACGCCGCGGGCAGCGGGGTACCGTGGATACTATTTCCTGATTTGCCGGGGCCAACCGGCTCCGGCCGGATGCAAGGCCCGAGAGATCACGTCATGCGTGGCGCACTCGGTGGTCCGCGCGTGTTGTTGCGCCGGCTTCGCGAGGTCATGGCGGAGCCGGTCAGCGCGCAGGAACGCCTCGACAAGATCGTCGTCCTGATCGCCGCCAACATGGTTGCGGAGGTCTGTTCCGTCTACGTGCTGCGCGTGGACTCCACGCTCGAGCTCTATGCCAGCGAAGGCCTCAACCGCGAGGCCGTCCACCAGACCGTGCTGCGCCAGGACGAGGGCCTGGTCGGCCTCGTCGCCAGCGAGGCCAATCCGATCAACCTGTCGGAAGCCCAGAACCACCCGGCCTTCTCGTTCCGGCCGGAAACCGGCGAGGAAATCTACCACTCCTTCCTGGGCGTCCCGGTCCTGCGCGCCGGCAATACGCTGGGCGTGCTGGTGGTGCAGAACCGCGCGCCGCGCACCTATTCGGAGGAAGAGGAAGAGGCGCTGCAGACGACCGCCATGGTGCTGGCCGAGATGATCGCCTCGGGCGAGCTCTCGGCGCTCGCCCGCCCGGGGGCGCCCGAGCCCGCCGCGCGGCGGCCCCTGCACCTGACCGGCTCGGCGCTGACCGAGGGCATCGCGCTCGGACATGCGGTCCTGCACGAGCCGCGCGTGGTGATCACCAACTTCATCGCCGACGACCTGCCGAAGGAATTGAAGCGGCTGCGCGCCGCGGTCGAGACGATGCGATCCGACCTCGACGTCCTGTTGGAGCGCGGCGAGTTGCCGGACGGCGGCGAGCATCGCGAGGTGCTCGAGGCCTACCGCATGTTCGCCGACGACCGCGGCTGGCTGCATCGCCTGGAGGAGGCGGTGCGCACCGGCCTGACCGCCGAGGCCGCGGTCGAGCGCGTCCAGTCCGACACCAGGGCGCGCATGCTGCGCATTTCCGATCCCTACCTGCGGGACCGCCTGCATGACCTCGACGATCTCGCCAACCGGCTGATGCACCAGCTGCTCGGCCAGGACTATGCCCCGGCGCGCGACCGGCTGCCGGAGAACGCCGTGCTGGTGGCGCGCTCCATGGGCCCGGCCGCGCTGCTCGAATATGACCGCCGGCGCCTGCGCGGCATCATCCTCGAGGAGGGCGGGCCCAATTCGCACGTGGCGATCGTGGCCCGCGCGCTCGGCATCGCGGCGGTCGGCGAGATCGCCAATGCGACCGGGATCGCGGATCCGGGCGATGCCGTCATCGTCGACGGCACGACCGGCGACGTGCACATCCGCCCGACCCCCGACATGGAGGCCGCCTATGTGGAACGGGTGCGGCTGCGCGCGCGCCGGCAATCGCAATACCTGGCGCTGCGCGACAAGCCGTGCATCACCAAGTGCGGCGCGCCGATCACGCTGATGATCAATGCCGGACTGGCGGTGGACTTGCCGCATATCGAGGAGACCGGCACCGCCGGCATCGGGCTGTTCCGGACCGAGCTCCAGTTCATGGTGGCGGCGACCTTCCCGCGCGCCGCCGAGCAGTTCTCGCTCTACCGCTCCGTGCTCGATGCCGCCGGCGAGCGGCCCGTGACGTTCCGCACGCTCGACATCGGCGGCGACAAGGTGCTGCCCTATATGCGCAACGTGGTGGAGGAGAATCCGGCGCTCGGCTGGCGCGCGATCAGGCTCGGCCTCGACCGGCCGGCGCTGCTGCGCAGCCAGATCCGCGCCTTGCTGCGCGCCGCCGCCGGGCGGGCCCTCAAGATCATGTTCCCGATGATCGCCGCGGTCGAGGAGTTCGACGAGGCGAAGGGGCTGGTCGAGCGCGAGCTCACCCATCTGCGCCGCCATGGCCACAAATTGCCCGAGCGCGTCGATATCGGCAGCATGGTCGAGGTGCCCTCGCTGCTCTACCAGCTCGACGAGCTGCTCGACCGCGTGGATTTCCTGTCGGTCGGCTCCAACGACCTGGTGCAGTTCTTCTATGCGGCCGACCGCGGCAATGCGCGCGTCGCCGACCGTTTCGACCCGCTCTCGGTGCCGATCCTGCGGGCGCTGCGGGAGATCGCCGCCAAGGGGCTCGCCCACAACAAACCGGTCGCGGTTTGCGGCGAGCTCGCGTCGCGACCGATCGGAGCGCTGGCTCTGGTGGCGATCGGCTTCCGCTCGTTCTCGCTGACGCCCTCCGCGGTCGGCCCGGTCAAGGCCATGCTGCTCGATCTCGACGTCGCCAAGGTGGCCGCGCTGGTCGAGCCGCTGCTCGATGGTCCGGCGGGCGGCGTGTCGGTGCGCGATCAGCTCAAGGAATTCGCGACCGCGCAAGGCCTGCAGCTGTGACGCCGCGGGCCTGAGCGCCGGCAAAGTGTTTGGATGATCGATGCTCCCTGAACAAAAGCTCGATGCGCTGCTGGCGCGTCACCGCATGATCGAGAGCGAGCTCGCGAGCCAGGTCACGCCGACGACCTATGTGCGGCTTTCGCGCGAATTCTCCGAGCTCGGCCCGGTGGTGGACGCGATCATGGCCTATCGCGAGGTGGCAGGCGAGCTCGCCGGCCTCGAGGCGATGCTGCAGGATGCATCGACCGACGCCGAGATGTGCGCGCTCGCGGCGGGCGAGAAGCCCGCGCTCGAGCAGCGCCGCACCGCGCTCGAGCAGGAGATCCGCCTGGCCTTGCTGCCGAAAGACGCGATGGACGAGCGCAACGTCATTCTCGAGATCCGCGCCGGGACCGGCGGCGACGAGGCCTCGCTGTTCGCCGGCAACCTGTTCCGCATGTACGAGCGCTATGCGGCCAAGCAGGGCTGGAAGGTCGAGGTGATCTCCGCCAGCGAAGGCGCGGCCGGCGGCTACAAGGAGATCATCGCCGAGGTGCGCGGCCGCGGCGCCTTCGCCAAGCTGAAATTCGAGTCGGGCGTCCACCGCGTGCAGCGCGTGCCCGACACCGAGGCCTCGGGCCGCATCCATACGTCGACCGCGACGGTCGCGGTGCTGCCGGAGGCGGAGGACATCGACGTCGTCATCAACGACGCGGACCTGCGCGTCGACACGATGCGGGCGGGCGGCGCCGGCGGCCAGCACGTCAACAAGACCGAGTCGGCCATTCGGTTGACCCATATCCCGAGCGGCATCGTGGTGTTCATGCAGGAGGACCGCTCGCAGCATCGCAACCGCACCAAGGCGATGGCGGTGTTGCGCAGCCGGCTCTACGATTTCGAGCGCCAGAAGTACGACGCGGCGCGCGCCGCCGACCGGCGCGGCCAAGTCGGGTCGGGCGACCGCTCCGAGCGCATCCGCACCTACAATTTCCCGCAAGGCCGCGTGAGCGACCACCGCATCAATCTGACGCTCTACAAGCTGCCGCAGATCATGGAGGGCGAGGCGTTGGGCGAGGTCATCGACGCGCTCATCACCGAGCATCAGGCCGCCTTGCTGGCCGAAGAGGGCTCGCCGCAATGACGATGACGGCCACACGCGATGCGCAGCCCTCCATTGCGACCGTGCGCCGCTCGCTGGCGCAATCGTTTCGCCGCCACGGTCTGTCCACGCCCGAGCTGGATGCGCGGCTCCTGGTGGCGCACGCGCTCGGCCTCGACCATGCGGGCCTCGCCGCCCAAGCCACACGCGCGCTCGATGCCGGCGAAGCCGATGCGATCGCCGCACTGGCGGCGCGCCGCCTCGCACGCGAGCCGGTGGCGCGCATCATCGGGGTCAAGGAATTCTGGGGGCTGGATTTCAAGCTCAATGCCGCGACACTGGTGCCGCGACCGGAGACCGAGAGCGTGGTCGAAGCCGCGCTCGAGGCGCGCGATCGCACGCAGGCGCGCAACGCCGCCCTCGAGGTCGCCGATCTCGGCACCGGCACGGGCGCGCTCCTGCTGGCGCTGCTCTCCGAGCTGCCCATGGCTCGCGGCGTCGGCACCGACCTGAGCCGTGATGCGCTCGGCTGCGCCCGCGACAATGCGGTCGCGCTCGGGCTCGCGGAACGGGCTTCGTTTGTCGCCTGCGACTTCGGGGCGGCGCTCAAAGGACCCTTCGACATCGTGGTCTCGAACCCGCCCTACGTGGCGCGCCAGGAGATTGCAACGCTGGCGCCCGAGGTGCGGGTGTTCGATCCCCGGCTCGCGCTCGACGGCGGACCCGATGGTCTTGCGGCTTATCGGGCGATTGCGGCCGGCGCGCGGCGGTTGTTGTCGCCCGACAGTATCCTGGTGCTCGAGCTCGGGGTTGGTCAGCTCGACGCGGTCGAGCACCTCTTCGCCGCCGCCGGCCTCGTCGCCATCGGGGAGCCACGGCACGATCTGCTTGGGATCGCGCGAGCGCTCGCGGTCAAGCTGTTGCCATGACTGTTTGCGAGACATTTTGTGGGACTGTTTGCCGGACTGTTTGCCGGACTGTTTGCCGGACCGTTTGCCATGACTTTCCCACATTTCGGAGCTGCAAAAAAGCACTTGGATTGTGGGCCGAGACCGACTAGGTTCGCCTCATGGAATCGACCCGAAACGGTTGAACGCGCCAGCATAGAGGCCCGCAGCGAAGCTCCGGAGAGCCACAGGCGCGTGAGGGGAACAAATCAGGCTGGATGTTCCGGCGGAAGGTTCGCCTCATCGGGGACGAGATGCTTCATCGGTTCGGCGCATGTCGCGATCGCTTGTCGGCGCGGCGGTGCGCCTTGCCAGAGGGCCTCACGAGAGGCGGGCAACGCTGCGGCATGGACCGCGGACCTGGGGCTGCTGCTTCGCGATAACGGAACCTGACGGCGCGGCGAATGGCGAAAGACGCCGCATGATAGAGACGCCGCACGACACGCTTCGTGCTGCAGCCGAAGGCTTGGCAATGCCGAGCCATGCGCATGTGGTGCCGGAGGCAAGCATGTGGTGCCGGAGGCAAGAAGACGAAGCAAAGTGAAGCGAAGCAAAGTGACGAAGCCAAGAACAAACAAAGAAACCGATGCAGCAAGCAAACGCGGCCAACCGCGGCGAAGCAAAGAACGTGAGGAAGCGGAGAGATTGAGGAAGCAAGGCGGCCGCGAGCCGTCGCAACGAAGGGTGGCAGCAGGCGAGTCATGAGAAACGGTCAGAACAAGCGGATGCGTGGACGCAACCGCAAAAGCCAAAATCCGATGACCCGGGTGTTCGAGTCGAATGGGCCCGATGTCAAGATTCGCGGCACTCCGTCGCACATTGCCGAGAAATATCTGCAGCTCGCGCGAGACGCGCAGAGCTCCGGCGATCCGGTGGCGACGGAGAACTACTACCAGCACGCCGAGCATTATTTCCGACTGATCGCCGCCGCGCAGGAGCAGTTCCGCCAGAGCAATCCTCAATTCTACCGCGGCGAAAACGAGATGCGCGACGACGGATTCGACGACGGCGACGAAAGCCCGCAGGGAATGCCCGGCCCGGGCGAAGTGCCGTTCGGACCCGGCGAGCCGCAGCCCTACCTGCCGCGTGAGCCGCAACCCTATCCGGCGCGCGAGCAACGCGAGCAACAATCCTATCAGCCACGCGAGCAGCAGAATTATGCGCCGCGTCCACAGCAGCCGGCGGCACCCGAAGGGCGGGGCGACGTCGACCGATTACCGTCCTTCATCACCGGCGGACAGCCGCCGCAAGCACAGCCGAGCCAGCCGGGGTTCGCGCAGAACGGCCACGAAAATCAGGGCGATCGCTTCCCCTTGCACCGGCGCCGGCGCCGGCATCGCGGTCCACGCCATGAGGTTCAGGGCGCGGCGCCCAGCGGGGGCAGCGACGGCGACGACAACTCGCGCGGGAACGAGTAAGCCGACGGCGCGGCTTCAATCAATCGCCCGCGCCGATCATCATCCGCCCGGCGAGGGCGCCAGCACGGGCTCCAGCGCCGGCACCAACCGCTGGCGTTCACGCCGCGCCGGAATGGCGCGATAGACTTGCTTGCTCGCCTCCACGATGTGCACGCCCGCAAACGGCGCGGAGATCGTCGAGCCGGTGCGCTCCCAGGCGCCGGCCGAGCGCAGGAACCAGCCGCGCGCGATCGGTGGCACATACAAGGCTTCGCTCCAGCCGGTGGGCGTAAACCAGGTCTCGCGCAGCAACTGCACGATCTGCGAGCGCGAATAGGGCCGGCCGTGGCCGAACGGCGTCGTATCCATGCGGGCCCAAAGCCCGCGCCGATTGGGCACGACCGCGAGCAGCCGTCCGCCGGACGCCAAGACCCGCCAGACCTCCCGCAGCAGAGCGTCGGCCTCTTGCGACATTTCGAGCGCGTGCACCAGCAGCACCCGGTCAACCGCCGCATCGGCGAGCGGCAATGCGAATTCATCGGTCAGCGCGGCCAGGCCGGGCCGCAGCGAAGGCCATTTGATCACCCCCTGCGCGGCTGGCATGAAGGCCAGGCATCTTTCCGCCTCCTCGCGGAACAGGCCGAGATAAGGCGTCGGATAGCCGATGCCGACCACCCGCAACCCGCGGGTATCGGCGAAGCGCGCCCGGACGCCCCGGCCCACGAAACGCCGTGCCACGTCGCCGAGGCGCTGGGCATAGAAATTGCGAAGGTCGATCACATCAAGCGACATGACGCGAAAATAGCACAAATCGGAGGTTACCTGCGCGGGCTTGCGCTCGTTGCCCACACAATCAAACCGCATGGTTGGTAAGGGTTAACCGGGCGTGCGGACATCAAATCGGCCTCCCCTTGTGCTGGACGCGCCTTATGACCGATGATCCGGTCCGCATCCGACCCCATCCTGCGTTCCCACCAACGTGAAGCTTTCGCCATGGCCGCACAAACCCAGCTTTTCCTCTGCCTGAAGGATAATTTCGGCGTTCTCCTCCATGATCCCGAAAGCGGCGCGACGGCGGCCATCGATGCCCCGGAAGCGGACGCCGTGGAGGCGGCGCTGCGGGCCACCGGCTGGCGGCTCACCGACATTCTGGTCACTCATCATCATCACGATCACACCGGCGGCATCGAGGAGCTCAAGCAGCGTCACCGCTGCCGGGTGGTGGCGCCGGACGCGGAGGCCGATGGAATTCCGGAGGTCGACGAGACCGTGCGCGAGGGCAAGCACGTGCGCGTGGGCGCGCTCGAGGGGCGCGTCGTCGAGACTCCCGGTCATACCGCCGGCCATATCAGCTATGTGTTCGGACCCGAAAGGCTCGTCTTCGTCGGCGACACGCTGTTCTCGATCGGGTGCGGACGGGTGATCGAGGGCACGCCCGAAATGATGTGGCAATCGTTGCTCAAGCTGCGCAGCCTGCCGCACGACACGCAGATTTATTGCGGCCACGAATACACGCAAGCCAACATCCGCTTCGCCAAGACGATCGAGCCCGCCAACGCGGCGCTGTTGGCGCGCGAGCAGGAGGTCGCCCGCCTCGGCGCCGGCCACAAGCCGACAATTCCCTCGACCATGGGGGCGGAGAAGGCCGCCAATCCGTTCCTGCGCGCCGACGTGCCCGAAGTGGCGAACTCGGTCGGTCTCGCCGGCGCCCCGGCCTGGCAGGTCTTCGCCGAGATTCGCGAGCGGAAGAACAAGTTTTGATTCCCGCGTCCCTCACGGCGGCGGAGATCGTGCGCCTGCTCGGCCTCGTGCCACATCCGGAGGGCGGGCATTATCGCGAGACCTTCCGGGATGCCCG
>DASZKX010000130.1:0-7316 GCA_035552735.1 Xanthobacteraceae bacterium
GTTGCCCTTGGAGTTCTTGATGATGTCGACGTCCTCGTTGGCCTGGGTGCGGGTCGCGACCGCGTACATGACCTCCTGCTCGTTGTAGGGATCGATGTCGCCGTCGACCACGACCACGTTCTTGACGAAGTCGACCTCGCCCAGCGCGATGAAGGCGGCCTGCTTGCTCTCGCCGTCGACGCGCTTGTCGATCGAGATGTAGCAGTTGAAACGCCCGACGCCGGAATTGGGCAGATGCACCGCCTTGACGCCCGGCACCACGCCCTTGATGCGGTTGTAGAGCGCGCCTTCCTTGGGGATCGCCCCCATCACCCAATCGTCGGCATGGCCCACGAAGATGTCCTGGTAGATGGCGTTCCTGCGGTGGGTCATCGCCTTGACGTCGATGATCCAGCGCAGGCGCTGCGGCCCATAGGTGCCGGGGAACTCGCCGAACGGCCCCTCGACCTCGCGCACGTTGGGGGGAATCTCGCCCTCGATGATCATCTCGGCGTCGGCCGGCACCATGAACTCCTCGCCCCAGGTCTGCGACGGCACCAGCCGCATCGGCTCGTTCATCATGGCGCCCAGCACCTCGTAATCGTCGGTGCCGAACGGCGCCACGTTGAGCGACCCTAAGAAGAACGCCGGATGGTGGCTGACGATGATGGCGGTCGGGGTGGGCCGGTCCTTGAGCTCGTTCTTGCGGCACATCTGCCAGTTATGGCGCGGCGACATGTGGATGCCGAGCTTGCGCGGGCCTTTGTACATCATGCGCAGGAACGCGATGTTGTAATGGCCCATCTCGGGATCGCGCATGATCGGCGCCATGTCGATATAGGGGGCCGGATCCATGCGGTGATGGCGCACGATCGGCAGCTCGCGCAGATCGACCTGGTCGCCCACCTTGATGACCTGCTTGACCGGCGCATCCGCGCTCGCGATGCGCACCGGCGGGACCCGGCGCTGCTCGCGGCGAGAATATTCCAGGCTGAGATCGATGCGGTCCTGGTTGGCCTTGAGGCCGAGCGCCAGCGCGTCGCGCCGGCGCGACGAATAGATGTTGGTGATCAGCGGGAACGACGAGACCTTGCCGAGCTGGTTGATGGGCCGCTCGAACACCACCATCGGGTTGATGCCTGCTTCCTCGAGATTGGCCAGGATCGCGGTGGCCTCGAACTTGGCCGGATCGATCTCCTCCTTGATGCGAAGGATCTCCTTGGGGTGGTCGCGCTCGATCATGGCGATGTAATCGCGCAGCTCGCTCGGCTTGCCGGTGTTGAGCGGGATATTGGGTTTGACCTGGACGTTCATGGTTGACCTCTGCGGGTTGGCTGCCGTCGGGGCGCCGGGTTGATGGGAGCGAAGCGGGTGCGGTGCGCGCTAGATCTCAGCTTTCCTGGTGTCATGGCCGGACTTGTTCCGGAGGTCGCCGGGACATTAGGGCGTTTACGCATAGCCGGCGATGACACTGCGGGCTGGGAAACGCGCCTAATGCGTATGCGACTCGGCCTTTTGATTGGGGTGCGTGACCGTGCCGTCGTGCTCGATCAGGTTGGCGCACTCGTCGACGAAGAATTCGTTTTGGCAATACGGGCACAGAAGCTTGATGCCGGCGTAGCGCAGGTCTTCATGATGGACATGGAATTTCTGGTTGCACTTGGGGCAGCTGGGATCGAAATGCTTGACCATTTGGGGCTCCTTGTTGGCGTTCTTTATGGGCATCGTTGGTTGGGGTCGTGAGTGGTGTCGCTGATCGCGACAAACTAAAGCCTCGCGCGGGCCGCTTTTCGTGTCTTCCGCGCGCCCTTGGGGCGTTCCCGCTGGCCGGCGGAAAACTCGGCGAAGCGGCGGCTGAGGATCTCAATGTCCTGCGCCATGATTTGGCGCGCCTCCGCGGGTCGACGGTTGCGGCAGGCATTGACCAGCTGCCGGTGCATGATCAATCCGACCTCGGTGGTTTCCGCGCTCAATACGGCTTTTACGCGGTCGTAAAGCACCAGCAGAACGGTCTCGCCCACGATGGCGAGCAACGGATTGCCGGCGAGCCGGATGACCTGGCGGTGAAAATCGATGTAGCGGTGGCGCACGCTGTGGTCGGCGCCGTGCTCGTGCTCGGCCTCGGCGATCTTGCCCTCCAGCATGGTGAAGTCGGCCTCGCTGCCGCTCTGCGCCAGCCGCGCGGCCGCATAGGGCTCGATCATCAGCCGGATCTCAAACAGATTGTCGAGATTGGCCTCGCCGCCGGCGAGCAGATTGGTGATGGTGTCGACGATCGGCCGCTCATAGTCCTGGGTGACGAAGATGCCGCCCTTGGGACCCTTCTTGACGGTCACCAGACCGCTCGACTCGAGGGTGCGGATCGCCTCGCGCACCACCACGCGGCTCACCCCGAACTGTGCCGCCAGATCGCGCTCGGACGGCATGCGCTGGAACAGCGCCAGCTTGTCGTTGAAGATGGTCGCGCGAATCCGGTCCGCCACCTCCAGATAGGCGCTGCGCCGCCCGAGGCTTTGGAACATGGGGGCTATGGTGGAAACCGAGCTCATTCGCGATGTGGTCTTTCCGGGGCTAATGGACTAACCATAGACCATAGACCCAAAACCGGTCAATATGGGTTTCGGACGCGTGTCCCGGGCGCGGTGCAGCACTCCTTCAGTGGTGCACTGCAGACCCGGGACCGTTCCATATTCCGAGTTTGGAACGGTCCCGGACCAGCGGTGCGCCGCTCCGCATAGGCCGCGAAAACGGGCGTAAACGCCCTTATGAGCTGCGCGCTGCGCTGCGCCCGGGACAAGGGAGGATAAAAATGGCTGCGAATTGCGACGTTCACCTCTTCATCGATGGCGCCTGGAGCGGCGGCAGCGGCGGCGCCTCCCTGCCGGTGCTCAATCCGGCGACCGGCGAGACCATCGGCAGCGTGGCGCGCGCCGCGCCGGCCGATCTCGATCGCGCGCTCGCCGCAGCGGACCGGAGCTTCAAGGCCTGGCGAAAAGTTTCCGCCTATGACCGGGGAAAGATTCTGCGCAGGGCCGGCGATCTCCTGCGCGCCCGCGCCGAGGCGATCGCGCCCGTCATGACCCGCGAGCACGGCAAGCCGCAGGCCGAGGCCAAGGGCGAGGTGGTGAGCGGCGCCGACATTCTCGACTGGTTCGCCGAGGAGGCGCGGCGCACCTACGGACGCGTGATCCCGGCGCGCAGCGACACGGTGCAGCAGATCGTGACCAGGGAGCCGGTCGGGCCGGTCGCGGCCTTCACGCCCTGGAATTTCCCCATCAACCAGGCGGCCCGCAAGGTGGCGGCGGCGCTCGCGGCCGGCTGCTCGGTGATCCTCAAGGGACCGGAGGAAACCCCGGCCAGCTGCGCCGCCCTGGTGCAGGCGCTGGCGGATGCGGGCCTGCCGGCCGGCGTGCTCAATCTGGTCTATGGGGTGCCGGCGGAGATCTCGGAGTACCTCATCCCGCATCCGACTATCCGCAAGGTCTCGTTCACCGGCTCGGTGCCGGTCGGCAAGCATCTCGCCGCGCTCGCCGGCGCGCACATGAAGCGTGTCACCATGGAGCTCGGCGGGCATTCGCCCGCGATCGTGTTCGCGGATGCCGATGTGGATGCGGCGGCCAAGATTCTCAGCGCCAACAAATTCCGCAATGCCGGCCAGATCTGCGTCGCGCCGACCCGCTTCATCGTGCATGACGAGCTCTATGAGCCGTTCGTCGATCGTTTCGTCGCCGCTGCCAAGGCCGTGAAGGTCGGCGACGGCATGACGGCCGGTGTCGCCATGGGGCCGCTCGCGACCGCGCGCCGGGTAGAGGCGATGGAAGGTTTCATCGCGGACGCGGTATCCAAAGGCGCCATCGTGCGCACCGGCGGACGACGCATCGGCAATACCGGCTATTTCTTCGAGCCCACCGTGCTCACCGACGTGCCGCCGGACGCCCGCGTGATGAACGAGGAGCCGTTCGGCCCGATCGCCATCATGCTGCCGTTCGGAAGCTTCGACGAGGCGATCACGGAAGCCAACCGCCTGCCCTACGGGCTCGCCGCCTACGCCTACACGCGATCGATCAAGACCGCGGCCGCCGTCGCGGCCGCCTTCGAATCCGGCACCGTCTCGATCAATCACCACGGCCTCGCCCCGATCGAGACGCCGCTCGGCGGCGTCAAGGACTCCGGCTACGGCTCGGAAGGCGGCAGCGAGGCGATCGAGGCGTATCTGGTGACCAAGTTCGTGACCCAGACGGGGCTGTGACGGGAAGAGGCCGCATCCGGAATGACGGAGCGCACACGTTCGATCGCTGTGCTCAGAACAATTTTGTCAGGTCACGCCGGCCGTCCACGACGCGGACGATATCGACTTCGTCAATCGGACCTACGTCAGTGTCGGGATGAGTTTCAAAGAGAATGAGGTACGGCCCCTCTACCAACATGCGGACAGCCGGTTGAATATCAGGGCGTCGCGGTCCAAGGCGTGGATGTTGCGCCAAGCCGCCGATCTTGGCGCCAATCGTGCGAACTATCCGCGTCGCCGTCAGCGGATCATCAGCCGCGATCGTCGACCAGATGTCTTCCAGGTCGCTCTCTGCGGCAGGCAATATGACGACACGTGTGTCACTCTTCGCGAGCCGTTTTGAGCCGCGCTCTGGCTGTCGCAATGGTTCGCTCGATATCGAAGGGCTGCGCCGGGCCGCTGGCCTTACCCTGGTCCCACAACTGCCGGAGGCGACGGATGTCTTCCTGGCGAAGCTCGCGTTTGAGTTGCCAGTCACGAATCGCTTCGCGGACGATCTCGCTTGTGGTCGCATATTCGCCGGCCTCGACGGCGGCCTTGAGAGCGGCGAGCTGCTCGCCAGTCAGGGCGACGCTGACTTTCTGGATATCGGCCATGGGGGCATGTCCCTGGATGCTGTTGGGTGGCAAATATTACTACTTGGTAGCAAATATGTCCGTCCATCGCAATGGCCGTGACCGCGTTTCCGCAACCCAGCATCGCCCATCCCGACCTTCGCCTCCGCGCACCCCAGGGCGGCATTTGTACGCGTTGACAGCAACGAATTTTGTTGCAAGGAGTCCAGCCCCTGCATTTTGTTGCGCAGGGAAGCCCTGACCAGACCGGGAGATTAAGCCGCCGTGCGGGTTGTCGACGCGATTGCCGAATGGTTCGAAGTTGCTGGATTCCATAAGTATTTTGGATATGCCGGCGGCTCGATCTGGCCCTTTATGGATGCCCTGACGCCCAAGACCAATACGCTCGAGGGCATCCAGGCCAAGCATGAGGCGCATGCGGTGCATATGGCGGATATGTTCTACCGCCTCACCGGCAAGATGGCGCCCGTCATCATCAACAAAGGTCCGGGCCTGCTCAATGCGGTCGGCGCCGCCGCCAGCGCCATGCACGATTCCGCCCCGGTGCTGATCATCGCCGGCTCCGGCACTACCCATTTCATGGGCAAGGCCGGCATGCAGGAGATTTTCTACCACGGGCACGAGGACGCGCTGAATGTGTTCCGCCCGGTGGTGAAGGGCTGCTGGCTGATCATCCGGCCCGACAGCGCCATCGAGGTGCTCAACACCGCCGTCAAGGTCGCGACCTCCGGACGGCCGGGCCCGGTGTTCGTGCAGTTGCCCTACGATATCCAGCTCGCCGAGGTGGAAGGCGAGATCGAGCCGCCGTTTCGGCGTGGCCCCACGCTCGGGCGCGCGCGCGCCGGGGAGGACAGCGTGCGCAAGGTCGCCGACATGATCGCGCAGGCAGAGCGTCCGCTCTTGCTCGCCGGCGGCGGCGTGATTCGGGCGCAGGCCGCCGATGCGCTCCGCGCCGCGGTGGAAAAGCTGCAGATTCCGGTCGCCACCACGCTGCCCGCCAAGGGCCAGATTTCCGAGGATCATCCGCTGTCGCTCGGCACCCTCGGCCGCTCCGGCTGGGCCAGCGCCGCGGAAGCCTCGCGCGAAGCCGATCTCATCGTCGGGATCGGGGCGCGCTTTTCCGACAATCACACCGCCAATTGGCGCAAGGGCTCGATCTACGACGTCAGCCAGACCAAGATCGTGCAGGTCGATGTCGACGGCACCGAGATCGGGCGCAATTTCCCGGTCGAGCTCGGCCTGGTGAGCGATGCGCGGCTGTTCCTCGAGGATCTGGCCGCCGCCAGCAAAGGCCCCAATCCCAAGCATCAGGACTGGATCAAGCGCGCGCGCGGCTATCGCACCGCCTGGCTCAAGGAGATCGAGCCGCTGCTGCATGCCAAGACCGCGCCGGTGCATCCGGCGCGACTGGTCTACGAGGTCGGCGAGGCGATCGGCGAGAACGGGGTCGCCTATATCGACATCGGCGACGTCACCCAATACGCCGAGGCCTATATGCGCATCCGCCGGCCCGGCGCCTGGCAGATCAGCCCCGGCATGGCCGAGATGGGCTGGGCGGCGTCCGGAGTGGTGGGTGGCGTGGCGGCCGATCCATCGCGGCCCGCGGTGGTGCTCACCGGCGACGGCGCCTTCAACATGGTCAATCAGGCGGTCTGCACCGCGGTCGAGTACAATCTGCCGGCCGTCTGGGTGATCCTCAACAATTACGAATTCGGCATCGAGCGCAAAGGCATGGAGCGCTCCTACCAGCGCTCGCATCCGTGGTGCAGCTTCACCCGCAAGGACACCGGCGAGCGCTACAATCCCGATTACGTGCAGCTCGCCCACGCCTACGGGGCGGAAGGCGCCCGCATCGAGGACCCCGAGCTGCTCGGGCCCACCCTGCGCAAAGCCGTCGCCAGCCGCCGGCCCTGGATCATCGACGTGCCGATCGATCTCACCGTCGGCTCCTACTTCACCAAGGGCATCGATCGCGCCTATCCGAGCGAGTGGGCGAAAACCTACCCGTCCTACGGCGGCCTGCGCAGCGTCGACAAGAAATGACGGCGAATCCGTTTTCAGGGACGCACGGCATTTCACTCCTTCTCCCCGCGTGCCATCAGGGCGTTTACGCCCGTCTACGACGGGCTATGGAGAAGGGCGGGATGAGGGGGCGCATCCGCGAATCTGAGCCTGTGGAAACGCCCCCCTCACCGGGCCGCGATCGGGTTTTCCGCCTTGCCGTGTCGCCCTCTCCTCGCGCGCGGGGCGAGGAGCGCCGCGTGTCGTCTTCCCCGCGCAAAACAGTTCATTTGATTGAGGCTTGATCCATGAGAGTATCCGTCTGCTCGCTTGGCGAGGAAACCAACGTCCGCTTTCTGGAGCAGGTGAAGCTCGCCGAGCAGCTGGGCTTCCACGCCTTCATGCATGCCGACGAGAAATGGACGCGCGATCCCTATGTGCGGATCGCGGCCGCGACCCGCATGACGTCGCGC
>DASZKX010000131.1:0-15940 GCA_035552735.1 Xanthobacteraceae bacterium
CGCTCCGGCGCCATGGTGGCGAGCCCGCCGATCATGATGCCGAGGCTGCCGAAATTGGCGAAGCCGCACATCGCATAGAGCATGATCAGGCGCGAGCGCGGGTCGAGCGCCTCGGGCGGCAGCTTCGAGAGCTCGATATAGGCGATGAACTCGTTGAGGATCGTCTTGATCCCCATGAGCCCGCCGGCCGTCACCGCATCTTTCCACGGAATGCCCATCAGCCAGCAGACCGGCGCCATCACATAGCCGAGCGCGCGCTGCAGCGAGATCGGTGCACCGCCGAGCGCCGGCAACAGACCCAGGATGGCATTGGTGAGATGGACGAGCGCCACCAGCACGATCAGCATCACGCAGATGTTGAGCAGGAGCTCGAGGCCGGCCGCGGCACCCCGCGCGATCGCATCCATGGTGCTCGACGCGGCGCTTTCGACCGTCGGCAGGGTGCCGCCGGTGCGCCGGCGGCTCGGATCGGGAACCATGATCAGGCTGATCAGGATGGCGGCGGGCGCGTCCAGCACCGAGGCCACCACCAGATGGGCGGGGGCATTGGGAATGACCGGCCCCAGCATGGTGGCGTAGATCACCAGCACAGTGCCGGCGATGCAGGCCATGCCGGCGGTCATCACGATGAAGAGCTCGGCCCGGGTGAGGGCCACCAGATAGGGGCGGATGAACAGCGGCGCCTCGATCATGCCAAGGAAGATATTGGCCGCGGTCGACAGCCCGACCGCGCCGCCGACCCCGAGCGTGCGCTCCAGCACCCAGGACAGGCCGCGCACGATCGGGGGCAGGATGCGCCAGTGGAACAGCAGCGAGGTCAGCACGCTCATCACCAGCACCACCGGGAGCGCCTGGAAGGCCAGGCTGAACTCGGCCCCCGGGACCTTCAGCTCGAACGGCAGCGGCCCGCCGCCCACATAGCCGAACACGAATGCGGTTCCGGCCTTGGTGGCGTCGGCGATGGCGTCGACCACATGATTGATCGCGGCAAATCCCGCCGTGACCTCCGGCACCTTGAGGAACAGGACGGCGGTCGCGAAGGTGACGGCAAGCCCGACCGCGGCCTGGCGCAGCGACACCGCCCAGCGGTTCTCGCTGATGATCCAGGCGATCGCCAGCAACGCCGCCATGCCAAACGCCGATTGCAATTCCTGCATGCTCCATGCCCTTATCATCGTCATGCCCCGCCCCGAGCTGCCGGCGCCGGGCATGATCATGATAGTGTGGAAACGAGGGACGCCGCCATGCCGCGTATTCGCTTTGATTTCGGAACGCTGGTGCTCGACGCCGAGCTTTTCGACACGCCGACTGCCCGCTTGGTCGCGGCGACGCTGCCGGCCGCGGCCGCGGCGCTCACGTCATCGGCACAGACTTGGGGCGAAGAGGTCTATTTCGAGGTGCCGGTCGAGGCGGCGCGCGAGCCCGACGCCCGCGCCGTGGTGGTGCCGGGCGAGATCGCCTACTGGCCGGAAGGCCGTTGCATCGCCATCGGCTTCGGCCGCACCCCGATCAGCCAGGATCAGGAGACGCGACTCGCCAGCCCCTGCAACATCTTCGCCAAGGCCCTGTCCGACGTGAAGGCGCTCGCCCGCGTGCAGGCCGGTGCCCGCATCAAGGTGACGCTGCTGCCCGACGGATAGATCCCGGCGCCACCCGCGCCGGTGCTAGCCGCGTCCCACGAAGGGCATCAGGTTGGCCATCACGGTCATGAACAGCACGTTGGTGTCGAGCCCCAATCCCGCCATGTAGATCACCGCCTTGCCGACGTCGTCGGCATTCATGCGCGGCTCCGGCCGCTTGCTGCCGTCGGGCTGCAGGACGCCGGCGACCATGCGTTCGGTCAGCGGCGTTCCGGCATTGCCGATGTCGATCTGGCCGCAGGCGATATCGTAACCGCGGCAGTCGAGCGCGGTTTGCTTGGTGAGGCCGGTGACGCCGTGCTTGGTGGTGGTGTAGGCGACGGCGTGCGGGCGCGGGGTATGGGCGGAGATCGAGCCGTTGTTGATGATGCGCCCGCCGCGCGGATCCTGCGATTTCATGAGCCTGATGGCTTCCTGCGTGCACAGGAACATGCCGGTGAGATTGATGTCGAGGACCTTTTTCCAGGTCTCCAAGGGCAGCTCTTCGAGCGGCACGGCCGGCGCCCCGATGCCGGCATTGTTGAACAGCACGTCGAGACGCCCGAACGTCTTCTTGGTTCTGGCGAACAATGCCTTGACCGACTGCGGGTCGCTCACGTCGGTCGCCACCGCCAGGCTCCGCCCCCCGATCGCGGTGCCGGCGGCGACAGTCTCGTCCAGCTTGTCCTGCCGCCGGCCGGCGAGCACGACCGCATAACCCTCCCGCATCAAGGCCAAAGCGACGGATTTTCCGATTCCCGTCCCGGCACCGGTGACGAGGGCGATCTTGGTCGGCGGATTCATTGAAATCTTCCCTGCAAAGCGTTTGGCGCGGGCGCCATCCTGGCCGACAGGGGTCGCGGCCGCAATCCTGCGAGCCGCGGTAGGGGCGCCTCTGGGCCCCCTTGTGGGCGCACGAGGGCCGCGACAGGGCCCCCTGCGGGAGGGTGGCGACAGGGCGCGAGCCAGCAATGGACCACGATGGTCGGGTTGGCCGATCAGCCGGCCATGGCGAGGTCGCTCGAGGCGTCGCTGATCGTGAAGGAGCCCGGGACCGACAGCCGCATGTCGATCTCGGCCGCGCTGCCGGGGCGGCCGAATCGATATCCCTGCATCATGTGAACGCCCGCGGCGCGCAGGAACAATTGTTGCTCGGCGGTCTCGACGCCTTCGGCGGTCACCTTCATGCCCAGACCCCGGCCGAGGCTGACGACCGCATGCACGATCGCGGCCGCATCTGCGGCCCGCTCTATGCTATGGACGAAGCTGCGATCGATCTTGAGCTTGTCGAACGGAAAACGGCGCAGGTAGAGCAGGCTCGAATAACCGGTGCCGAAATCGTCGAGCGCCAGCCGCACGCCGAGCGCCTTGAGCCGGAACATGGCGAGCTCGGCGGTATCGACATTGCCCAGGAGCGTGCTCTCGGTGACCTCGAGCTCGAGCCGGGTCGCGTCGAATCCGGTCTCGTGCAGGATGCGCTCGACCACGTCGACGAAATCGGCCCGCCGGAACTGCAGCGGCGAAACGTTGACGGAGACCGTAATGTCCGGCCACGCCTTGCCGTCGAGGCAGGCCTGGCGCAGCACCCATTCGCCAAGCGCGATGATGAGGCCGCTGTGCTCGGCGATCGGGATGAATTCGGACGGCGGGATCTCGCCGCGTTCCGGATGCCTCCAGCGGCACAAGGCCTCGACGCCGACCACCGTCTCGCCGCTGTTGTTGACGATCGGCTGATAGGCGACCTGCAGCTCGCCCTTCTCGATCGTGGCCCGCAGGTTGTTTTCGACCACCTTGCGCTTCAATATATTGTCGTCCATCGCGGTGTCGTAGATGCAGGCGCGGTTGCGGCCTTCGTTCTTCGCCCGATAGAGCGCCATGTCGGCATGCCGCATGACGTCCGACACCGCACCGACGTGCTGGTTGATGACGGCGACCCCGATGCTGGCGCCGATCACGATGGTCTGGTCGGCGATGGAGTACGGGGAGCAGAGCGAGGCGATGATGCGGGTGCCGATCGTCTCCAATGTGGCCTGGTCGTAGCCGGCCGAGGTGATGACCGCAAATTCGTCGCCTCCCAGCCGCGCCACCAGATCATCGCCGCGCAGCGTCTGCGTGAGGCGCTGTGTCACGCAGCGGATCAGTTCGTCGCCGATCGGGTGTCCGAGCGTGTCGTTGACGTCCTTGAAGTGATCGAGATCGATGTAGAATATCGCGGCCGGCGCCGCACCGTCCTTGACGCTCTCGATTATCGTCTCCAGCCGTTCGCTGAAGAAGATCCGGTTGGGCAGGCCGCACAGCGGATCGTGGAGGGCCAAATGGCGCAGCCGAGTCTCGCCGGCCGCGATCGTGGCCGCCGTCCTGCGCATGTGCCGCAGCACCAGGCCGGCCAGCAGCACGAAGCCGCCCAGCGCGATGCTGATGAACGGGGTGACGCTGTTGAGGATCTCGGCGCCCGGCCGCCGCGGCGTCCACGCGAAGCGGGCGAGCGACCGGCCCTGCTTGTCGGTCAGATCGAAGACATAGTCGCCGGGGGCGGCGGCCCGGTCGGCGACATTACGCAGATTGGTCAGGCGCAGCTGCGAAGCGATCTCTCCCAGCAAGTCCCCGTCGATGAGCTTCACGCTCACGATGACCGGGGCGTTGGCATCGACCTCGGCGGCCGCTTCATCGCCGTTGGCGACCGCGACGGCGCCGACGATGGCGGGGCGGCCGAGGAACGATTGCAGGAGGGCGGCGCGATGGGTGCCGAGGCCCGTCACGTCGATGACGACGCCTTCGCCGGGATCGACGCCGCCGCGCATGGCGTCGAGGACCGGCTGGAGCTCCGATTGGACCGAGTTGAACCAGTTCGGATCGACGCTGCGGCGACCGAGCGAGGCATACAGCAGATGATCGGAGGGATCGGTGACGAAGACGAAATCGTGATCGAAGAACGACTGCAGCCGCAAGCCCACGGATATCTGGACCCAATCGGAATCGAAATTGGTGCGAATCCGGCGATAGGCGGCCTCCGAGGTGGCCACGGCCGAGATGTCGCGCAGCACGCGTTCGCCTTGATTGGTCAGGGCGCGCGTGAACAGCTGCCGTTCGTTGTCGAGCGCGACGCCGTCGGCGCGCTGGGCGGAGCTGAGAGCAGCCACCACCACGCACACGATTGCGACAGCCACGATGACGCCGATCGGAACCACTACGCTCGGGCGCATGTGGCTCCAGCCGAGGTACCTGCGGGCGCTGCCGATTGTGGACCGATCTCCGGTCAAGTATCCCACCGTCCAAGGGTTTTTCGTGCCCGCAGGCTAGGCAAGAATGATTTCATTTGGCTTGAGGTCCGCGCCAAACGGCGATTTGTCGGCCGCCGCCGGCGGCCTTTTGCGCCGCGGCGTTAATCATTGGTAAACAACGGCGAGGATTCGGGCCGCTTAAAGCAGGTTATCCGGCGTTGCCTGCGGGCAGCTTGCCAATACTCCGACAGGAGCAATCAACGATTGGTCTTGTAGGGCGGCCGGGGAATGCCGGCATGGGCCGCACGCAGCGCCGCCGACCAGCGTTCGCGCAGGTCGTGAAAATAGGGCTCGCCAGGCTCGATGCGGTAGTTGAGCTCGGCGTCGCAGGCGTCGCGCCGGGCGATCACGATATCGAGCGGCAGGCCGACGCTGAGATTGGACCGCATGGTCGAGTCGACCGAGACCAGGCCGATCTTGAGCGCGTCGTAGAGATCGGAATCGAACGTGATGGCGCGGTCGAGCACCGGCTTGCCGTATTTGTGCTCGCCGATCTGAAGATAAGGCGTGTCCTGGGTGCACTCGATGAAGTTGCCGGCGGAGTAGAGCATGAAAAGCCGCGGGCGTTCGTCCTTGATCTGCCCGCCCAGCAGGAACGAGACGTCGAACTTGACGTCGGAGGCCTCGAGGGTCTTGCCCTCCTCGTTGAAGACCTCGCGAATGGTGCGGCCGACGCGCTGCGCTGCCTGGAACAGGGTGGGGGCGTTCATCAGGGTTTCGGTCTCGCCGGTATCGGGATTCTCGAATCCCTCACGCAGCATGCTCACCACCGATTGGCTGATCGACAGATTGCCGGCGGTTGCAATCGCCAGGATGCGCTCGCCGGGCTGCGAGAAGACATGCAGCTTGCGGAAGGTCGAGATGTTGTCGACGCCGGCATTGGTGCGCGTGTCGGCGAACATCACCAGGCCGTCGCGCACGAGAATTCCGCAGCAATAGGTCATGGTGGTGCAACAATCCCGGCGAATTCGCGTGAGCCCTTATAGCCAGCCCGGTGGCGGGCGAGCAATGCCGGATCAGCTCTGCGTCTGGCGCGACGCCTGGTCGACATGGATACTCACCGCCAAGGTTTCGGTCCCGCCGCCATAGCGCATGCCGCGTACCGGCGCGGCGCCCAAGTGATCGAGGCCGACCGCCACGCGCGCATAGGCGTCGGTGGCACACATGCCGCTGGCGGGATCGAACGCGACCCAGCCGAGATCGGGCACGAAGGCTTCCGCCCAGGCGTGGCCGGCGCTCGGCGCGGCCGCGCCGTCGTCCCGGCAAAAGTAACCGCCTACGTAGCGCGCCGGAATGCCGAGGCTGCGGGAGGCGGTGATGAAGATATGGGCGAAGTCCTGGCAAATCCCGTGCTTGAGCGCGAAGGCGGCCGCCGACGTGGTCTCCACATAGGTCGGATCGTCGTCCCAATGCATCTGGTCGTGCAGGCTCTCGAGCAGGCGATGCAGCACCTTGAGGGCGTCATCGCGCTCCGATTGCCGCGCCGCCGCCGCGAACGCCGCAATGTCGGCGTCACAGGCCGTCAGCGCCGTCTCACGCAGGTAAAGGCTGGGCGGAAACCGCTCAAGCGCATCGCGCACGATCCCCTGGGCATCCCGCGTCTCCACCTCGCCTTCGACCAGAAGCGAAAGCTCGGGCAGGGGGCCATCGGCCGCAAACGAGTGGGTGATGTTGCCGAAGGCGTCCTCGTGCTGGTCGAGCCGGCAATCGGCCGACACGTCGATGCGCCAGTCCACCACATATTGGCCGTCGTGATTGCGCGGCGTGAGCCGCAGCACCTGGATCACCCGGGTGGCGGGCGGCACATATTGGTAGGTCGTTTTGTGCGAGATGCTAAGACGCATGGCCGGCATCACCTGGAACCGTTGTGGCATTTTCGGGCGGGAAACCGCAATCCATTGTTGCCGTTCTTGCTGAAAATGCCGCCGGCGGCGAGCGCCCGGTTCGGCGCGCCGCGAGGGGAGCGATCGCGGCTTCCGTGCGCCCGAGCCGGCCGATATGATCTGCGCGCCTTCGGATAAGAGTTCCGCCGGAACGCGACAGCAAGACGGAGATCGGCCGGTGAGCGCACCATCGTGGCGCAAGATCGACAGTGTTGATCGGGGCGCCCTGCGCGAGGCGCGGCTGCAAGCCCATTATGCGGTGCAATGGCTTGCTCGTGCGGCGCGCGCCTATGCGACGCCGGCGCCCAACGACCACCATACCAATCTCGGCTGGAACGACGCCATCACGGGGTTCACGACCCACACTCTGCCGCAAGGCGCCGTTGTTGGATTGAACATCGCGCAATTGATGCTCACCCTTTGGGACAGCATGACGCCGCCGCAATCGATCGACCTGCAGGGCCGGGGCGATGTCGAAATCCGCCAGTGGCTCGGCTGGCATCTGAGCGCCAATAAAGGCCTCGATGCCGATGCGCTCGACCGGCCCTCGCCCTATCAGATGCCCGAGCATCCGATCGGACACGGTGCGCCGTATGGGGGGCCCGGGCTGGCCCCGGCATTGGCTGCGCTCGCCGCCTGGTACGCGAACGCCGACGACGTCCTGGGCGAGACGCGGCGGAGCATCGTCGCCCGTGGCATCGAGGCTCCGCCGGTGCGTTGCTGGCCGCATCATTTCGATCTCGACAGCTTGATCCCGCTCCACACCGGAGCCGGTACGCACACGGTCGGCGTCGGCTTCTCGCCTGGGGACGCGTATTACGATCAACCGTATTTCTACGTCAGCCTCTATCCGCCGCCCGATGTCGCATCCCTGCCGTCCTTGGCGCCGCTCGGGCATTGGCACACGCACCACTTCACTGCCGCGGTCGCGACCGCGGATCGCGTTGTCGCGGCGGTGGATCCGCGGGCCGAGACCGAGGCCTTCCTGCGCGCCGCAACCGATATTCTGATTGATCGGCCTTGATGATTCGCGATCCGGACCGCGGCTGCGCCCTCACATCAGATATTGCTCGCTGATCGCCGCTCCGAGCTCGTTGTTGTCGTCGATGAATCCGTCGATGAATTCGTGCAGCCCCTCCTTGAAGATTTCCTCCATCCGGCTGTTCTCGAGACGGGCCCGGATGGAGCGCGCCTTGCGCTGGGCCGCGCCTTGGCGGCCGTAGGCGCGGGCGATGTGGTCGAGATTCTGGACCATCTGGCTGTAGCAGCTCGCGAGCGAGCGCGGCATCTCGTCCTTGAGGATCAGAAGGTCGGCGATCAGCCACGGCTTGACACTTTCGCGATAGACCCAATGGTAGGCGGTGAGCGCGGAGACCGAGCGCAGGATCGCAGCCCACTGGAAATAATCGAGCGGTCCGCCGACGCGCTCGTTGGCCGGCAAGAGCAGATGATATTTGACGTCGAGGATGCGGGCGGTGTTGTCGGCCCGCTCCATGTAGACGCCCAGACGGGAGAACCAATAGGCGTCGTTGCGCAGCATGGTGCGGTAGGCCGAGCCGTCGAAGCGCAGCGAGTTCTCCTGCACCCAACGCAGGAAGCGCATGAACTCCTCGCGCGAGGTGGGGCCGTTGCCGAAGCGCTTGAGCTCGAGCCAGGTCCCGTTGATGGCATCCCACATCTCGACCGTGAGCGCGGTGCGCACTGCGCGCGCATTGGTGCGCGCGATCTCGAAGCAGCTGCGGATCGAGGAGGGGTTGGCGGTGGAGAAGCACAAGAAGTCGATGACGGTCTCCTCGTTCGCCTCCTCGTAATTGCTGGCGAACGCGGCGGCGCAGCCGGCGGTCTCGATCGCCGACTCCCATTCGTTGGTCGAGCCCACATAGGCGAGCGGCAAGGTGGTGACGCGTTGCGTCACCTCGAGGATGCGGGCGAGGCATTCGGCGCGCTCGACGTAGCGGGCGAGCCAGAACAGATTATCGGCGGTACGGGAGAGCATCGTCAGGAATCCAGCACCCAGGTATCCTTCGTGCCGCCGCCTTGGCTCGAATTGACCACCAGTGAACCCTTCTTCAACGCCACGCGGGTGAGCCCGCCCGGAACGATGCGGATGCGGTCGCGTCCGGTCAGCACGAACGGGCGCAGATCGACATGGCGCGGGGCGACGCCTTCCTCCACGCAGGTCGGGCAGGTGGAGAGCGCAAGGGTGGGCTGCGCGATGAAGTTCTTCGGGCTGGACTTGAGCTTGGCGCGAAATGCCGCGATCGTGGCCTTGTCGGATTTCGGCCCGATCATCATGCCGTAGCCGCCCGAGCCATGCACCTCCTTGACCACCAGCTCCTCCAGGTGCTCGAGCACATAAGCCAAGTGGTCGGTTTCGCGGCAGCGCCAGGTCGGGACGTTCTTCAGGATCGGCTCCTGGCCGAGATAGAACTTCACGATCTTGGGCATGTAGCTGTAGACCGCCTTGTCGTCGGCGATCCCGGTGCCGACCGCATTGGCGAGCGTGACATTGCCGGCATGGTAGCTCGACATCAGGCCCGGCACCCCGAGCGCGGAATCGGCGCGGAAGGCCAGCGGGTCGAGGAAATCGTCGTCGATGCGCCGATAGATCACGTCGACGCGCTTGGGCCCCTGGGTGGTGCGCATGTAGACGAGCTCGTCCTTGACGAACAGGTCGCGTCCCTCGACCAGCTCGACGCCGAGCTTGTCGGCCAGGAAGGAATGCTCGTAATAGGCCGAGTTGTAGACGCCGGGGGTGAGCAGCACCACGGTCGGATCCGAGTTGGTGGTGCTGGGCGCGACCGATTTCAAGGTCGCCAGCAACTCGTCCGGATAGTTCTCGACCGGCGCCACGCGGTGGCGGGCGAACAGCTCCGGGAACAGCCGCAGCATGATCTCGCGGTTCTCCAGCATGTAGGAGACGCCGGAGGGGGTGCGGGCATTGTCCTCCAGCACGTAGAAGGTATCGGCATCGATGCGGATGATGTCGATGCCGCCCACATGGACATAGATGTCATGGGGCACCTTCTGGCCGTTCATCTCCGGCCGGAAGACCGGATTTTGAAACACCAGGTCTTCCGGGATCAGGCCGGCCTTGAGAATCTCGCGTCGCCCGTAGACGTCCTTGATGTAGAGGTTGATGGCCTTGATCCGCTGCTCCAGCCCCACGCGCAGCAGGTCCCATTCGGCGGCCGAGATGATGCGCGGCAGGACATCGAACGGGATGAGGCGTTCCTGCGCATCGGCCTCGCCGTAGACCGAGAAGGTGATGCCGATGCGGCGGAACAGGAGCTCGGCCTCGCGCCGGCGATAATCGAGCACATCGGAGGGAATCTCGCCGAGCCAGCGCGACAGCTCGCCATAGGGCGGTCGCGACGCGCCATCCACCCCGCTCATCTCGTCGAACGCGACCGTCATTCGGATTCCCTGCTGGCGCGACGGCGTCCCCTGCTCGCGCGATCGCGCCCCACTGCAAAGACCGCGCGCATTCAAATCGTTAGCTGCAAACTCCGCGCCAATCCAAAGCGCGGCTGCAGGTACGGCAAGGAAAGGGTGACCGGGGCAGGCCCCAGACCCTCCAACGCGAACATTGCCTAGGATTTAGGCAGACGCATGGTCAATGCAAGGGCGAGCCTACGAATCCACCATGCCGCCCGGAGGGGTGACCCCGAGACTCACGGTTCGCAGTTCACGGGATCGGAATCTCCTGGACCTTCTTGGGCACGTGGTAGCCCTTCTGGACCGCCGGTCGCGCCGCGATGGTGCGGTACCAGCGCAGCACATTGGCATACTGCTGGAGATCCACGGTCTGCCATTCGAAGCGCGAGACCCAGGGCCAGATGGCGATGTCGGCGACCGAGTAAGCATCCGCCACGAACTCGTGGTCGGCCAGCCGGCGGTCCAGCACGCCATAGAGGCGGTGCGCCTCCTTGAGATAGCGCTCCTCCGCATAGGGCGCCTTGCCGGGGTTGTATTTCACGAAATGGTGGACCTGCCCGAACATCGGGCCCGGCCCTCCCATCTGCCACATCAGCCATTCGACCACGCGATAGCGGGCCTCGAGCTCCTTGGGCAGCAGCTTGCCGGCCTTCTCGGCGAGGTAGAGCATGATCGCCCCCGACTCCATCAGGGAGAAGCCGGTGTCGCGGTCGACGATCGCGGGAATGCGATTGTTTGGGCTGATCTTGAGGAAGTCCGGCTTGAACTGCTCGTCCTTGCCGATGTCGACGGGATGCACCGTATAGGGCATTCCCAGCTCCTCGAGCAGGATGGAGATCTTGCGTCCGTTGGGCGTGGTCCAGGTATAGAGGTCGATCACGGTGAGGCTTCCTTTGTGGGCGGGCCGAGGCGGGGCGGGAGCGGAGCGGAGTGGCAGGTGAGGGTGGGGTGGGGCGGTTGGGGAGCGATTTGCAGGTGGCTTGAAGCATGATAGCGCACAATGGCAGGTTAGGGTGTTGGCGGCCCGCAGAATGGGCCGCGGGGCGAGCCGGGATCAAGGATCATCATGACGGAATCTTCCGCGCCTGAAGTCACCGCCGCTGTGCTGGTCATCGGCGACGAAATCCTGTCCGGGCGCACCAAGGACAAGAACATCGGCTATATCGCGGAATATCTGACGGCGCTCGGCATCGCGCTGCGCGAGGTCCGGGTGGTCGGCGACGAGGAGGCCGAGATCGTCGCCGCGGTCAATGCGCTGCGCTCGCGCTACGATTACGTGTTCACCACCGGCGGCATCGGCCCGACCCACGACGACATCACCGCCGAGTCGATCGCCAAGGCGTTCGGGGTGCCGATCGACTACGATCCCCGCGTCGTGAAGATCCTGCACGAGCGGCTGGCCCAGACCGGCGCTGAGCTCAACGAGGCGCGCAAGCGCATGACCCGCATCCCGGCCGGCGCCGACCTGGTGCTCAACAAGGTTTCGGCCGCGCCCGGCTTCTGGCTGGGCAATGTGATCGTGCTTGCGGGCGTGCCCAGCATCATGCAGGCCATGCTCGACGGCGTGGCGCCCAAGCTCAAGACAGGAGTGCGCATCCTGTCGGAGACGGTGCGGGCCGACGCGCGCGAGGGCGATATCGGCACGCCCTTGGGCGAGATCGCCAAGGCCTATCCGGAGGTGGCGATCGGCAGCTACCCGTTCTTCGACGAAGCGCGCGGCCCCAACACCAACGTGGTCCTGCGCGCGCGCGATCCGCACAAGCTCGCCGCCGCCAAAGACGCCGTCGCCGCCATGCTGGCGCGCGTGAAGCTCGCGCTTTGAGCGGACAGAGCCGGAACGGGCGAGCATTTTCAGGAAAAGTGGCATCCGGTTTTCCGTCCGAACATGCGACAACGCAAAAATGCTGGAGCGGTTTCCGTGAAATCGCCGCGGCGCCAGCGAAGACGAAAGAGCAGTCATGGCGCAAGAGCCGGTGCAACCGCCCCCGCAGCGACCGTTCCCGGTCTCCTGGGAGCAATTCCACCGCGATGCCCGCGCGCTGGCCTGGCGGCTCGCCGAAGCCGGGCCGTTCGCGGCGCTCGTCTGCGTGACCCGTGGTGGGCTGGTGCCGGCCGCGATCGTGGCGCGCGAGCTCGGCATTCGGGTGATCGAGACGGTCTGCGTGGCGAGCTACGATCATGTGAGCCAGGGTGAGCTCAAGGTGCTCAAGACGGTGGCGGTGAGCATCGCGGCGCTCGGCGGCGGCCGCGGCAAGGGCGTATTGGTGGTCGATGACCTAGTCGATACCGGCCAGACCGCGAAGATGGTGCGCGAGATCCTGCCCGAGGCGCACTTCGCCGCCGTCTATGCCAAGCCGATGGGACGCCCGCTGGTCGACACCTTCGTCACCGAGGTCTCGCAGGACACCTGGATCTTCTTTCCCTGGGATACCGGGCTCGCCTTCCAGCCGCCGATCCGCGACGGCGCGGCGTGATCACATCGTGGCGCGGAATGGAGAGTGATGCCCATGTCGGATCCTGATGATATCCCCGACGACGATCCCGCGATGGATCAGTTCGCCGAAGAGTTCGAGCGTCATCGCGACGCTCTCTACGAGCATATCTACGCTTTCATGGAAGAGGAGGAGGTCAGCGAGGTCTACGTCGCCCAACTGCTGGCCGACGCCATGATCAGGATGCGCATGACCGCCTACGGGCTGGGGGTCGAAAGCCCGTCGGTGGCCGGCCTCAAGCTCGATCTCGACCGGCTGCACAAAGAGCTTGGCGAATTCCTGCGCGAGGCAAAGAAGGGCGCCGAGGAGTATATCGGCCACGTCAAGGAGATGCGGGCGGCGGCCGACGCGGAGCTCGAGGACGAGGAGGAAGAGAGCGAGGGGGCGGAAAACGAGAAGAAAAGCCCCCAATGAGCGCGTGCTGTGCCGCGATTGGCGTGGACCCGAAGGGGCCGTGAAGTCGCAGAATTAAGCCATTGATATCGGTCGTTTTTCCCTTGGCCGGCAAGGCCTTATCGATATAATTCAACCTTAGTGCGGGCGTGGCGGAACTGGTAGACGCAAGGGACTTGAAGCAACTTGAGTGCTCTCGGGGAAACCCGGGATGCAGAACTGCCCAAACTCGGGGAAACCTTTCACCTGGCAATCCCGAGCCAAGCGCACCGGTCGACCGACCGGTGCGAAGGTGTAGAGACTAGACGGGCGGCACCTAAGGCGTAGACGCTACGGTGAAGGTATAGTCCAGACCACAAACGAGCCGGTGCGCGCACGCGCGAAGGCGAGGCGGCGAAAGCCGTAGCTGGTATGAAAATCCCTCGGCTCGAAAGAGCTGTGCCGGTTCGAGTCCGGCCGCCCGCACCAATCCCCACCGGCTTTCCGCCAAATCTCTAAAGTCCAGGGCCGCGCAGAATTGGCATTCCTTCGTTGCCTTCGGATCGAAGCTGCAAAAGAATCGAATTGTTCATTGCGAGCAATGGGTAGAGCCATTGATGAAGCCAGCATTGAACCAAAGCCCAACTTCTCGGGACCAGATGCGCCTTCCAATCTTTTGCTGAGCCATGCAGCCGGCCCATTGTAAAGAACAATGGATTTTCATTGTCATTCGGGTTTGGGGGTGGGCGCCGTCGGGGTGGCGGTACCGACGGAAAACCACCAGCACGGTGGGCGTAGCAATCGCTTTATTGCGCCATCAGCCTCGCCGAGCGGCGCAATAAAGCGATTGCGCCCTACGAGCCGACCCGGGACATAAGGGCGTTTACGCCCGTCTTCGCGGGCTATGCCCGGCAATGACAATCGAGGCGCAATCCGCCAGTTTCAATTTCACGAGTAATCTGATTTGCCGGACTGGGTCAAGGACAGAGTGCTCAGCGGCGCTCAGCGAGCTGTTCGCGGTCCCTCTGCTTGCTTGTCGGTGCTCCACGGATTGAGCACCGGCACCCGGGTCCGCTCGTGATCACTGATACCCCTGGACACGCCGGCCGAGCGGGCGGTGGCTCATCGGCCGGTGGAAGGAAGACGAAGGGCGGCGACGCCTCGCCCCGCAACGCTTGCCAAATTTAATATTTCGCCGGCTGGCTGGGGGACGCGCGTTGTGATATCTTCTCTTGCTTGATCGAAGACGGTCTGCCGGGGGCCTCAACAGAGGAGTTCCTAGGCATGTGCGACTACAGCTTGCAGAGCACAATGTCGCGTCCTGCGAAGGTCGGCGACAAACTCACGACTCGTGACTTCGGTGCGGGCACGCGGGGCTTCGCGGCGCCGGAGGATCCCACGGTGGCGGTTTGCGTTCTTCCCGGTACCGAGCTTGCATTTTCCGGCGAGGTCAAGGTCCCGGCAATGGGGTTCCTTGGTTGGAAAGGGCGAACACTGAATCACACCACGGCCATCTTCCGACAAATCAACAAGAACCAGCCGCGGATGCACCACGACACCCTCGAATTTCCGGACGGACAGACGGTTCTCTTGACAGAACTCTGCGAGGGTCAGATGGCAACGGTACTTCAGCTTCCGGCGCAACCCGCAACACCGGCGGAGGTCGAGGTCCAAACGCGCGCTGCGTATGCAGGCTGATTTCAGCCGGTCGGCGTGAGAGCGCAGACGTGTTGAGGCCGCTGGCCGGGAGCGGCCTCTTTTTCAGATGCAAAAGAAGATCACCTGCAAAAGAAGATCACCGCGTGGCTCATTCTGCGGCGAGCCGGATTCGACGGGCAGACGGATCTTGGGCCTGACGATTTTTCTCAGGTATTTTTGGGGAACACACTCATCGCGATGATTTTCATGTCGAAGATGAGTGACCAATTTTCAATGTAGTACAGGTCATATGCGATTCGTCGCTGAATCGCCTCGCGCCTATTGATCTCCCCGCCGCGACCATTGACTTGCGCCCAGCCGATGATTCCCGGCCTCATTTTGAGCCGCCGCCACCGTAACAAGAATTGATCTTGAAGGAGTATCTCGGGGGCGGCTAGAAACGGCTCGGGTCCAACAACCGACATTTCGCCGGAGAGAATATTGATGAGCCGGGGAAACTCTTCAACGCCGGATGAACGGAGGATGCGGCCAATACGTGTCGCGCGCGGACTGTTAGTTGCTCTGGGGGTGACCTCGTTGAATCGGAAGCTCCAGACCAGAATTTCTTCGCCGGCGTAGCCGTACAGCCGGTGACGGCGAAAGATAGGCCCGCGGGAGTCGACTTTAATCGCCATCGAGACAAGCAGAAACGTCGGCGAAAATACAACTAGGCCCACGACCGCGACGATGATGTCGAATGCGCGTTTGGCGGCCCGAGAGAATTGAAGCGCGGGCGCCGCGTCGCTTGTATGCGTTTGAGGATCGACTATTGGCGATTGGGAGCCGCCAGCAGTGCGGTGATGAGAGCTTTCGGCCTTCGAATTTTCGTCGCTTTCCAACTGTATCGGCCCGGGTCGGCTACTGCCCGAATTGATCCAATAATCAAATAATCTGCGAATTGAGTATCTCATGGACGCATCTGTTCCACGCGGGGACGCGTTCTATCCTCGCTGACCCAAATTGGGACAGGAGGAGTGGACAATCCGCGCTTTCAGGTTGAAGGAGCAGGGTGCGTGCCCGTAACTGGCGGGGCGACGGAACGCATTCGTCAACCGAATGTTACCGTTAAGGGATTGACGTCGACGGTATTGTGTCGATCTGGCGGCCAAACAACCTTATTGGGGTCGAATTGAATGGCCACACTTGATTGTTAGGGA
>DASZKX010000132.1:0-51965 GCA_035552735.1 Xanthobacteraceae bacterium
GTCGATATCATGGCGGTGCGCGAGATCAAGGGCTGGACCGAGATCACGCATCTGCCCAAGCAGCCCGAATATGTCCGCGGCGTGCTCAACCTGCGCGGCGTCATGGTCCCGATCATCGATCTGCGCTGCCGCTTCGGGCAGGGCAAGACCGAGGCCACCGCGCTTCATATCGTGATCGTCGTGCAGGTGGAGGCGCGCCTCATTGGCCTCCTGGCCGACCGGGTGCTGGACATTCTCTCCTTCGAAGCGAGCCAGGTTCAGCCGGTCCCGCAAATCGCGCGCTCCTCGCGCATCGACTTCCTGTCCGGGCTGGTCACCGTCGACGGCACCATGATCGCGCTGGTCGATCTTCCCAACCTTCTCGCCGAGCAATTCGTCACCGCGGATTCCGCAAATCCAGAAGCGAGGTCCGCGACGGCTGCTTGAGATCGATGATGTCGGCCGCTCGAGGCTGATATCGGCCACCTCTACCACTTGGATTTCGCAATCCGGAACCCGGCGCCCAGGTCCGAAGGAGAGAAACATGTTGCGGCTGAGCAACCTTAGCATCGGCACGAAGCTCATCATCACGTCCGCGCTCGGCATCATGCTGATGGCCGGGATGATCACGACCGTGATGATCGGAAATTCCAGCGTCCGAGCTGCTGTCGACGACGCCACCATGCAGTCGAGCCTTTCGAAGGCGGCAAGCGACCTGAGGGGTTCGCTGCGCGGCCTGGAAATCGGCCTGCGTGACATGCGTCTCTCCCTCTCGCTGGACGCTTCGCAGAAGGCGATGGACTATTTCCATGACCGGCAGAAAGCCACGAATGGCTTTATCGACTTCCTGTTGCAGAACTTGAAGATACCGGAGAATCAAGAGCGCATAAAAACCGTCAAGGGGCTCACCGACAAGTATGTGGCGGCCGTCGAGAAAATCGGCGGCATGAACGCGGAGATTTTCTCGCTGCAAGGCCAGCGCATGGGCGCCACCACCACCGAGGCCCGCGACCTCTCCGAGCGTATCGGCGATCTCGACAGCGAGGCCAATCGCATGATGCGTGAAGAGGCGGCTCCGATGGCTACGGAGATTGAAAAGCTGTTAAGCGATGTTGCGACGTCCTCGAACGAACGCGAAAGCCAAGTCGCCGCCGCGCAGGTGCAGATCATGGCGTCCAGCGAGCGTATCGCGCTCGGTGTCGGTATCGTGGCGGTGCTGACCCTGATCGGATCCGCCGCCTACGGCTCGTTCGCGATCGCGCGGCCGATGCGCAAGATGGCGCATGTCCTCACCACGCTGAGCAAGGATCACAGCATCGAGGTGCCCTACACCACGCGGGGCGACGAGGTCGGAGACAATGCGCGCGCAGCCCAGACCTTCAAGGAAGGGCTCATCCGCATGGAGCAGCTGGAGGCGGAGCAGGAGGCGGCCGAGAAGCTTTCCGCGGAAGAGCGCCGCGTCGCCATGCAGAAGCTCACCGACGAATTCGAGGCCGCGATCGGCAGCATCGTCAAGGCCGCGGTGGTCGGGGATTTCGCCAAGCGCGTCTCGCTCGAGGGCAAGGACGGCTTCATCCTCAACATCGGCGGCGCCATGAACGAGCTGTGCGAGAACGTAGCCACCACCATGGAGGATCTCGCCCAGATGTTCGGCGCGCTCGCGGAGGGCGATTTCAGCCGGCGCATCACTGCCGACTACCAGGGCATCTTCGGGGTCCTCAAGAACGACGCCAACTCGATGGCTGACCGCATCGCATCGACCATTTCCGAGATCAAGGCGGTCGGGCGCGAGGTTGCCAATGCGGCGGCCGAGATCTCCAGCAGCACCACCGATCTGTCGCAGCGCACCGAGGAGCAGGCCGCCAGCCTGGAGCAGACCTCAGCCTCCATGGAGGAGATGTCGGCGACCGTAAAGAAGAACGCCGAGAACGCGATGCAGGCCGACCAGTTGACCAACGGCTCGCGCGACGTCGCCGACAAGGGTGGCCAGGTGGTGGCGAAGGCGGTCGACGCCATGGCGCGGATCGAGGATTCCTCGCGCAAGATCTCCGACATCATCGGGGTGATCGACGAGATCGCCCGCCAGACCAACCTCTTGGCGCTCAACGCGGCCGTCGAGGCGGCCCGTGCCGGCGATGCCGGCCGCGGCTTCGCGGTGGTGGCTTCCGAGGTGCGCAGCCTGGCGCAACGCTCCTCTCAGGCCGCCAAGGACATCAAGGTCCTGATCACCAACAGCTCGAGCCAGGTGCAGGAGGGCGTCGGGCTGGTGAATCAGGCCGGCACCTCGCTCACCGAGATCCTGGCCTCGATCAAGCAGGTCGCCGAGATCGTGGCGGAGATCGCCTCGGCCAGCCACGAGCAGTCGACCGGCATCGATCAGATCAACAAGGCGCTCACCCAGATGGACGAGGTGACGCAGCAGAACTCCGCCCTCGTCGAGGAGAACGCCGCCTCCGCCAAGACGCTCGAGCACCAGTCGGAAACCATGAACGACAAGGTCGCCTTCTTCAAGCTCGACGAGGGCGACGCGTCGCATGCCGTCAAGAAGCCGGCACCCGCGCCGGTGGCGCGCGCGGCTGCGAAGCCGCCGGCCAAGCGAGAGGTTACACCCGCCCGCAAGCCGGCGTCCGCCGCCATCGCGGCCGCCGCCGTCAACGGCAGGCGCGGGGGCCCGGTCGGTCGCATGCAGGCGGCGGTCGCCACCGCCATGGCGGAAGACCCGGACTGGAAGGAATTCTAGGATGGCGTCGGTCCGCGCGGCCGCGGCGGCACCACCCAATTCCGGCGCCGCCGCGCCCGACCCACAACGGGAATTCGCGTTCTCCAAGGGCGACTTCGAGTACCTGGCGGCGCTTGCCTACGAGCGCGCCGGCATCTCGCTCTCCGACAGCAAGCGCAACCTCGTCTATGGTCGCCTGTCGCGACGGCTGCGGGCGCTGGGGTTGACGTCGTTCGGCGAATATCGCGAGTACCTCGAAAACGACAGCAGCGAGATCGAGCGCTTCATCAACTCCATCTCGACCAACCACACCAAGTTCTTCCGCGAGGCGCATCATTTCACCCATTTCCGCTCAGGCGTGGCGCAGATTCTTGCGCAGCAGGACCAGAAGCGCGCCATGCGTCGGCTGCGAATTTGGTCGGCCGGTTGCTCGACCGGAGAAGAGCCTTACACGATCGCCCTCGTGCTGCGGCGCGAGATCGCCGACATCAACCGCCACGACGTGAAGATTCTCGCCACCGATATCGATACCGATGTCTTGGCCAAGGCGAGTCGGGGCGAATATGCGGCTGACGCGCTCGACAACATTCCAGATCCGTTCTGCCGCTACTTCAAGCCGACCGAGGAAAGCGAGACGTCCACCATCAAGGTGGCGCAAGACGTCCGCTCGCTCATTACGTTTCGACCGCTCAACCTCGTCCAGACCTGGCCCATGAAGGGGCCGTTCGACGCGATCTTCTGCCGCAACGTGATGATCTATTTCGATGGTCCGACCAAGGCCAAGCTGATCGAGCGGTTCGTTCGGCTCATCAGGCCGGGCGGCTGGCTCTATATCGGGCACTCGGAGTCTCTGATCGGATCGCATCCCGGTCTGCAGCTCATGGGCCGTACCATCTATCGGAGAGATGCGTGACGGCCGATTCCGCCACGCTACGACGCCCCTCCGTCTCCGGGGGGGCCGGCGGCGACGTCACGGAGAAGGGATTCTACGATCCCGTGACCGCCAGCTGGACCATCAAGGTCCTGCCCGGGCGATTCTACATCACCCCGCGGGCGGACGAGGTCATCGTCACGGTGCTGGGCTCGTGCGTTTCGGCCTGCATTCGCGACGCCCAGACCGGGGTCGGCGGCATGAACCATTTCATGCTGGCGAGCGACGCCGCCGGCCAATGGGGCAGCGATTCGCAATCGACCCGCTATGGAAATTTCGCGATGGAAAAGCTCATCAACGAGCTGATCAAGGCGGGATGTCCGCGCGAGCGCATGGAGATCAAGGTCTTCGGGGGCGGCAACGTGACCGACACCCGCAATCAGATCGGCACGCAAAACGCCGAGTTCGTGTTGCGCTATCTGGAGGACGAGGGTCTTTCCTGCACGGCCCGCGATCTGGGCGGGCCGTATCCGCGCCGGATCCAATATTTTCCTGCGACCGGACGGGTCGTGCGCAAGCTTTTGACCGGCGGCGATCGCGAGCTGATCGTCCGCGAGGAGTCCGAATACGCCAAGCAGCTCGCCGGCACCAAGGCGATCGCCGGCGAAGTTCAGCTCTTCGGCATGAAAAAGAAACCCGCCGGCGACGTTCAACTCTTCGGTGCGAAAAGGAAGTAGCCATGACGGTGCGCGTGCTTGTCATCGACGACTCGGCGCTCATGCGCCAACTGCTGACCGCATTGTTGTCCGAAGATCCCGAAATCGAGGTCGTGGACTCCGCCCCGGATGCGTTGGTGGCGCGAGATATGATCAAGGCGCTCAATCCCGATGTCGTCACCCTCGACGTCGAGATGCCGCGCATGGACGGTCTGACCTTCCTGCGCAAGATCATGACGTTGCGTCCGATGCCGGTGGTCATGATCTCGACCCTTACGCAGGCAGGTACCGAAGTCACCTTGGAGGCGCTGGAGGCCGGCGCGGTCGATTTCGTCGCCAAACCCACCAACGCGGTCGGGCCCGCCATGGCGGCGCTCGGCGACGAGCTCAGGGCCAAGGTCAAGGCCGCCGCCAAGACGCGCGTGCGCATCCGCTCGGCGCAACCCAAGGAGCGTCTGCCGCAACGCCAGGCGCTCAATCGGCAGACCGGCAAGATTTTGATGATCGGCGCCTCCACCGGCGGCGTCGAAGCCTTGAAGACGCTGCTCATGGACATGCCGCCGGATTGTCCTCCGACGCTCGTGACCCAGCACATGCCGGAACGATTTACCGCCGCTTTCGCGGGCCGGCTCAACCGCGAATGCCCGATGACGGTCTGCGAGGCAGCGCACAATCAACGCATTCAGCCGGGCTTCGTCTATATCGCTCCCGGCGCCCATCATCTCGAGCTCGTTCGTGATGGTGTGGGCTTTGTCTGCCGGCTCAACGACGGGCCGCCGGTTTCCGGCCACCGTCCCTCCGTGGACATCCTGTTCCGCTCGGGCGCGCGCGCCGCGGGCGCCAAGGCTATCGGGGTGATTCTCACCGGCATGGGCAAGGACGGTGCGGAGGGGCTGCTTGAGATGCGCAAGGCGGGCGCGAGCACGCTTGGCCAGGACGAGGCGAGCTCGCTCATCTACGGCATGCCGCGTGTCGCCTTCGAGCGCGGCGCGGTCGAGCGCCAATTCCCGCTGACGGAGCTCGCCGGCGCGATCGTGGATCGTTGCGGCGAACGGGCTCCGGTTGGAGCGCGTTCATGAGGCAGTCCAGGCAAAACGCACCGCCGTCACTGAACGCCGGCGCGGACGAGAGAGCGACAAATGCGCACCACTGAGGAAGATATGGAATCGACCATTGCGCTGCCGGCCGTGCTTGATCTGGCGGCCGCCGAGACGCTCGTGGCCACTCTCCGGCAGCGGCTGGCGGGGGGCAAGCCATGCCGTCTCGACGCCGCGAACGTCGAGCAGCTGATGCTGCCGGGCATCCAGGTGATTCTGGCCGCCATCAGGTCGAGCGAAGAAGTGCAGGTGGTGAATCCGTCGGCATCATTCCACGGTGCCTTCGAGGACGCGGCGCTCTCCTACGCTTGCGGCAACGAAACCGTGCTCGCGCGAGACCTGCCCCAGGAACTAACCCAAGCACTGACCCAAGAGCTCGCCCAAGAGCAAGCTCAAGAGCCGGTGCAGGCTCAGAACGACGATCCGCAACCCGATCGCGACGCGGCTTCCGTACAGCCGCAGTCCGGCCCAGACACCGAGGCTCCCATGGACGGACCCCGCGCGCCGAAGCGAATCCTCACCATCGATGATTCCAAGACCATGCGCGACATGCTCCGGATGACGCTGGTCGATGCCGGCTACGAGGTGATGCAGGCCGTCGACGGCCAGGACGGCCTCGACGTGCTGCGCAAGGAGCGTTTCGATGTGGTGATCACCGACATCAACATGCCCAAGCTGGATGGTTACGGCGTGATCCGTCACCTGCGCGCCGATGCGAGCTACGATGATACGCCGATCCTCGTGCTCTCGACCGAGAACGATCAGAAGACCAAGGATATCGGACGCGATGCCGGCGCGACAGGGTGGCTCGTCAAGCCCTTCGATCCGGACCAATTGGTGGAAATTGTCAGGCAAGTTTCGCCTTAAGCGGCGCACGCCAATCGAGGGTTTGGGGTCATGGCCAATTGGGATGATTTGAAGCAGACGTTCTTCGAGGAAACCAAAGAGGGTCTCGAAGCGATCGATGCCGGCCTCACGGATATCCGTGACGGCAGCGAATCCGACGACACGGTGAACGCCGTGTTTCGCGCCATCCATTCGGCCAAGGGCGGCGCCGGGGTCTTCGGCTTCGAGGCGCTGGTCAGGTTCGCGCACGTGTTCGAGACGGTGCTCGATGCGGTCCGGCACGGCACCCTGTCGCCGGGTCCCGACCTTCTCGACGTGCTGTTCACGGCGAGCGACGTGCTGGCGGACTTGGTCGCCATGGCGCGCTCCGGCGAGGAGGCGCCGGCCGGCTACGGCGACGAATGCCGGGCGGCGCTCGAGGCCCTGCTCGGACAAGACCAAGAAGGCGGCGGCCCCGATACGGAGGCCGAGGACTTCGACATTCCTTTCGTGCCGGTGCGGGTCGATTTCGACGAGCCGGACGAGAGCGCGGAGCGCAGCTATTCGATCAGCTTTCGTCCGAGCTCGGAATTTCTGCTGAGCCAGGATCCGCTCTTCCTGCTGCAGCAGCTGCGCATGCTCGGCACGCTCGAGCTCACCGCGCAGACCGACGCGTTGCCGCCGCTCGCCGAGCTGTCGCCCGGCGTCAGCTATATCGGCTGGACCGCGACGCTGCGCACCTCCTGGGGGCGTGAGGACATCGAGCGGGTGTTCGCCTTCGTGCTCGACAAGTGCGATCTGCAGATCGTGGAGCTCGATCCTCCGGCCAGCGCCGCCATCGTGGCGGCCGATGGCGAGATCGGCCCGATTGAGGTCACGGACCTCGCACCCGTACCCGAGCTCACATCCGAGCTCGCGCCTGCACTCGTTCCCGATCCGGAGCCGATGCCCGCCGCAGTCGCGGCCGTGGCCCCGCGGCCGTCGCCGGCCGCGATCGCCCCGGCGGCCGAAGCCGCCCCCAAGGATAGCCGCGGCACGGTCGCGCCGTCCGCTGCCACGACCATCCGGGTCGAGCTCGAGAAGATCGACCGCGTCGTCAACATGGTCGGCGAAATCGTCATCGCCCAGGCCATGCTCGGCCAGGTCGTCCAGGACCTCCCGCCCGAGATCATGAGCCGGGTGGCCCAGAGGATCGAGGACGTCTTCCATCACACACGCGAGCTGAAGAACAGCGTGATGTCCATGCGCGCCCAGCCGGTGAAGACCGTGTTCCAACGCATGACCCGGCTGGTCCGCGAGCTCGCCACCAAGACGGCGAAGAAGGTTCAGCTCGAGATGCAGGGCGAGAACACCGAGGTCGACAAGACCGTCATCGAGCGGTTGAGCGACCCGATCACCCACATCATCCGTAACTCGATCGATCATGGGCTCGAATCGCCCGCGGTGCGGCTGGCGGCCGGCAAGAAGGAGGCCGGTACGATACGGCTTTCGGCCGAGCAGCGTGGCGGACGCATCGTCATCGAGATCACCGACGATGGGGCCGGCATCAATTCCGAGCGGGTCCTGACGAAGGCGCGCGAAAAAGGCCTGGTCGCCGCCGACGCGGTACTCAACGCCGATGAGATCAACAATCTGATCTTCCTTCCGGGCTTCTCGACCGCCGAGGTCGTTTCCGATCTGTCGGGCCGTGGCGTCGGCATGGACGTGGTGCGACGAAACATCCAGGATTTGGGCGGACGCATTACTCTCAAGTCCGAGCCCGGCCGCGGCATGTCAATCGAGCTCGCCTTGCCGCTTACGCTGGCGGTCATGGATGGAATGATCGTGCGGGTCGCGCAAGAGACCTACGTGATGCCGATCTCGGCCATCGTGGAATGTATTCGTCCGGCATCGACCGACATACGGCCGCTGGTCGGCACCTGCGGCGCATTGCAGATTCGCGGAAGCATTGTCCCGCTTGTCTATCTCGGCGACGTGTTCGACGTTCCGGGCTTCGTGCAAGAACCGGTCGAATGCACCGTCATCGTGATCGAGGGCAGCGACCGGGCCCGCCTCGGGCTCGTGGTGGACGAGCTCCTTGGTCATCAGCAGGTCGTGATCAAGTCCATCGAGGAGAACTACGGCAGCGTTCCGGGAATTGCCGCCGCTACCATACTCGGCAATGGACGCGTCGCTTTCATCGTCGATATCGAGAAACTGCCGGAGTTGCTCGACAACGATAAGCAATATTCGAAGGCGACCGCACGCACCCATGCGAAAACGGCAGCCTGATTCGATGCAGAGCTTGGAAGACGTCCGCCCGCGGGTCGGGCGGATGAGTTGAGGAGTAGGAAAAATGCCTGTCGCGGCCGCCCTTAAGGTTCTCGTCGTCGACGATCAGTCGAGCATGCGTCAAGTGACGCGAATGGCGCTCGAGAAGATCGGTGTGCGTCTCATTCACGAGGCCGAGAATGGCCAGACCGCGCTTCAAAAGGCGGTCGCTCAACCGCTCGATCTCATCATTTCCGATTTCAACATGCCGGAAATGGATGGGCTCGGATTGCTGCGCGCGGTGCGCGGGCATCCGGCGGTTCGCAAGCTCCCGTTCATTCTCATCACCGGTCGCGGCGATCGCGAGCTGGTGGTCACGGCTGCCCAGGCCGGGGTCAACAACTACCTGGTCAAGCCCTTCACCGAGGCGATGCTGCGGCAGAAAATGGAAGAGGTGATGGGAAAGCTCTCCTAGAGAGGGTTCACTTGGCTGGATACAGAAACGGCTGCAGCGTTTTTGCGTTGTCGCATTTTCGGAACGTCGAAATGGCCTCCATCCGCCACGAGCGTAGGACGGCCTTTTCCCCGGAAATGACCCAAGCCCGGCGGAGCCCGGGCAGACGTGCTCGTGGCAAGGAGAGTACATCGTGTTAGGAGATGGCGACGGCGATGCGGATCAGAAGCAAAGCATCACGGGCTCGGACCTGCCGCTCCCCAAGGTCCTGGCCGCGCTGGCGAGCATCCTGCGGGATTCGACCGGCCGCTTCGAGCAGACGAGCGACCGGATCACTCAGTTGGTCGTAGCGCGCGAGAGCGGAAGCGGGGTCGACATCATCGTGGCGCTGCAGGAGTTCGACCGCTTGCGGCAGGATTTCGAAGCGATCGAAGGCATCCTGGCGGGATGCGCCCAGGTGATCGAGCGCACGGCGATCGGCGAGCCGGGCCATCCGCTACGCGACGTGATCGCGGAGATACCGGTCGTGGATTTCAAGAATCGGCTCGCTCGACGCCTGGCGTGGGTCTCGCAGGAGACCAGCACCGACGTTGCCTTCGTCGAGGAGGCGATCTTCTAGCTCGAGTTGCCTAAGAACAAGTACCTAGAGAACGCCCGCATTGTCGACTATGGCGACCGGATTTGCCCGGCAACTTTCAATTCGTCATCCGGCCTTAAGCCTTTTTCACTAATTCTGTGGTCCATGCCAACGCGGGCCCGCGCTGCGTTCATTGGATGACCATGCGAAAATTCGGCCTCAATCGCCTTCTCCAGCTCGTCGTGACCATCCCGCTTTTGGCGATGGCGGCCTTCGGCAGCGTGCTCGTCCTCGAGACTTTGAGCACCTATCGGGAAGCCGAGCGGCTAGCGGCGCTCGAGCAACTTGTCGCCGCGGCCAGCCAGCTGACAGTAAGGGCGCTGAACGCGGAATCGACCCCGACTCAGGCCTTTGTGGCCTCCGGATCGGAATCCCAGCGCGCTCAGATGATCGCATCACGGCAAGTTTCGGACGAAGCCGTCCGCTTATTCAAGCAGGCGGCGGCATCAGCCGGCCTGTCCGATCCGACCGCTATCGGAATCATCAGCGAGATCGAGCAGCGCTTGGCCGGCCTCGCAGGTTATCGCCAGAAGGCGGACGCGCGCACGCTTGAGCTCCGGGCCTCGGGCGAGCTGCTGCAGCCCATAACCGCCGGCCTTGCGGACCTCTTCCAGCGCATCGCGGCCCTGGTCAATGAACATCGACTGAGCGAGCTTCTGATCGGGCTGCACGCCATCATGCAGATGAACGACGGTCAAAAGATCGAGGCGGGCCGGTTGGAAGTAGCGCTGCGGGACGGTCCGCTCGATGCCGGAACGTATCAAATTCTGCTCACCGGCTTGGCGAAGCAGTCGATATTCAGCAAGCAGTTCAGTGATTTTGGCCCTGCCTCGGCGCGCGATCAGCTGGCGGCCTTCGATGCCGGGCCGGATGGTCGTGCCATCGCGCAGCTGCGTCCGAGCGTTTTGGCCGCCGCCAGGGGTGGCAAGGTGGGCGAGGTTGAAACGAAGCGCTGGCGCGATGCCATGGCGGCGCGCAATGTGGTCTGGTCCGCGGCCGTAGGAGCCACTGTTGCGGCTTTGACGGAAACCACCGAGCGGCTGCGCACGAGCGCTCGATGGCACCTCATCCTCTATGCGGGCGCCAGTCTGCTGGTCCTCATCGTGGTCATGGGCATAAACCGCGTGGTGCTCCGCACCGTGCGCGGACTGCTGGGCGAATTGACGCAGGTCATGCAGCAGCTCGCGGACGGCCAGCTCGGGGTCGGCGTGCCGGGCCGCGACCGAGCCGACGAGGTCGGCGTCATGGCCAAGACGGTGGAGATATTCAAGCAGAACGCCCAAGCGATGCGAAGGATGGAAGAGGAGCGGGAATTGCAGAAGGAACGCGCGGCGACGGAGAGGCAGGCGGCTCTCCACCAGCTCGCCGATGCTTTCGAGGCCGAGGTCCTGGGCGTGGTGCGCACGGTGGCGACCGCGGCCTCGCAGCTTCAGCAGAACGCCAACCTGATGAATACCGCTGCAAGCGAGACCGACCGACAATCGAGATTGGTGGCCACCGCCGCCGAGCAGGCGATCGGCAATGTGCGCAGCGTCGCCACCGCGGCCGAAGACCTGTCGCTGTCGATCGACGAGATCGGCCAGCAGGCGAGCGCGGCGACCAAGGTCACCGCCAGCGCGGTGTCGCAGGCCGGTGCCACCACCGACATGATGCAAGCCTTGGTCACTGCGGTAGAGCGCATCGGCGAGGTCATCGAGCTGATCAGCGCCATCGCGTCGCAGACCAATCTGCTGGCGCTCAACGCGACCATAGAGGCCGCCCGCGCGGGCGAGGCCGGCAGAGGCTTTGCCGTGGTCGCGGCCGAGGTGAAGAGCCTGGCATCGCAGACCGCGAAAGCGACCGAGGAGATCACCAGCCAGATCAAGGCGATTCAAGGCGGAACCAACGAGGTCGTCGCCGCCATTCAGACAATCAGCGGCACCGTCCGCGAGATCAATACGATTTCCGCCACGATCGCTGCGGCGGTAGAGGAGCAGAACACCACCACCGCCCAGATTGCGCGCAATGCCGATCAGGCGGCGCAGGGCTCGCGCGACGTCTCCTTGAACATCGGCAGCGTGAGCCAAGGCGCTGCCGACACCGGTCGAGCCTCGAAGGACATCCTGCGGGCCGCGGTGGAGCTGACCCGGCAGGGCGAATCGCTCCGGGTAGGCGCTGACGCATTCATCGCGCGGGTGCGCGCGGCCTGAAGCCCCTATACCCGCCCGCCGGCGACGTCGAGGGTGGCGCCGGTGATCCACGAGGCGGCATCCGACAGCAAGAGAAGCGTGGCCGCGGTTACGTCGTCGATCGTGCCCAGGCGCTTCAACGGAAAACCTTGTGCGATGGCTTGGCGAATCTCCAGGGGTTGCGCGGCAAGTCGATCGGTCACGATCGCCGACGGCGCGACCGCATTGAACCGGACACCTTGACCCGCGACACTTCGAGTGCGGCCTGTCGGGTCAACGAGAGCAAGCCGGCCTTGGCGGCGGCATAGGGCGCGGAGGCGCCGCTGAGCTGACGGCCCGCCGCCGAGGCCATGGTAACGACCGCACCCCGGCCGCGTTCGCACATCGATGGCGGGAAAGCGACCTGATCGCGTCCGCATACCATCACCTTCGCCCCTTGCGCCGCCAATGCCTGGGCAATTCCCGCGCCGATGCCGCGCGATCCACCGGTTACCAGCGAAACGCGGCGGGCTAGCTAGGCCAGCCCGACGGGTGTCAAACATAACGCGCGGATGCCATGCAGATCACTGTGACCGCCAACAGAGCGGCCGCAATGCGCTGATTCACGGCGACCGATCCAAGCGCCGGCGAGCTGATGGCATTCGCATGAGCCAATTTCATACGCGCCGCTGAGGCCCCTTGGATACCCACCGCGATGATGGCGCTGCAGGCTCCCGAAGCGAGTATCAACTCCTGCGGCTGAAAGGAATGGGCATGCATGAGACTCCAGAGGATCGCGCCGGTGAGCACAGCGAAAGCGGCCGCGCCCAATTGCGGGCGGGCGAGCTGCCCGGCCCCCGCGCCGCCAATGCGCGCAAGCACAAACGTCGATCCTGCCCAGAAGGTTCCGGAAAGGACGTGCACCACAACCGTAAACATCAATATGGTTTGCATGGCGAGCTGGCCTCCAATGAAAATTGGATATACAGTATGTACATTCAATATAGGAAAGTCAACCTCGATGAGTCCACGTCGCTACTGCAGCCCAGCTCGAACTGCGTCCAGCGGGCAGACGCGCGAGCGAATCGTAGCCGCGGCGGCCGCGCTCCTGCGCACTCCGGAAGGGATTCGCGGCTTTTCGCTGGAGGCGGTAGGCAAGGCTGCCAAAGTGACGCGGCTGACGGTCTACAATCAGTTCGGCTCGCGTCGCGCCCTGCTCGAGGCGGTCTTCGACGATCGGGCGGAGCGCGGCGGTCTGCACCGGGTGTCTGAAGCCATGGCGACCGCCGATCCAGCTATCGGATTGTTGAAGCTGATCGACATATTCTGTGCGTTCTGGAGCTCCGATCGCGATGCGCTGGCGCGTCTTCACGGTGGCGGAATAAATGACGCGGAACTCGAGGAAAGTATCCGCGCGCGCAACGAGCGCCGCCGTCGCGCCCTGTCGGTCCTGGTCAATCGCATGGCGGAACGCAAAGCGGTTCGCGCTGAAAGGCGCCGCGACCTCATCGACACGTTGTTTGCATTGACGAGCTTTCACTTTTTCGCCGAGCTGGCGGCCGGAAGCCGATCGCCCGATGCGGCCGGCGTGCTGGTTCAGTCGATGGCAGCTGATGCGGTTCGGCGCGCATCGACGAGACCGACTTGATTGCCGTCACGTCCGCCGGCGCAGGACATGCGCAGCGAGCCTCTCTCGTCGGCGAACGACGGCTTACCTCGAGCGGAACAATTCGTTGAACGTCGTTTGCATCTTCTTCTGCTGCTCAGCCGACGAAATCGTGACGATGACCTTCTTCTTCTGCAACGCATCGATTACGCCCGGCGGGTTGGTCTCGACGTCGGTGCGCGTCGGCAAGCGTCCCCGCTTGGTCAGGAACTGCTCGGCTTCGCGGCTCAGCATGAAGTTGGCGGCCAGCTGCGCCGCCTTGGGATGCGGCGCTTGGCTGCTTACGCCGACCGAGCCGAACGCCAGCCCGACCGGATCGAGCGCCCAGAAATTGGTCGGTGCGCCCGACAGCAGCACGTTGATGGTCAATCCCGTATAGTTGTTGAGGGCCACCCAGTATTCGCCCGCGCCGACCGAGCGCGCCACCACGAGATGGCCGTCGACCACCACCGGCTTCAAGGTGGCGACGATGTCCTGGACGAGCTTGCGGCCGCGCTCCTCGCCATAATAGGCGAAGATCCCGCTCAGCCACTCGGAATCGGTGGCGTCGATCGCGATCTTCCCGGCCCATTCCTTGTGATCGAGGAATTCCTCGTAGCTCTTCGGCAAGTCCGCCTGCTTGACGAAATTGGTGTTGTAGGCAGGCGAATTGTAGTTGCCGTACACGCCGTACCAACGACGGTTGGGAGCGCGCGCCTGCGGGATCAGATTCTTGGCTTCCGGCGGATCGAATTGCAGCAGCGCCTCGTCGGGCAGCCGATAGACCGGCGTGGTGGCCACCAGGTCCCAGCTGCGCTGGCGCGCCCGATACTCGATCGCGATGCGCGCCAATATATTGGCGTCGGATGAGCGCACGTAATTCACCTTGATGCCGGTGGCGTCCTGGAACAGCTGCCAGAACGGCAACGCCTCTTCTTCATTCATGGAGCCGTAGACGATGAGCTCGCCTTCCGCCTTGGCGCCGGCGAGCAGATCGGAAACAATCCAAGACGGCTGCGATGGCGGCTGCGATGACGCCTGCGATTGCGCTGCGGCGGGGCCGGCGGATTCCGGCAGGCCCACGAGCAGCAGACTCGAGACGATCGCGCAGGTCAGCGGTTTCAACTGGCGCAGCACTGCGTCCTCCTCTTGTTGATTGGCGGGCGATCAAAGACTAACGGGTATCAACGAAATTTGCGAGGATCGGACGTTGCGGTTCAGACATTAGGCCGGGCGCTCGATTTGGGCCAGCGCTTGCGACTGTGCTTGAGGCCGAGGCCGGCCATCAAGGCGGCCATCCGGATCGGCGCCCCGATGCCCTCCACCACCGGTACCCCCAGCTCCCGGCTCAACCAGTCGGGCTTGAGATGGACCGGGCATTGGGTGATGCCGTGCACCACGATGACGTCGGCGCCGTCCTGGTCGATCAGCGCGCGCGCCGCCGCGATGAAGTTCCTGATCATGACGTCCTTGTTGGCGCCGATATCCTTGAGCTTGAATCCGGAGGCGCGGCGGCCGGCGATCCACGGCTCCATGCCGTAATACCGGGTCTGCGTAATCTGCCGCGGAATGACCGACTCGTGGTAGCAGATGATCCCGAAGCGCTCGCCGAGCTGAGCCGCGATATGGAACATGGCCTCGCACGGGCCGACGATCGGGATATCGACCAGCGAGCGGCCGCCGTCGACCCCCAGATCGAGCGTGCCGAGCGGGACCGCTGCGTCGTAGCCCTCGCGCTCGGCCTGCAGATAGCCGGCGTGATAGTAGGGCGCGACCAGCTGGATCTCGGCCGGCCCCAGCCCGCCGAACGGCGCGGGCGGAACCGAGATGATGCCGACCTCCACCTCGGCCGACGAAAAGCTCCTCGCCACCCGCTCGCGCAGCGCCCGCTCCTCGCTCGGATAATCGCCGATGATGAATGCGACTCGGATCATGTGGTGTTCCTCCCCCTCTGCGTGTTGGCCGCGACCCTATCACTGCCGCGGCGGCCGGGCGAGATGAGCGGCCGACCCGAGCAGACTTTCGGGCACGGCGAAGTTTCGCTACAACCGTCGGACCGCATCACGAGAACAAGAGCAGCGGACCGGGAGGAGGCGCGATGATCATCCGGGAGTTCGACCTGCGGCCTTGCACGATGCGCAAGGAGGATCCGGCCTGGCGTTTTGCGTTGGCGGCGAGCCCCGTCACCGAGGGGCACGTGGTGCGCATGGCCACCGAGGACGGCGTCGAGGGCTTCGGCTATGCGTCCGCGACCCCGCACATGGGCTCCACTGCCGGCACCCTGCAGGCCGAGCTCGATCTGTTCCGTCCGCTTGTGATTGGACGCGACGCGCGCGGCATAGAAGCCATCATGGGCGCGCTCGACCGTGGCATGCGCGGCGCCCCCCAGGCCAAAGCGGCGGTCGATTGCGCGCTCCACGACCTCAATGCGCGCGCGCTCGGCGTGCCGTTGCATGTCCTGTTCGGCGGTGCGGTACGCGACCGCGTCCCGATCCTGCGCATTCTCGCGATCAAGACCCCGTCCGAGATGGCGACCCAGGCCCGGAAGCTGGTCGATCGCGGCTACCGCTATCTCAAGATCAAGGTGCACGGTCATGTCGAGGAGGACGTGGCCCGCGTGGCGGCGATCCGCGCCCAGGTCGGCCCCGATGTTCATTTGACGATCGATGCCAATCAATCCTACGCCCCCAAGGACGCGATCAGGGCGCTCAACAGCATGGCCGAGCATCGCATCGATCTGGTCGAGCAGCCGGTGTCGGCGGACGATTTCGAAGGCCTCGCGCTGGTCACCCGCTCGGTTCCGGTCACCGTGGAGGCGGACGAGGCGGCCGGTTCGCTGCGCGAGATATTCGAGCTCGTCTCCAAGCGCGCCGTCGATGCGGTCAGCCTCAAGATTCCCAAGCTTGGGGGCCTGCGCAACACGCTCGCGGCCGCGCGCATTTGCGAGGCCGGGCAGATCAAATACCGGTTGGGCGCCGCGGTCGGCAGTCGTCTGCTCGCCGCGCAGGCACTCCATCTCGCATGCGCGCTCCCGGGTGTGGACTATGCGTGCGAGCTCGGCGAATTCGATCGTCTGCTCGACGATCCGTTCACGGGTCTCGAGGTCGATGAGGGCATGCTCAGGCTGCCGGCGGGGGCCGGCTCGGGCGTGATTTTGATCGCGACCGCCACGGCCAAGGAGGCGCGAACCGCTTAAGGGGAAACTAGAATCTCGAGGGAGGACAAAAACAGTGCCCAAGCATGCATCTTCGGGGCAATACGCGATCGTCGGCCTCGGCGTCGTGGCGGGTCCCCAGCAGGACCATTCCGAACGAATGGTGGCCGCGGAGGCGGCGCGGCGCGCCATCGCGGACGCCGGCCTCACCCCGAAGGACATCGACGGCGCCATCGACCTGCGCCGCACCGGCGGCGGCGGCGACCGCGCCACCTATGTGGACGCCTATTCGCGCCTGCTCGGCCTCAACAATTGCTTCTACTTCGTGGTCGGCCGCGGCGGCGCGCTGGCCGGGCTCGGCATCGCGACCGCGCTGTCGTTTCTCGATCGCGGCATCGCCAACTACGTCTGCATCATGGGGGCGGTGACGGATTGGTCGCAGGCGCAAGAATCGCGCAAGGCCGGGCACCGCGGCATGGCCCACGTGGAGAAGGCAGGCTATTGGGGCAAGGCGCTGGGCGATCTGCGCGCCGTCAGCCATCACAGCTGGATGGCGGCCCGCCACATGGCGGTGTACGGCACCACCAGCCGCCAGCTCGGCGCCATCTCGGTGGCGGAGCGTGCCTGGGCCTGCAAGAATCCCGAGGCCAAGATGCATGGCCGTCCAATCACCATCGAGGATCATCAGAATTCGCCGTTGCTGGCCGAGCCCTATCGGCTGCTCGACATCAGCCTGGTGTCCGACGGCGGCGTCGCCTTCATTCTCACCACCGCGGACCGCGCCAAGAACCGCCCCAAGCCGCCCGTCTACGTGCGCGGCCAGGGCTTCGGCGAAGTGTCGTCGGAATTGTGGTGGGACAAGAAGAATTTCACCCACATGGCGGTGCCGCGCGCCAAGCAGCAGGCCTTCGGCCAAGCCGGCCTCGAGCTCGCCGACGTCGACTGCGTGCAGTTCTACGATTGCTTCACCGCCGAGGTGCTGTTTCAGCTCGAGGACTACGGCTTCTGCAAGAAGGGCGAAGGCGGTGCCTTCGTGGAATCGGGTGCCATCGGACCGGGCGGCAGCATTCCGGTGAACACCAGCGGCGGCCTGCTCTCCTGCTATCATCTCGGCGACCTCACCGGCATGGCGGAGGCCATTCGCCAGCTGCGCGGCGAGGCCGGCGAGCGGCAGATCGAGGATTGCAACGTCGTCATGACGACCGGGCATGGCGGGGAGCTGATCTCTCCGGGCATGTGCTCGATTCATACCTGCACATTGCTGGGGAGGCATCAGTGAGCAAGGATCCGAACGTCATCGTCAGCAATGAGCCGTGGAAGAAGCCGCTGCCCAACATCGACAAGGACAACGCGCCCTTCTACGAGGGGCTCCGGCGCCACCAGTTCCTGCTCTGGCGTTGCAAGAGATGCGGCGCGTCCTATTGGCCGAAAGCCTATTGCCAGAACCACGAGAACGAGCCGTTCGCCGCCAACATGGAATGGGCGCCCTCGAGCGGGCGCGGCAAGATTTTCGCCTTCAACCGCCACCACATGGCGTTTCATCCGGCATTCCAGGCCGAGATACCTTACGTCTATGCGCTGATCGAGCTTGACGAGGGCCCGTTGGTCTCCTCGACGCTGGTCGGAAACCGCATGCCGGGTGACGTCTACGACGTCGGTCAAGCCGTCGAGGTCGTCTACGAGGACCATCCGGCGGAGGGATTTTCGCTGCCGCGCTTTCGCATCGTCGGGTGAGCGGATTGAGCATGGCCCCGAGACCGCGTGGCATGAGACCGGGAGACCGGTGATGCACCTCATGATGCCTGCGCGTCCTGTCCAAGCGCTGCTGCGCCCGCGCGCGATCGCGCTGGTCGGGGTCTCCCCCAAAGGCGGCGCCGGCGCCCGGATCCTGGAGTCCAATGCGCGCTTCGACCGCATGGTGCCGACCTGGCCGGTCAACCCCCATTACCGGGAGATCGCCGGGCAGCGCTGCTACGGCTCGCTCAAGGAATTGCCCGAGGTCCCCGACTGCGTGGTGATATCGGTCCCGGCCGAGGCGGTTCTCGACGTGATCGGGGAGGCGGCGGCGGCCGGTATTCGCGGCGCCTTCGTGATCTCCGAAGGCTTCGCGGATGCGGACAGCGACGCCGGCCGCGCCCTGCAGGAGCGCCTGGCCGGGCTCGCCCAGGCCGCCAACATGGCGCTCGCCGGCCCCAATTGCATGGGCATCGCCAGCCTGCACTACGGCTTTGCCGCCACCATGGCGGACGTTCCGGCGCGGGCGACGAGCGGCGGCATCTCGCTCGTGTCCCAGAGCGGCGGCTTGCTCAATGCCTTCGCGGAGCTCGCCGGCAACCGCGGCATCGGGATCAACTACCTGGTGTCCAGCGGCAACGAGGCCGGGCTGGAGATGGCCGACTACATCGCCTATCTGGCGGACGATCCGGCCACCCGGGTCATCGCCTGCATCATGGAGGGGGCCAAGAACGGGCGCCGCTTCCGGGCCGCGGTCGAGGCCACCGTCCGCCGCAAGCCGATGGTGGTGCTCAAGCTCGGCCGCAGCGAATTCGGGCAACGGGCGACGCTCGCCCATACCGGGATGCTCGCCGGCCGGCACGAAGCTTTCGAGGCGCTGTTCCGGCAGAACGGCGTCGCGTTGGTCGACTCCATCGACGCGCTGGCGCAAACCGCCGCGCTGTTCGATCTCACCCCGCTGCCGCAAGGCGAACGGGTCGTGATGATGACGGTCTCCGGCGGCGCAACGTCGCTGATCGGCGACCTCGGAGACGCCGCCGGCATCAACTTTCCGCCGATCCGGGAGGCCACCAACAGCAGGGTGCAGAAGATCCTCGGCGTTGAGCGCGCCTTCGGCAATCCACTCGATACCGTCGGTCTGCCGCGGCTGCGCCGGGACGGCAATATCACGGCGGTGCTGCAGGCGCTGTTGGACGACGAGGGCATCGACCTTATCGGCCTTGTGCTCGGCATGCGGGCGGACGGCTGGGAGTCGCATCAAGATCTGGTCGATCGGCTGGCGGCGGCGTTGCGCTCGGCCCACAAGCCGGTGGTGCTCGTCTCCTTCATGTCCAACAGCCTGACCCGGCACTGGCGCGGCTATTCCCAATTGAGCACGCTCCCGCTGCTAGAGGACCTGGAACGCGGCCTCGCGGCCATCCGCCATCTGATCGATTACGCAAGCTTCCGCCGCCGCAATGCGGAAAGCCGGTCCGCGACCTCCAGGCCAGCCGCTCGCCCGGAGATTGCGGAGCCTCCCGCGAAACGGATTCTCACCGAAGCGCAGAGCAAGCAAATTCTCGCCCGCGCCGGCCTGCCGGTGACGCGTGAAACTCTGGCGCGCAGCCCCGCCGAGGCGGTGCGGATCGCAGCCGGGATCGGCGGCGCGGTGGCGCTCAAGATTCAATCGGCCGACATCCCGCACAAGTCCGACATCGGCGGGGTGCATCTGGGCGCCGTCACGTCCGCCGAGGTTGAAGCGGCGGCGCGGCTGGTGCTGGAGAATGCCAAGCGGAATTGCCCGCAGGCGGCCATCGACGGCATTCTGGTGCAGGAGATGGTGACCGATGGCGTCGAGCTCATCCTCGGCATGACCTATGATCCGCAATTCGGCCCGCTCATCGTATGCGGGGCGGGGGGCGTGACGGTCGAGGTGTTCAAGGATGCCGCGGTGCTGCTGCCGCCGTTCGGGCGCGACGACGTGGTGGCGGCGCTCGGACGCCTGAAGGTGAAAAAGCTTCTCGATGGGTTTCGTGGCGCGCCGCCGCGCGACGTCGATGCGCTGATCGAGTGCTGCCTGCGCTTTGCCGATTTCGTGGTGGCGACCGACGCGGCGTTTGCGGCGATCGATCTCAATCCGGTATTCGTTTGCGCCCGTGGCCGCGGCGTGCGCATCGCCGATGCCCTGATGGAGACGATGCCGGCCGACGGAGGAAGCCCATGAGCGAACGATCAGGCGGCATTTGCCGGCAAATCCTGCATGCGATCGGCGGACCGGAAATCGGGATCGTTGCTGCTTTGGTCGTCGCGGGCGCCGCCGTGAATGGGGCCGGCGCCGCCTTGGCGCAGAGTTCCGACGACATCCTTCTGTACTCGGGGCCGGATCGCGCGCAACGGCTGATCGAGGGCGCCCGCAAGGAAGGCCAGGTGGTCATCTATGCGGCGCTGATCCAGAATCAGGCGATGCGGCCGATCGCGGACGGCTTCGGCAAGAAATATCCGTTCGTCAGGCTCACCACTTGGCGCGCCGATTCCGAGGACATCGTGCAGAAGGCCGCCGCCGAGGTGCGCGCCGACAACGTCGTCGCCGATCTGATCGAGGGAACCGGCGCCGGCGAGCAGGCGGTCGCGGCCAATGTCGCGCAGCCCTTTTACTCGCCCGCCGCGGCCAGTCTTCCGGAGGCCTATCGCAATCCCGCCGGCCTGTGGGCGCCGACGCGGCTGAGCTATTACGGCATCGCCTACAACACCAAGATGGTGCCGCCCGCGAAGGTCCCCAAGGGCTATGGCGATCTGCTCGATCCCCAGTGGAAGGGCAAGATGGCGTGGCGCATCGGCAGCTCGACCGGCACGCCCCTGTTCCTCACCAATCTTCGTCTCGCCTGGGGCGAAGCCAAGGCCATGGCCTATTTCGACAAGCTCAAGGAGCAGAAGATCGTCAACTTCGGCGCCGGCAGCTCGCGCACCCTGGTGGATCGTGTCATCGCCGGGGAATATGCGATCGCGCTCAACATTTTCGCCCACCACCCGCTGATCAGCAAAGGCAAGGGCGCGCCGGTCAATTCGCAACTCATGGACCCGGTCGCCTCCACGGCCGCGACCATGAGCGTGGTGAAGGGGCTGCATCATCCCTATGCGGCGATGTTGCTGGCCGATTACATCTTGTCCAAGGAGGGGCAGGGGATATTGGCGCGCGCCGAGTATTTTCCGGTCGATCCGGACGTCGCGCCGCTCCCGGCACTGGCTCCGGTGGTGCCCAGGATCGCCGGCCTGCCGGAAAATTTCGTCGGCCCCGACAAGCTGATGAAATTTACCGACAGCTCGGAGGAGATCTTTCAGAAGCTGTTCCGGTGACGGCCGTGCGCCGGCCTGTGCTTGCGCTTCGTCGGCCGTAAATCGGGAGACATGAGCGACATGGCAGCCGGCTCCGAGGCGGATCGCTCCGATGCGGCTGACTGGGCGCGCCTTAAGGTTTCGCCGCTGGTGGCGCTGCTCGCCGCGATCCTCCTGGTCCTGATCCTGCCGCCGACGCTCTTCCTGGTGGACACCAGCCTCCACACCACCCGGCCGGACGGCTCCTTTGGACCCCTCACGTTGCAATATTATCGGCAGCTGTTCGCCAGCCCCTATTTCGCCGGCAGCTTGTGGCACACCGTCGTCTACGCCATCGGCTCGGCGCTGGTTGCGATCACGCTCGGCGTCACCCAGGCCTTGATCGTGGAGCGGACCAATGCGCCGGGGCGCAGCTATGCCTTCCTGGCCGCGATCCTCTCGCTCGGCATTCCGCACGTGCTGTATGTGGTGGCCTGGCTGCTGCTGCTCGGCCGCGCCGGGCCGGTGAACGGCCTGCTCGGCTTCATCGGCGGCGGCGCCGGCGAGGCTCCGGCGCTCGACGTCTACTCCATGTGGGGGATGTTCCTGATCGAGGGCGTGGGTTTCGCGCCGCTGACCTTTCTGCTGATGTCGGCGGTGTTGCGCTCGACCGACGCCTCGTTCGAGGAGGCCGCGATGATGAGCGGGGCCGGACCGTTGCGCACGTTCGGCGCTATCACGCTGCGTATGGGCCTGCCCGGTATCCTGGCTCTCATGCTGCTCGTCATCATCCGGGCTTTCGAATCGTTCGAGGTTCCGGCCCTGGTCGGCCTCGCCGGAAACGTCTCGGTGCTCACGACCGACATCTATCAGAGCTCGCGCAATGCCAGCTCCCCGGACTACGGCCAATCCGGCGCCTATTCGGTCTGCCTGTTGCTGATCGTGGTGCTGCTGCTGGTCTGGCATCATCGGCTGTCGCGTCACGCGCGGCGATATCAAACCATCACCGGCAAAGGCTACCGGCCGCGCATCATCGACCTCGGCCGCAGCCGCTTTGGGGCGTCGGCGCTGCTCATGGTGACGTTCATCCTGGTGACGGCCATGCCGGTCGTCATGCTCGTATTCGCCTCGCTGCAGCCGTTCTACGAAGGATTGACGCCGGAATCGTTTGGTCGCCTCACGCTCGACAACTATGCGACCATCTTGGCGCCCGGATCCTTTCGCTCCTCCATCGCCAACACGCTGGTACTGGGCGCCGCAACCGCGACCGCGGTGGTGCCGTTCACGGCGCTGTGCGCCTGGCTCGCGGTGCGGCGCCGCCCGGGCGCCTGGCTGCTCGATCAGATCGCCACCGCGCCGCTGATCTTTCCGGCGATCGTGCTGAGCGTGGCGTTCCTGCAGGTGTTCGTGAACCTGCCGATCCCGCTCTACGGCACGCTCACCTCGGTCATCATCGCGTCGACCGTGCGCTACCTGCCCTACGGCATGCGCTATGCCTATGCGGGCGTGCTGCGGATCCACGAGGACCTCGAGGATGCGGCGAAGACCTCGGGCGCGGGGCCTGGTCTCGTGTTCATTCGCGTGGTCCTGCCGCTGGTCTCGGCCGCGCTGGTGAGCTGCTGGCTGTTCGTCTTTCTGCTCGCCGTGCAAAGCGTCGCCTTGCCGCTCATGCTGGTCGGCCCCGGGACCGAGATCGTAGCGGTGACATTGTTCGACCTGTGGCAGAACGGCCAGGTGACCGAGCTCGCCGCCATGGGGGTCCTATGGGTCGCCTTGATGCTGGTCGTGAGCGCAGGCTTCCATTTCACCGCCCGGCGCTTCCGGCTCGATGGTTGACACGCGCCGCGCCATGATTCCGACATTTCGTCCGTTCGGTATATCCGCAAGCGACCGCAGCGCCCGGTCGGGCTCGGGCGATCACCCGAAGCGCGGCATCGGGTGTTCACCTGAGAGCCGCAGCCGGGAAAGCCTCTAGGCGCCGCTACGGCATAATTTTTCTTTGACCCGGTATATGGTGCCGGAATATTTGTTTGATCCGTTTTGAAACATCGGAATGCGAAATTCCCTCCCGCGAGAGTACGTCGGTACCGAAAGACGGCGGCAACGCGCGTTGCAATTCTGAACAGGCGACAAAACAAATAAACATGCGCGCGCAGATGCAGGCGCGCAACGCGTGCGCTTCGATGTCCACCACAATTTTGACCCATCCTCGAGTCAGCGTCCGGCGGGTCCTCGATCGAGGAGGTGGGTGGACGGGGGTGCGGCGCTCGCGTGCGCCGAACCTTTCTTTGTTGTGCGATCGGCTCCGATGTTTGTTTCGTCCGCTCGGGCGCGGACCGATTGAATCGCCGCCTTCGATCAGGGACCGGTGTGGAAGGGGGCGGCACAGCATCAATCAGCCGCGCCGATCGACGCTGCCGCTGTCAGGGCCGGCGTCAGCCGGTCTGGTCCGCGGCATCGGTCCACGAAATGGAGGTGACGAACGGATGGGCAGAAGGGGGTTCGATCGGAGGAGACTTGAACAAGCGTTGAAAATGAATCGGGAGCGTTGTCAGGGAGTATCGGTTCCATGAGTACCCCATCAGGAAAGCCATTTGATCCGTTCGATCTTTCGCCTTACGCGCCAAAAAGAGTGCGCCAGCGTCCCGCGCTCGACGGGGCGCCGGTCGAGGATGACGACAACGAGCGCGGCGAAGAGGCTACCATCGCGCTGGCTTACGTGCCGCGCGCCGCGATGCGGCCGGAGGCCGTGGACGAGCATGCGGTCGATGCGGATGCCGGCGCGCCGGCGCCGTCCCGGCCGGACACCGCCGGACAGCCCGCCGAGAAGCCGGCCGCCGATGCGCGCGCGGTTGATCCCGATCTGGCGCGACTTGAATCGAGCCTCCAATGGCTGCAGCGCGAGGAAGCGGTCGGCCGCCTCCCGCGCGCCGTTCCGCTGCCGCCGGTGTCGGGGCTTCGTCCGGTGAGCCCGGATGGTCCGCGGCCGCGCGGCACGCAGTTCATCAACGGCGTCAGGGTGCCGCCCTCGCTGGCGCCCGAGCGGTTGCGGCCGCCGCCGCCGATGCGGGCGCGCCGCGACAACCTGCGGGGGCCGCTTCGGGTCTTGGCTGCGAGCGCGATCGCGGCGCCCATCGCGTACTATTTTTCGGTCGGGAATTTCGCGGCGCCGTCGGAGCCGGCCGGCCAATCCGCGCTCGCGTCATTCGCCTCGCGCTTGGTGGCGTCGAGCGAGTTTCCGATCCCCAAGGAGAAGCTGCGGCCCGGCGAGACGGAAGCCTATAACACGGTGGTTTCGTCCCGGAACAAGTTGGTGGCCCAGCCCCCAGCGGCCGTTCCGATGGCGGCGACGCCCGTGCGCGTCGAGACCGTCGCGGTCGTGCCGGCGAGCCCGGCTCTCCTGAGCGCGGCTCTCCCGAGCGCGGCTCTCGATCAAGCTACGTCCGCCGTCGCCAAGCCCGAACGCGAGCTCGATCCGGAGGCCATCAAGCTGCTCTTGCAGCAAGGCGAGCAATTCGTGGCCTCCGGCGATCTGGTGACGGCGCGCCTCGTCTACCGAAAGGCGGCAGAGGCCGGCAATGCGGCTGCGGCGCTGGCGTTGGGCGCGACCTTCGATCCAGTGGTGCTCGCAAAAATCGGTGTGAGCGGCATGGGGGCGGATATCGAGAAGGCGCGCGGCTGGTACGAAAAGGCCAAGGAATTCGGCTCTCCGGACGCGCCCCGCCGGCTCGAGATGCTGGCGAACCGGTAGTTAGTTAGCGGCTCGGTCGCGGAAACTATAGCGCCCTCGTCCCGGCCTTTAGCGCGTTTACGCGCGTCTTCGACGCGCTATGGAGCCGGGACCGTTCCAAACTCGGTGTCTGGAACGATCGAGGCTCGAGGCCGGGACAGGCGTGCGCTACTTCTGCGCGGAGGGCTCGATCAGCTCGGCGGCTTGCTCAACGATCGCCTTCGGGCTCGCGAACGCATTGGCGAGCAACGTATCGATCTCGTGTGCGTTGAGCGGCTCAATCTCCAGCTGGAGCTTCTCGGCCTCGGCCAGGAACTCGGGATCCTTCATCGTATCGTCGAAGGCCCGGCGCAGCACCTCCAGGCGGTCGGCGGGCACCCCGGGCGGCGCCGCCACCGGGCGACCGATCTCTTGGCGGATCAGAACCAATTCGAGCACCCGCTTCTTGACCGGATCGCTCACCAGATCGAGTCCGGAGGGCACATCCGGCAGCTCGGGCAGCTTCGCCAATCCCAGTTGCACCAGCACGTTGAGCTTGTTGTCCTTGATCCAATGCGGCCGCGCCGCCTTGATGGTCGACCACGACAGGCCGCAGACGCCCTCGGTCTCGCCGCTCTCGAGCGCCAAGGTCATGCCGGAGCCGGGGTCGTAGCCCGACACGATCTTGAATTTGGTGCCGATGAGCGCATTGAGCACCTTCGGCATGATCGCCGAATTGGAGGTGGCTGCCGCCGCCGCCACGATCACCTCGCGCTCGCGCGCCTGTGCGATGGTCTTGATCGGGCTCGTGATCCAGGTGGCGCAGACGTTTTCGAGCTTGCCGATGCTGCCGAGCCAATTGAGCTTTTGGGCGTCGTAGCGCGCCCCTGGATTGCCGAACAGCGTGTCCATCGGGATGTTGTTGGGAAACGCTCCAATGGTTGCCCCGTCGCGGTGGGCCGACGTATAGAGCGTGTTCGCGGCCGCCAGGCCTGATGCCGCCGGCATGTTCTTGGGCACGATCGAGGGATTGCCGGGAAGGTGATGCACCACGTAGCGGGCGAAGGCGCGGAAATAGGCGTCATAACCGCCGCCCGCTCCGGCTCCGACCAGGAAGGTGATCTGGCGGCCCTTGAAGAACGCCTCGGGCGCCTGCGCTAGCGCGCCCGTGGCGGGCAGCACTGCCGCGGGCAGCACTGTTGCGATCAGGGCGGCGCGCAGCACTGAATGCCTGGTGCCGATGGTCACGGGACCCTCGCTTGCGAATGCGGCCGTCGCCTCGCTGGCGCTACCGCTTGGCGTATCTCTCCTGCATTTGCGTGAAGAAGCCTGCGGCCCTGAGATCGTCGAGAATGCCGGTATCGACGTAATCGTCGACCTTGCCGTTGCCGCCCGGGAGCTGCGCCAAGATGTTTTCAGCACCTGCCCGCGACGGCGTGAGATCGGGCGGCGACTGCTGTTTGAAGTCGCTGTAGCTGATGTCGATGATCCTCCGATCGGTGATCTTGAGCTCCTTGGCCAGGATCTCCTTGGCGCGCTTCTCGTCGCTGAGCGCCAGGTAGTTGCCCTCGATGGTGGCCTTGAGAAATCGCGTCAAGGCATCGCGGCGGCTCGCGATCGCGTCGTGCCGCACCGTGATGCCGCTGAACAGCCAGGGGATTTGCTCGGGCACGAGATCGACCATCGGGTTGACGCCTTGCTCGCGCGCCAGGCTGGTGAAGGGCTCGTTCAAGGGGGTGGCCCTGATTTCTCCCGATTTCACCGCCGCCAGCCGCTGCGGGCCGCCGCCGTATTCCTTGAGCGTGATGTCGCTGCGGGAAAGTCCCAACCGCTGCAAGGCGAGCGTGACCGTCGAATCGCTCTCCGAACCGAACGTGCTGACCCCCACCACGCCACCTCTGAGATCGGCCGCGGTCTTCACGCCGGGGCTCGAGAAGAACGTAAAGCGGATGACGTTGCTGAGCGAGCCGATCAGCCGCAGATCGCCGCCGGCACGGTTGAGCTTCACCGCCGAGGACAGCCCCACATGCATGACGTCGAGATGGCCGGCTTGCAGCTCCTGGGCGCCGCGGCTGCCACCGCTCATGTTGAGAATTTCGACCTTGAGGCCCTGCTCGGCGTAGAAGCCGGCCGCCTGTGCGGTCCACCAGGCCAGCACGGTGTTCACCGGATCGGCAATTCCGGCCTTGATCTCGATCGGCTCGGCGGCGCGGGCGGACGCCTGCCAGCCTGCCACCGCCATGGCGAGCGCGAGGACGCCTGACCAATTCATGCGCCGCACACCCCGGTTCGCTGGCATCGTGTATCTCCCGGACTGGAGCATCTTCCGGCTGGCAGCATCAAAGATGGCATCACCATCATATTATAACGACTGTGGCCGTCGTCAGGGATCAGAATTCCCGCAACAGGCGGCCGTATCCTTCGATCTTGTCGTTGACGCCGCAGCGCCGGAGCGCATCCCAGACGATGGCCTGCTGCGCCGACATGACATTGACGCCGAATTCGCGCTCCAGCGGCTCGATGGCGCCCGCGGTCGGCCAATGCGGCGATGGCAGCAGGATCGTGTCGGCATCCGGATGCTCGCGCATCAGCTTGCGCCCCAATTCGACCGCGGCATGCTGCGGGATGCGGCCGATCTGGTTGAAGGGGCTGCCCCAGCCGGTGGCGCCCAGGACCTCGCAGCCGAAATGGAGCGCATAGCTGGCGATGCGATCGGTGTCGGAATGGGCGTAAGGCTGCGCCACCACCACTTTCTTGCAGCCGAGCGCCTTGGCGGCCCGCGCCTGCGCTGAAGCGCTGGTGGAGACCTTCACCTTCAGCTCAGTCTCGAGATCCTGGATCATCTGCTGCGCATTGGCGCTGCCGCGTGACAGATTGATGGGCACGCCCCCGAGCACGATGATATCCACCCCGGCGGCGGCCATCTCGCGCGCGGCCTTCATGCTGGTGTCATAAGACTGGTCGACCTCCGCCTTGCTGCGCACCACGATGGCGAGCGTGGTAATGACCAGGGTTACGCCCGCGGGCGCCATCCGGTAGAATTCATAAGGAAAGACCTCGGTGGTGAGCGGCGGCGACGTATAGCCGATGCGGGCCCGGTGGCCGTAGGGAATCTCGCTGATGGGGGCCGCTGATGGCGATGGCATGCGTGATGGACCTCGGCGCGTTTCGGTTGGGATCGGGAAGGAGGCGTGAACGGGTGGAAGCTAAAGCATCGGCGCGAAAAGTCGAATCACCCATCGATGCCGTTTCCGGGAACCGCCAGCGGCTACGATGCCGCGCCGCAGCACTCGATTCCTCAAGCGGGATACCGCGGCGTCAAACTGACGCTGTTTCAACATCGGGCTATCTGTGATTTATGTGCTATCACCAAAGTCGGAAAGATCATTGGGCCCGAACGCAAGTGGCGCGTTGACGCCATGAGACGCCTGATGTCACCGGGGAGGACGCAACCATGACGATTGCTGCTTCGGCATCCGAGCAATCAACCGAGTCGAGCACGATCCGCTGGGCCCAGCTGGGGTCCGTCATCATCTGCATGGTGATGATCGCCAACCTGCAATACGGATGGACGCTGTTCGTCAATCCGATCGGCAAGGCCCACGGCTGGTCGATCGCGTCGATCCAGCTGGCGTTCAGCGTCTTCATCGCCCTGGAAACCTGGCTCACCCCGATCGAGGGCTGGATCGTCGACATTCTCGGGCCGCGGCGCGGACCGAAATTGATGGTTGCGTTCGGCGGCATCATGGTAGCCGCCGGATGGATCGTCAATTCCATGGCTGACAGCCTTTCGCTGCTCTATCTCGGCGCGGTCATCGGCGGCACCGGCGGCGGCGCGGTCTACGCCACCAGCGTCGGGCATGCGGTGAAATGGTTTCCGGATCGGCGCGGCCTTGCGGTCGGCCTCACTGCCGCCGGCTACGGGGCGGGCGCCGCCCTGACGGTCATTCCGATCCGTTATGTGATCGAGACCAGCGGCTACCAGGCGGCCTTTTTCTGGTTTGGCCTGATCCAGGGCGCCATCGTCTTTGCTCTGGCGTGGTTGTTGCGCGGGCCCGATCCGGGCGAGCTTCCCAGGACCGCGGCCCCCAAGGTGCAACAGTCGGCGCAAAACTACACCCCGCTCGAGGTTGTGCGGTCCCCGGTGTTCTGGCTGCTCTACATCATGTTCGTCATGGTTTCCGCCAGCGGCCTGATGGCGACGGCGCAGATCGCCCCGATCGCAAGCGACTTCGGGGTGGCGAACGCGGTTCTTCTGCTCGGCGCCACGACCATCACGGTCGCGCTCATCATCGACAGCGTGGCCAATGGCGCTGCTCGCCCCCTGTTCGGCTGGATCTCGGACAATATCGGTCGCGAATACACCATGGCGATCGCATTCTCGTTGGGCGGGATCGCCTATTGGCTGCTCGGATCGCTCGGTACCGCCCCGTGGGCGTTCGTGGCGTTCGCGGCGCTGATCTTCCTCACCTGGGGCGAAATCTTCAGCCTGTTTCCCTCCACCTGCACGGACAGCTTCGGGCCGAAGTTCGCCACCGTGAATCTGAGCCTGCTCTACACCGCCAAGGGCGCATCCGCCTTCCTCACGCCGGTCGCCAACATCATCAAGGACGCGACCGGAAGCTGGCAGATGGTGTTCCTGCTGACCACGCTCATGAACTTCGCGGTCGTGGGATTGGCCTTGTTCGTCCTGCGACCGATGCGGCAGCGGGCGATGGCGCGCGGCCGGTCCGAGAGCCGCTGAGGGCGATCGCCACCTTGGAGCCCAACAACGCCCGGGTGGCCTTGCGCGCGGTCGGCCCTCTGGAATAATGTATGCCAGCATGAGTTCGAGAGTCATGGCTTCGAGGAACAGCGATTCCGCCGGCACGCCGGTCGAGGGTGGGGCCGATTCCCACAGCTCGCCGGCGCCCAGATTGGGGGTCGACCCGATCACGCCCGCGGCGAGCTTCAAGAGCAAGGCCTACGCGGCCCTCAAGGACGTCATCGTGTCCATGGACGTGTATCGCAGCCGTTCCGACATCCGGCTCGACGAGCGGCGCCTGGCGCTCGAGTTCGGCATCAGCCGCACCCCGGTGCGCGAGGCCATGGCGCAACTCGAGCGCGACGGCTTCGTACGCTCGGTGCCGCGGCGCGGTATCTATGTGGTGCGCAAGACCAGGCGCGAGGTGATCGAGCTGATCACCGCCTGGGCGGCGCTCGAAAGCATGGCGGCACGGCTCATCACGCAGGGCGCGAGCGCCGACGAGATTGCCTGCCTGCGGCGCATGTTCGCGACCTTCGAAGGCGGCGAGGTCGCCGCCAAGCTCGACGAGTATTCCGAGGTCAATATCGAGTTCCACCAGGCCATCATCCGCATGAGCCGCAATCGCGTGCTCATCGATCTGGCGGAGAATTTGTTCACCCATATGCGGATGATCCGCCGCAAGACCATCGGCGAGAAGGACCGCGCGGATCGCTCGATCCGCGACCACATGCACATCATCGAGGCGCTCGAGGCGCGCGACACCGCGCGCGCCGAGGAGCTGGTTCGCAGCCATGCGCTCGGCCTGGCCGATCACGTCGAGAGATACGCAGACTATCTGGACTGAACGCAAGATGAAGATCGCAGGGAGGCCTCCCATGGCTGATGCAGCAGTGAAAGAGAAGAGCGAGACCGCCGAAGCCGAGCGCGAGCTGACGGACGGCTTTCACCTCGTCATCGAGGCGCTCAACCTCAACGGCATCAACACGATCTACGGCGTGCCCGGGATCCCGATCACGGATTTCGGCCGCATGGCGCAGGCCGAGGGCATCCGCGTCATCTCGTTCCGGCATGAGCAGAACGCCGGCAACGCGGCCGCCATCGCGGGCTTTCTTACGAAAAAGCCCGGCATCTGCCTCACGGTGTCGGCTCCCGGCTTTCTCAACGGACTGACCGCGCTCGCCAATGCCACCACCAACTGCTTTCCGATGATCCTGATCAGCGGCTCGTCCGAGCGCGAGATCGTCGACCTGCAGCAGGGCGACTATGAGGAGATGGACCAGCTCGCCATCGCCAAGCCGCTTTGCAAGGCGGCCTTCCGCGTGCTGCATGCCGCCGACATCGGCATCGGGGTGGCGCGCGCGATCCGCGCGGCGGTTTCCGGTCGCCCCGGCGGCGTCTATCTCGATCTGCCGGCCAAGCTTTTCGGCCAGGTCATGGATGCCGAAGCCGGAGCCAAGTCGCTCGTCAAGGTGGTCGACGCGGCGCCGGCCCAGCTTCCCGCTCCGGCCGCCGTCAAGCGTGCGCTCGACGTCCTCAAGAGTGCCAAGCGTCCCTTGATCATTCTCGGCAAAGGCGCCGCCTACGCGCAGGCCGATGACCAGATCCGCGCCCTGGTCGAGAAGACCGGCATTCCCTTCCTGCCGATGAGCATGGGCAAGGGCCTCTTGCCCGACACGCATCCGCTATGCGCGGGCGCGGCGCGCTCGACTGTTCTGAAGGACGCCGACGTTGTGATGCTGATCGGCGCCCGCCTGAACTGGCTGCTGTCGCACGGCAAGGGCAAGACCTGGGGCGAGCCTGGATCGAAGATGTTCATCCAGATCGACATCGAGCCCAAGGAGATGGACTCAAATGTCGGGATCGTGGCTCCGCTGGTCGGCGATATCGGCTCCTGCGTGGCGGCTCTGCTCGCGGGCATCGACGGCAAGTGGCCGGCCCCATCGGTGGACTGGGTCGGCGCCGTCAATGCAAAGAAGGAAGAGAACATCGCCAAGATGGCGCCGCGGTTGATGAAGAACTCGACGCCGATGGACTTCCACGGCGCGCTCGGCGCGCTGCGCACCGTCGTCAAGGAGCGGCCGGATGCCATTCTGGTCAACGAAGGCGCCAACACTCTCGATCTGGCGCGCGGCGTCATCGACATGTACAAGCCGCGCAAGCGCCTGGACGTCGGCACCTGGGGCGTCATGGGCATCGGCATGGGCTATGCCATCGCGGCGGCGATCGAGACCGGCAAGCCCGTGCTCGCGGTCGAGGGCGACAGCGCCTTCGGGTTCTCCGGCATGGAGGTGGAGACGATCTGCCGGTATAAGCTGCCGGTCTGCATCGTCGTCTTCAACAACAACGGCATCTATCGCGGCACCGACGTCAATCCGACCGGCGGCCCGGACATGGCGACGACCGTCTTCGTCAAGGACGCGCGCTACGAGAAGCTGATGGAGGCCTTCGGCGGCGTCGGCGTCCATGTGACGACCCCCGACGAGCTCAAGCGTGCCGTCGACCAGGCCATGGACTCCGGCAAGCCGACACTCATCAACGCGGCGATCGACCCGGCGGCCGGCAGCGAGAGCGGCAGAATCGGCAACCTCAACCCGCAAAGCAAGATTCGCAAGAAATAAAAGAACCTGCGGCTTCCGTTTTCAGAAAACGTGAAACCGCTCTCGGCGCCGAATACGTGCCCCCGCATCAACAGCCCAGACATGTACAAGTGAAGGGAATCACCATGGCGACCAAGAAGGCCAAGCGGAAGCCGGCGAAGGCGGCCGCCAAGAAGTCGGTCAAGAAATCGGTCAAGCTGCTCGCCAAGAGCAAGACCAAAGCGAAGTCCCAGCTCAAGTCTCAGAGCAAGGCGCAGACCAAGTCGCCGCCCAAGAGCGCGGCGCCCGGGTTGCCCAGGCCCTCGAGCAAGCCGTGGGGGATGGCCGGCCGCGCGCTTGAGGGCGTGCGCATCCTCGATTTCACGCATGTGCAATCCGGACCGACCTGCACGCAGCTGCTCGGCTACATGGGGGCCGACTGCATCAAAGTCGAGCGGCCCGGCGTGGGCGACATCACGCGCGGACAATTGCGCGACGTGAAGGGCGCCGACAGCCTCTATTTCACGATGCTCAACGGCAACAAGCGCTCGATCACCATCGACAGCAAGCATCCCAAGGGCAGGGAGATTCTCGACCGCCTGATCAAGCATTGCGACGTGCTGGTGGAGAACTTCGCCCCCGGCGCACTCGACCGCATGGGCCTGACCTGGGAGCATATCAACAAGCTCAACCCGCGCATGATCGTGGCTTCGGTCAAGGGCTTCGGCCCCGGTCCCTACGAGGATTGCAAAGTCTATGAGAACGTAGCGCAATGCGCCGGCGGCGCCGCCTCCACCACCGGCTTCCGCGAGGGGCCGCCGCTTGTCACCGGCGCGCAGATCGGGGACAGCGGCACCGGTCTCCATCTCGCTTTCGGCATCGTGACCGCGCTCTACCAGCGCATGCGCACCGGCCGCGGCCAGCGCGTGCTGTGCGCCATGCAGGACGGCGTGCTCAATCTCACGCGCGTGAAGCTGCGCGACCAGCAGCGGCTGGCGCACGGCCCGCTCGCCGAATTCAGCCAGTACGGCGAAGGCGTGCCGTTCGGCAAGGCGGTGCCGCGTGCCGGCAACGATTCGGGTGGCGGCCAGCCCGGATGGATCCTCAAGTGCAAGGGCTGGGAGAGCGATCCCGACGCCTACATCTATTTCATCACCCAGGCGCCGGTCTGGGGCGCCATCTGCGATCTGATCGGCAAGCCCGAGTGGAAGACCGAGCCCGACTATGCCACGCCGCCGGCGCGGCTGCCGCGTCTCAAGCACATCTTCTCGACCATCGAGGCGTGGACCATGACCATGAGCAAGTTCGAGGTCATGAAGATCTGCAACGAGCATGACATTCCGGTCGGCCCGATCCTGTCCATGAAGGAGATCGCCGAGGAGCCGTCGCTGCGCGAGACCGGTACCGTGGTCGAGGTCGACCACCCGACGCGCGGCAAGTACCTGACGGTCGGCAATCCCGTGAAGATGTCCGACTCGATCACCGAGGTGAAACGCTCACCGCTCCTGGGCGAGCACACCGAGGAGATTCTGGGCAAGGTGCTCGGCTATTCGGCCAAGGAGATCGCCGAGATCAAAACGTCCGGCGCGATCACGCCGCCGGAGAAGCCCGCGAAAGCGGAGGCAGCGTAGAGCAATGCGTATCGTGGTTCACGGCCAGCAGGCATTCGGCAAGGCCGTGCTGGAGGCTCTCCTCAAGCGCGGCGAGAACGTGGTCGCCGTCTATGTGGCGCCGGAAAAGCCCGGCCAGAAGGCCGATCCGCTCAAGGAAGCAGCGCTCGCCGCCAAGCTGCCGGTATATCAGCCCGACTCCTACAAGCAGCCCGAGGTCTGGGAAGAGTTCAAAGCCCTCAAGCCCGACCTGCAGGTCATGGCCTTCGTCACGCTGTTCGTGCCGGCGGAATTCCTCAACATGCCGACCCACGGCTCGATCCAGTATCACCCTTCGCTGCTGCCGGCCTATCGCGGCGCGAGCGCGATCAACTGGCCGATCATCAAGGGCGAGACCGAGACCGGATTGTCGATCTTCTGGCCTGATAACGGCCTCGATACCGGTGACGTGCTGATTCAAAAGAAAACGCCGATCGGCCCGACCGATACGCTCGGTACCGTCTATTTCGACCGCTTGTTCCCGATGGGGGTCGACGCCATGATGGAGGCGGTCGATCTGGTGAAGGCCGGCAAGGCGCCGCGGATCAAGCAAGACGAGTCGAAGGCGACCTACGAAGGCCGTTGCGGCCCCGACAACGCCAAGATCGATTGGGGCAAGCCGTGGGGGCAGATCGACCGGCTCATTCGCGGCTGCAATCCGGCGCCCGGGGCCTGGACGACGCTCGAAGGCCGGCAACTGAAGATCTTCGACGCCAAGCCGCTGCCGGCCAAGGATCCCAAGGGGATCGCCGGCAAGCTCGGCGAGATTGTCGCGGTCGAGCCGGACGGCTTCACCGTGGTTTGCGCCGATGGGCGCTTCAAGGTCTCCCGGGTGCAGCCCGCCGACGGCAAGAAGATTGAAGCCGGCGAATGGGCGAAATCCGTCAACCTTGCCGTCAAAGCGAGATTCACCTGACCGTCTCCGGCCAGCCCTCTCCGCCCTTCATCTCTCCTTCATTTGATGGATCAGCCGCAATGCCCGCCTCGCAGCACGTTAGCCCTAAGTCCGATATCGAAATCTCGCAGTCGGCCAAGAAGCGCCCGATCCTCGACGTTGCGCGCGAGAGGCTCGGCATAGGGCCCGAGCATCTCGAGCCCTATGGCCACTACAAGGCCAAGATTTCGATGGACTACATCAAGTCCCTCAAGGGCCGTTCCAACGGCAAGCTCATCCTGGTCTCCGCGATCACGCCCACGCCCGCCGGCGAAGGCAAGACGACCACCACGGTCGGGCTCACCGACGCGCTCAACTTCATCGGCAAGAAGGCGATGCTCTGCCTGCGCGAGCCGTCGTTGGGGCCCTCGTTCGGCATGAAGGGGGGCGCGGCCGGCGGCGGCTATGCTCAGGTCGTGCCGATGGAGGACATCAACCTGCACTTCACCGGCGACTTCCATGCCATCACCTCGGCCAACAATCTCCTGGCCGCGATGCTCGACAATCACATCTATTGGGGCAATGCGCTCGGGATCGATCAGCGCCGCGTGGCCTGGCGGCGCGTGCTCGACATGAACGACCGTGCGCTGCGCCAGATCGTGTCGTCGCTCGGCGGTGTCGCCAACGGCTTCCCGCGCGAGGACGGCTTCGACATCACGGTCGCCTCGGAGGTGATGGCGATCTTCTGCCTCGCCAGCGATCTGGATGACCTCAAGAAGCGGCTGTCCAACATCATCGTCGGCTATACGCGCGACCGCAAACCCGTGCGCGCCGGTGACCTCAAGGCGCACGGCGCCATGACGGCGCTGCTCAAGGAGGCGCTCGCCCCCAACCTGGTGCAGACGCTCGAGGGCACGCCCGCCTTCGTGCACGGCGGCCCGTTCGCCAATATCGCGCATGGCTGCAACTCGGTGCTGGCGACCACGACCGCCCTCAAGCTCTGCGACTATGTGGTGACGGAGGCTGGATTCGGCGCCGATCTGGGCGGCGAGAAGTTCCTCGACATCAAGTGCCGCAAGGCCGGGATCGAGCCCGCTTGCGCCGTGCTGGTGGCCACCATCCGGGCGCTCAAGATGCATGGCGGTGTCAAGAAGGAGGATCTCAAGACCGAGAACCTCAAGGCGCTCGAGGCCGGCATGAGCAACCTGGCCCGGCATGTGGAGAACATGCAGAAGTTCGGCATCGTGCCGGTGATCTCGATCAATCGTTTCAGCGCCGACAGCGCCGCCGAGATTGCGCTGGTCCAGGCGCAATGCGCCAAGCTCGGCGTCGAGGCCGTGATGGCCGACCATTGGGCCGAGGGTGGCAAGGGCGCGGCCGACGTGGCGCGCGCGGTGGTCAAGGTGGCGGAGGGCGGCAAGAGCAAGCTCAAGCTGCTTTATGCGGACGAGATGCCGCTCTTCGAGAAGATCCGCACCATCGCCAAGGAGATCTACCGCGCCAAGGATGTCTCGGCCGACAAATCGGTGCGCGACCAGCTCGCCGCCTTCGAGGCCATGGGCTACGGCAAGTGTCCGGTTTGCATCGCCAAGACACAATACAGCTTTTCGACCAATCCGGACGCCAAGGGCGCACCTGTGGACCACGTGGTCAATGTGCGCGAGGTGCGCCTCTCCGCCGGCGCCGAATTCGTGGTGGCGGTCTGCGGCGACGTCATGACCATGCCGGGCCTGCCCAGGGTCCCGGCCGCCGACAGCATCGATGTCGGGCCGGACGGGAAGATCGTTGGGCTGTTCTAGGGTCGCGAAAGCTGATGTGGGCAGGGGCCGAGGCTTGAAGCGTTCGGCACGGTCGCCGATACTGCTCATCCATGGAGCGACATTGAGGCGCGACATTGAACGTCAGCGTGCTTTGCACGGCGGCTTTCCTGACAGCTCTGTTCCCGTCATTCGGTGCAGAGATGGCGAATTCGATTGATCGAGCCCGGGCGCCGATCAGCGCGGAGCATCAGCTTTTTGCCCAATCCGGGCTTGGCTCCGATAAACAGAGCCCGACAGAGGCCCTCGCCGGCGCCGCATTCCTGGATGACGATAGCCCGCTTGGAAACCGGTATCTCGTGCAGGCGCGCAGCGACGATATCGTCATATGCTCGTTTGTCGGCAAGGTGGTGATGTGCCACCGGATCGTCCGCTCCTGTCCTCCCCGGCTGCTGCTTCCGCGCAGGCTGCCGCGAGAGCAGCGACGAAATAAGCTGCTGCTGGGCCCCTACCGGTGTTGATCCAGCAGGGTATGGCGCATCCGGAAGAGGCCCGCGTCAGGGTGTCGCGTCAATTGCGCTCCATCACCAGCGATCACGACGCCAATCGGTTCGCACTTGCCAAGAGCCGTCCCGCGACCGGACAAAGCCGTATTCACTGGCGACCGCGGGATTGCCGAAAATATCGGGATGGTAGGCCGGATTGACGCCGTCCAGGCTACCCGGCATCACAAACCCGCCACGTGTTCCGCGGCCGCTGTTTTCCGAAGCAGCCGCAGATGCGGCGCCGAGAATCCCCAGCGCTGCGGCGATCGAAAGCGTGATCAAAGCCTTGTTTCCAATCATGGTGATCTCCCTTGATGCAGAGGCGGGCCGCGCCTTGCGCGTGGGCCGCGTCTCGCGCGAAACATAGGAATGGGAATGCGACCCGTGTGGGCGCTTTTCCGGCGTGCTACATTCTTGTAATGTTTGTACACGGTTTCGTTATGACTCTGCGGCTCGGTTTCGCGGCCGGAGCCTTGCAGAGCTGCCGTCATTTGTTCGCGCCAGAAGCCGGCATCGAATCTCAAAGGGCGTGAAACCCTGATCGGTCCTCGACCACCTGCGAGATCAAGCCATGTTTGCAACCACCATCACCGGAAGCCTGCCGAAGCCCGTCTGGCTGGCGGAGCCGAACAAATTGTGGGCGCCTTGGCGGCTCGCAGGGGCCGAGCTTGAAGCGGCCAAGCGCGATGCCACGATTCTTGTCTTGAAGCTGCAGGAAGACTGCGGAATCGACATAGTCAGCGACGGCGAGCAGTCGCGCCAGCATTTCGTCCATGCCTTTCTCGAAAGCGTCGCGGGCGTCGATTTCACGCGCAAGGTCAAGATGGGAATCCGGGCCGATCGTTACAAGGCGATGGTGCCCACCGTCACCGGCGCATTGGGGCTCAAGGAGCGCGTGCATGCGCGCGAAGCCCGCGTGGCGCGCGCCCATACCGGGCGCAAGTTGAAGTTCACCCTGCCGGGACCCATGACCATCGCGGATACGATTGCTGACGCTTATTATGGCGATCGGATCAAGATGGCGATGGCATTCGCCGATCTGTTGAACCAGGAAGCACGCGCGCTCGAGGTCGATGGCGTCGACGTCATCCAGTTCGACGAGCCCGCCTTCAACGTCTACCCCCAGGAGGTGAAGGATTGGGGGATTGCGGCGCTGCACCGCGCGATCGAAGGCCTTGGTTGTACCACCGCGGTCCATATCTGCTACGGCTACGGCATCAAGGCGAACATCGACTGGAAGGCGACGCTTGGTGGCGAATGGCGGCAATACGAGGCGATTTTCCCGGCGTTGAATGCAAGCCGCATCGACCAAATCTCGCTCGAATGCCGGGGCTCCCGCGTGCCGATGCGCTTGCTCGCCCTGCTCGACCGCAAGGTCGTGCTGATCGGCGCCATCGATGTGGCGACCGACGTCGTCGAGACACCGCAGGATGTCGCCGCCGTCATTGCTGAAGCGATGAAATACCTGCCCAAGGAAAAGATCCTCGCGTGCACGAATTGCGGCATGGCCCCGATGAGCTGGGACGTCGCGTTCGCCAAGCTTGCGGCGCTGGGCCGCGGCGCCGAGCTCGCGCGGCAGAAATTCGGATAGTTGTTGTGCTTTGCAACGTCTGCCCGAATTGCGGCGGCGGCCTTACGCCTGGACAAGCCCTCACTTCTTGTCGGCGCGCCAGCTCGCCCCGATCGCCTCGATGGCGGCGCGCGCGATGCGCTCGTCGGTCTCCCAGTCGCCGCCCGCGACCCCGATGCCGCCGATGCATTCACCATCCACGATGACCGGGAAGCCGCCCTCCATGGCGGTCCAGCGCTCCACCCCGGCCGCGAGCGCGAGGCCGAGCGCATGGGCGACGTCGAGCGGCTGCGCCTGCGCCCCGTTGGGCGATGTCGGCCGCTTGTTGGAGGCCGCGCAGACCGCCTTGGTGGTGGCGGAATGCACGGTGTGGAAGCGGCCCCCGTCCATGCGCTCCAGCAAAATGAGGTGGCCGCCTGCGTCCGTGATCGCGACCGAGATCGCGATGCCGGCCTCGCGCGCGGCGCCGATGGCCGTCGTCATCATCCGTTTGGCGCCGTCATGGGTGAGGCGCTTGCTGTCGGCGACATACATGGCTCTTAACTCCGCCCCGGAATGCAGTCGATGGGAGCATAGAGCATTTTTCGGTTTACGCAGATCAATGGACCGTCTTCTGGGCAAAGGCTGGGGCTGAGCGGTGCCCGCCTGATCGAGATCGCCGGGCATAGCCCGCCAACGGGTCCGGGCCCGATGATAAACTCCGATGGGCGTGAACGCCCTCGTGAACGCCCTTGTGTCCTGGTCACGACAAGAGCAGCGCGTTCAACCCCTGTATGCCGCACAAGGGGGGTTGCCTTCCCGGGCGCGCTGCCGCAATTGTAGCCCATGGCCCCCTCCGGAACCGTAACCCCCTCAGATGGTGGCACAATTGGCCAGCCGGCCGGCGCGCGCCGGCGGCCGGGCCTTACCCCCAAGGGCCGCCAAGTCGATCCGCGGGCGCTCACTGACGTGCGCGCGCTGCTCGGCTCCCGCCCGCGGCAGCGCGATCTCCTGATCGAGCACCTGCATCTGATCCAGGACCGTTATGGCCATTTGGCGGCCGCGCATCTCGCCGCCTTGGCGGAGGAGATGAAGCTGGCGCTGACCGAGGTCTACGAGGTCGCGACCTTCTACTCCCATTTCGATGTGGTGAAGGAAGGGGAAGCGCCGCCGCCGGCCGTGACGGTGCGGGTGTGCGATTCGCTCTCCTGTGCCATGGCGGGGGCGCAGCACCTCTTACGCGAATTGCCCAACCGGCTCGGTCGCGACGTGCGCGTGGTGCGGGCGCCCTGCATGGGGGCCTGCGATCGCGCGCCGGTCTGCGCCGTCGGCCACGTGCAGGTGATGCGCGCGAGCGCGCCGAGCGTAGCCGATGCGGTGTCCCGGCATGTCCATGCGCATCCCTATCCGGCCGGCGCCGGCTTTGACGCCTATCGACGCGACGGCGGCTATCGGCAGTTGCAGGATTGCCTCACCGGAAAACTGACCCGCGAGGCTGTGATCGCGTCCGTGAGCGATGCCGGCTTGCGCGGCCTCGGCGGCGCCGGCTTTCCCACCGGACGCAAATGGGGGCTGGTGCGCGGCGAAGCGGCGCCGCGCCTGATGGCGGTCAATGCCGACGAGGGCGAGCCCGGCACCTTCAAGGACCGGCACTATCTCGAACGCGACCCGCACCGCTTCATCGAAGGCATGCTGATCGCCGCCTGGGTGGTCGAGGCTGCCGAGACCTACATCTATATCCGCGACGAATATCCCGAGATTCGGCTGATGCTGGCCGAGGAGATCGCCAAGACGCAGGCCGCGGGCCTCGCCCCCCACACCAAGCTGCATCTGCGGCGCGGGGCCGGCGCCTACATCTGCGGCGAAGAGTCGGCGATGATCGAATCGATCGAAGGCAAGCGCGGCCTGCCGCGCCATCGTCCGCCCTATGTGGCGCAGGTCGGCCTGTTCGGGCGGCCGACGCTCGAGCAGAACGTCGAGACGCTGTTCTGGGTGCGCGACATTCTCGACAAGGGCGCCGCCTGGTTCACCTCCCACGGCCGGCATGAGCGCAAGGGCTTGCGCAGCTTCTCGGTCTCCGGCCGGGTCAAGGATCCGGGCGTGAAGCTGGCGCCGGCCGGCATCACGGCCCGCGAATTGATCGAGGAATTCTGCGGCGGCATGGCGGATGGGCATCGCTTCAAGGCCTATCTGCCGGGCGGCGCCTCGGGCGGCATCCTGCCGGCCAGCATGGCGGATTTGCCGCTCGATTTCGGCACGCTCGAGCCGTACGGCTGCTTCGTGGGGTCGCACGCGGTTGTGATCCTGTCCGAGCACGACGACATGAAGGCGGTCGCGTTGAACCTGATGCGCTTCTTCGAGGACGAGAGCTGCGGCCAATGCACCCCCTGCCGGGTGGGGAGCGAAAAGGCCGCCAAGCTGATGGCGAACGGGCCCTGGGATCAGGGCCTGCTCGAGGAGCTGTCGGCCGCGATGCGCGATGCCTCGATCTGCGGCCTTGGCCAGGCGGCGCCGAATCCGCTTCTGTGCGTGCTAAAGTATTTTCCCGAAGAGCTGCGAACGCCGCTCGGGGCCTGGTGAAGGAACGGCGCCATGATCGGGCGTCGCCGATCCGCGTGAGGTAAGCCGATGAGCGAGAGCAAGGGCCAAAGCGCCGCCGACAAGCCCGTGACCTTCATGCTCGACGGCCAGGAGGTCGAGGCGCGCCCGGGCGAGACCATCTTCCGGGCTGCGCGGCGCTGCGGCACCCGGCTCCCGCATCTGTGCTACACGCCCGCGCCCGGCTACCGGCCGGACGGCAATTGCCGTGTCTGCATGGTGGAGATCGAGGGCGAGCGCGTGCTGGCCGCGAGCTGCATCCGGATGCCGGCGGCCGGCATGAAGGTGAAGACGCAATCCGATCGTGCCGTCGCGGCGCGCCGCATGGTGACCGAGCTTCTGCTCGCCGATCAGCCGCCGCGCGATGTCGCGCACGATCCCGATTCCGAGCTCTGGCAGATCGTCACCCGGCAGAAGCTGGAGGCCGGCCGCTTTCCGCGCCGCGCCGCGCCGGTGCCGGACCGCAGCCATCCCGCCATGGCGGTCAACCTCGACGCCTGCATTCATTGCAATCTGTGCGTCCGCGCCTGTCGCGAGGTGCAGGTCAACGACGTGATCGGCATGGCGGGGCGCGGCCATACCGAGAAGATCGTGTTCGACTTCGACGATCCCATGGGGGCCTCGACCTGCGTGGCCTGCGGCGAATGCGTGCAGGCCTGTCCGACCGGCGCCTTGATGCCGTCGACGCTGGTGGACGCAGCCAATGTGCGCACGCAATTCCCCGACCGCGAGGTGCACAGCGTCTGCCCCTATTGCGGCGTCGGCTGCCAGCTCACCTACCACATCAAGGACGACAAGCTCCTGCATGTCACCGGCCGGAACGGGCCGGCGAACCAGAACCGGCTCTGCGTCAAGGGCCGCTTCGGCTTCGACTACGTGCACAATGCGCAGCGGCTGCTCAAGCCGATGATCCGCCGCGAGGGCGTGCCGAAAGTTCCGCACGAGGAGGTCGATCCGGCGAACCCGTGGACGCATTTCCGTGAGGCGACCTGGGACGAGGCGCTTGACCGCGCCGCCTCCGGATTGAAGAAGATCCGCGATCGCGACGGCCCCCAGGGGCTGGCCGGTTTTGGCTCAGCGAAGGGCTCGAACGAGGAAGCCTATCTTTTCCAAAAGTTGGTTCGCACCGGCTTCGGCACCAACAACGTCGATCACTGCACGCGGCTGTGCCATGCCTCCTCGGTCGCCGCCCTGATGGAGGGTGTCGGCTCCGGGGCGGTGTCGGCCACCTTCAACGAGTGCAAGAACTCCGACGTGATTGTGGTGATCGGCGCCAACCCGACGGAAAATCACCCTGTCGCGGCCACCTTCTTCAAGCAGGCCAAGAAGCGTGGCGCCGAGCTCATCGTCATGGATCCGCGCGGCCAGGCGCTGAAACGTCACGCCACCCAAATGCTGCAGTTCAAGAACGGCACCGACGTGGCGATGCTCAACGGCATCCTCAACACGATCGTGGCCGAGAAGCTTTACGACGAGCAGTACATCCAGACTTATGTCGAGGGCTTCAAGGCGTTCGCCGACAGCATCAAGGATTACACGGCCGACGAGATGGCGCCGATCTGCGGCCTCGAGGCCGACGAGCTGCGCACCGTGGCGCGCAAGTTCGCGCGCGCGAAATCGGCGATCATCTTCTGGGGCATGGGCATCTCGCAGCACACCCACGGCACCGACAATGCGCGCTGCCTGATCGCGCTCTCGCTGATCACCGGCCAGATCGGCCGGCCCGGAACCGGATTGCATCCGCTGCGCGGCCAGAACAACGTGCAGGGCGCTTCCGACGCCGGCCTCATCCCGATGTTCCTCCCCGACTACAAGTCGGTCGAGGATCCGCAGATCCGCGCGCGCTTCGAGGATGCCTGGGGCAGCAAGATCGACCCCAAGAAGGGCCTCACGGTCGTCGAGATCATGGATGCGGTCCATGCCGACGTGATCAAGGGCATGTACATCATGGGCGAGAACCCGGCGATGTCGGACCCGGATCTCAACCACGCGCGCGAAGCGCTCGCGCATCTCGAGCATCTGGTGGTGCAGGATCTCTTCCTCACCGAGACCGCCGCCTATGCGGACGTGGTCCTGCCGGCCTCGGCCTGGCCCGAGAAGGACGGCACGGTGACCAACACCAATCGCCAGGTGCAGATGGGCCGCCAGGCGCTGCCGCTCCCGGGCGAGACCAAGTGGGATTGGTGGATCACCCAGGAGATCGGCCGCCGCATCGGGCTGCCGTGGAACTACCAGCACCCGAGCGAGATCTACACCGAGATGGCCTCGCTGATGCCCTCGCTCGACAACATCTCCTGGGAGCGGGTCGAGCGCGAGAGCTCCGTGACCTACCCGGCCGACGCGCCCGATCAGCCCGGACACGACGTGGTGTTCGACAAGGGTTTCCCGCGGCCGGGCGGCTTCGGCAAGCTGGTCGCCGCCAAGCTCACGCCGCCGGACGAGACCCCGAACGCGGATTATCCGTTCGTTCTCACCACCGGCCGCCAGCTCGAGCATTGGCACACCGGTGCCATGACGCGGCGGGCCCTGACGCTCGATGCGCTCGAGCCCGGCCCGGTCGCGTCGGTTTCGCGCGGCACCATCGCCCGGCTCGGGATCGCTCCGGGAGACATGATCCGGGTCTCCACGCGCCGTGGCGTGATCGAGCTCGCATCGCGCCAGGACGATGCCATCCCGGACGGCGTCGTGTTCATTCCGTTCGCCTATGTGGAGGCGGCCGCCAACCTCCTCACCAATCCGGCGCTCGATCCGTTCGGCAAGATCCCCGAGTTCAAATATTGCGCCGCCAAGGTGGAGAAGGCCGATGCCGCGGCGGCGGTGGCGGCGGAGTAACGTGACCAGGATGGTAGCAACACATGCGCGGCAAGCTCGGCGAACGCCCTCTCCCCAAGAGGGAGAGGTTAGGGATGAGAGGTCTCGTGAGTCTCGATAGATCCGATTCCCCCGCCGTGCGGTCGCAGCAGCAGCTATTCGCGATCCGCCACGACTGGACGCGCCCCGAGGTGCGGGCGCTGTTCGATCTGCCGTTTCCGGATTTGATGTTCCAGGCCCAGACCGTGCACCGCATGCATTTCGATCCGCGCGCGGTGCAGATCTCCACGCTGCTTTCGATCAAGACGGGAGGTTGCCCGGAGGACTGCGCCTATTGCCCGCAAAGCGCCAGCTATGAAACCGGCGTGGCGGCGGAAAAGCTCATGAGCCGCGACGCGGTGTTGGCGGAGGCGCAGGCCGCCAAAGGCGCCGGCGCCAGCCGCTTCTGCATGGGGGCGGCCTGGCGTTCGCCCAAGGATCGCGATCTCGATCAAGTCTGCGCCATGGTGGAGGGCGTCAAGGCGCTGGGACTCGAAACCTGCGCGACGCTTGGCATGCTCACGCCCGCCCAGGCGCAGCGGCTCAAGATCGCCGGGCTCGACTACTACAATCATAACCTCGATACCTCGCCCGACTATTATGGCGCGATCATCACCACGCGCACTTATCAGGACCGCCTCGACACGCTCGCGCATGTGCGCGATGCCGGAATCCGGGTTTGCTGCGGCGGGATCGTCGGCATGGGGGAGGGCGTCGAGGATCGGATCGGCATGATCGCGACGCTGGCGAGCCTGCCGGTCCATCCGGAAAGCGTGCCGATCAACATGCTGGTGCGGGTCGCCGGCACCCCGCTCGCGGGCGGCGAAACGATCGACTCGATCGACTTCGTGCGCACCATCGCGGCCGCCCGCATCGCGATGCCGAAGTCGGTGGTGCGCCTGTCGGCGGGCCGCGAGGACATGAGCCAGGAAACCCAGGCGCTGTGCTTCCTGGCCGGCGCCAACTCGATCTTCTATGGGGCGAAGCTCCTGACCACGCCCAACCCGGCGCCCGACCGCGATCTCGGGCTGATGGACCGGCTCGGCCTCATTCCGATGACTTGAGGGTAGGGCCGGGCGTGCTTGGTGCCTCGTCTTTCAGGATCATATCGATGCAGGCGCGGCACATATCAGCTTGCCGCGATGCCGCGCTCTCCGCCGTGTGCTCGGTGGCGCAGAAGGAGCACGTTTGGCCGGTAGCGCGGGTCAGATGAAAGAGCTGCGACGAGCGCTCGTCCAGCATCCGCTCCGCCATGACGATGCAGCGCAGGCATATGAACACGTTTGCGCCCGCGATGCCGGGCTTGAAGATCGGCTCCGGCTCGCTCTGCCGCATCTCCCCGCAGAACGAGCACCCGATCAGACGCGCGTCGCCTTCTTGGCGCGCCGCTGGTCGGCTCGGCTCGCGCCGCGCCGGTTCGTCCGCGCTCTCGGCGGAGACAAGGCGGATATGAATGTCATCGCCGACCTCGAGGCCATCGCCTTCGACCCAGGCGACGGCTTGGTCGCCGGACGGATCGGACGTATCGCTGCCGCCGACCCTGAAATCCAATCCCGCGATCGGCCCCTGCGCGGTGGCCGCCCGCGTCGATGCGCCTTGTCCTTTTCCGACCCAGCACAGCAGGAGTGAAAGCACTCCGCTTCGCGCAGGCCGCTCAGGGCGAGCTTTCTTCCGTTCTTCGAGACCTCGAAACACAACATTGCGGTCACACTCGCTGCTTGTCGCCGCCGCCCATTACGGGTCTCGCAATTGGATTTTCCCATCCTGAAAATCAATCACCTTACCGACGAAGATGGACGGGTCCGGCGCGCTCAAGATGACTTCCAGCCCGTCGATCGTCTGGATCACGTCCGCAGGCACCTGACGTCGCGAGTAGGCGCCCAACGACAGGCCCGGTCCCGACCTGTGCCAATCGGCATCATTCGGCCCCTTCGACTGTTCTTCCTCGACCCAGAAGATCGACGCAACTGCATCGTCTTGCCCAAACTCTCTGTGAGAGGCTGCGAGGAATTTCCGAACATAGGCCGTCGCGCTTTCGCTCAAACGAGCCGTGCCGGGCGGCGGGACGGACTTGCGAAAGCGGTCGTCGGTCTCGGGTGTGCGCGTAGCGGCGCGCTGCCATGATTTTCTGGCGTCGGCCTTCCAGAGATCCGGAAAGCTCTCGTATATGGGCGCATTGGCGAAGCCGATTTCGGCGCCTATGTCCGTGACTTCCTGCACCAGCGCTTTGGCCTTTTCCAAGTCGAGAGAGTCCGTGAGGCCGTCCGTCGATTTGAAAAAGCGCCGTGCCGCGTCGGTCAGCAGGGGATGCAACCGAAGCGCGGTCGCCCGCGACATCAATCCGGGAGTCGCGGGGTCCGAGGCCGAAGAAGCGACGGGATCGCGCTCTCGGCGCGTTGCAGTCGCTGTCAAATCTTTGGCGCGCAAATCCGGATAGGCGCGGTAGATCGCCGCGAGGACGCGCGCCCGCAGATCGCCGGCAAGAATGAGTGCCTCCTGCGACGCTTTGGACGTCTGCAAGATTTCACGATGCTCGCGGACAAAGTCGTTCAATCGCCGGCAGGCCAATTGCAGATGCTTGAGCATGTAGACGGCGGTGTCGCGCGTCATATGCGCTCGCCAGATCGCAACCGGCTGCCGAGGTCCGTTGCGCGGCCGGAAAGCTCCGCACGGATCAATGGTGGCCGAGGATGTGGCCGGCTGGTGCAGCTCGCTCCCCCGATCGACCGCGGGCAAGCTCTCGGCAATGGCGGGAGCGATCAGCAGAGAGAGGATCGCCAACCGCAAGGTTGCTCGGCCCAGCGCCTGGTGCACGTATCTCTCCGCTTGGAAGCTTGTTGCAATCCAAGGGTGACGAGCATCCGTTAAAATCCGGTTGCGGGAATCCACTAATCCCGCGCGCATCCCGGCCGGAAGCCGCCCTACAAAACGTAACGCGTGAGCGTCAGCCCCAACATGATCGCCAAGATCGAGAGCACCACCGAGACCAGGACATAGAGTGCGGCCCGGACCAGGTCGCCTCGCTCATAGAGCAGCGCGACGTCGAGCGAGAAGGTCGAGAACGTCGTGTAGCCGCCCAGAATGCCGGTGGTCAGGAACGGCCGCCAGATAGCCCATGGCATTCCTCGTGGCTTCGAGCTGGCTTCGATCGAACCAAAGGCGCCCCGGGGCCTGCCTGGTCGCATTCTTCGCAACCAACCGGTAGCCGGTCTGCCGGAAAATTCCAATGTCCGCATCGCACCCATGCGGCGCTTTCCCCTTGAACCGCTGGCGTCCGGCGTCCAGGATGCCGAGAACGCCCCCCACGTGAGTCACCGCGAATTCATGGCCGAACGCCGCCGGGTCAGCTCGTTTGAATGGTCCACGGCCGTCATCGGGGGAGTTTCGTTCACGGCGGGAACCGTCGTCTACCTGCGCGACGGCTATGCGCGCTTCGCTGCCATTTTCACCAACGACCTCGGCCTGTTCGCCAGCATGCTGCCCAAGATGGCGGCCGGTTGCCTGGTCAGCGCCTTCGTGACCCGCCTGCTGCCCCGGGAGGTGGTCGCGCGCCTGGTCGGCACCGAATCCGGATTGCTGGGTCTCCTGATCGCCACCCTGATGGGAGCGGCGCTGCCGGGCGGGCCGCTGACCATCTATCCGGTCGCCGGCGCCTTCCTGGTCCTGGGCGCCGATGCCGGCACCGCGATCGCCTTCATCACGGCCTGGAATCTGCTCGGCTACAATCGCGCCCTGATCTGGGAAATGCCCTTCTTCGGCTCCGACTTCGTGTTCTGGCGCATCATGGTCGCCTTGCCGCTGCCGTTCCTGGCGGGCGCCTTGGCGCGCGGCGTCCTGAGCTTGGCGGCCCGGCGCGGGACCAAGGCGTGAACCGCGCATGAGCATAACCTTCCTCGCCGTCAACCTCCTGCTCTGGGTGCTGGTCGCGGTGCTGGCCCTCACGGCGGCGGTGCGCAGCAAGGCGCTGTTCCGTGAGGGCGCGACCGAGGGGGCGCGCGACTTCGTGTTGTTGCTGCCGCGGATCATGATCGGCGTCGTCGGCTCGGGCTATATCGCGGCCATCATGCCGCAAAACATGATCACCACCTGGATCGGCCCCAATTCCGGCATTCTCGGCATCTCCATCGCGACCCTGGCGGGAGCCATCACGCCGGGCGGCGCGGTGGTCGGCTTCTCGGTCGGGGCCGCGGCCCTCAAGGGCGGCGGCGGCGCCCCGCAGGTCATCGCCTATACGACTGCCTGGTCGCTCTACGCGCTGACCCGGCTGATCAACTGGGAGGTCGCCATGATGCCGGCGCGCGTGGTCTGGCTGCGCGCCGCGGTCTCGATCCCGCTGCCGTTCATGGCCGGCGTCGGCGCCATGCTGATCGGGCATCCGTAAGGATGCGCCCGGCCTTTCATCACCGCCGCGGTTGCTTGAAATAGCGCAGGTCGGGCGGTGGCTGATCCTTGCGGGTCGGCAACAGTGTCCCGTCGGCGCCCTTGAAGTAGATCTCGTTGCCGATCTTGGTCAGCAGGGTGACGGCGGGGCAATTCTCCTCGCGCCAGACCGGGTAGGCGTCGGCGTTGCGGCGGAAGGTCTTGGACACGCTCCATGGCCGCGTGAGCGCATTGTCGATCAGCGTGAGCTCGTCATGCAGCAGCTGCGGATCGCTCTTGTCGAGATAGATGCGCTCCTTGACGATGGATTGATTGTCGACATGGGTCGGTATGCCGGTCGGATCCAGGACCCGCGGGCCCTTGAAGCTCCGGGTCTCGACTTCCAGCACGTCGTAGCGGCCGCTGCCGGTCGAATCGATCCACCGGCCGATCGAATAGCCCTGGAAGGTCGGCTCGACCCCGCCCGGCCAGTCGCGCCCGTCGGTAAAGATGCGGCGATGGATCGGGAGATTGTGCTCGACCAGCACATAGGTGACCTCCGGCAGCACGACGATCTCCATGGAATTGTAGCCGTTCATGGTCGCCGGCATGCCGGCCGGAAAACAGCGCGCGCCGGATTGCCAGTTGCCCTGGCCGCCGTTCGCCTGATCGGCGATGCTCGCCTCCAGGATCGCCTGGTATTCCGGCGTCAGCGGCGCGTCCTGCCCCAACCCCCACGACTTGGTCGGATCGAACGTGATCTGGCCACCCTTGCCCAGATTGACCCGCAGCCACTGTCCGGAGAAGTCCGGATAGGCCGCATCGTCGAAGGCCCGGGCGCCGGCCGACGATAGGCACAGCGAAGCCGCCAGCGCGAGCGGGCCGATAAAGCATCGGAACGGCATGAGCGTGCTCCCTATCTCTGGGTCTTGTTGAAGTAGCGCAGGTCCGGCGGCACCTGGTTCTTCTTGGTGGGCATCAGGTAGCCGTCGAAGCTGATGAAGTAATCGTCCTTGCCGACCCAGACGTGATGGTTGTCCTCGGAGCAATCGACGAACATCCAGATCGGATCGGGCTCGCGCCGGAAGATCTTGGCCACGGACCAGGGCTGCGTCAGGGCATCATCGATGACCGTGATCTCGAGATGCATGAGATCCTTGTCGGCCTGGTCGAGAAAAAAACGTTCCTTGACGATGCTCTGCTGGTCCTCGTGCAGCGGGATGCCCTGCTGGTCGAAATTGCGCGGCCCCTTGAAGTCGCGGGTTTCTACCTCCAGCACGTTGTAGCGACCGTCTTCGTTTTCATCGATCCATCTTCCGACCGAATAGCCGTTGAACGTGCCCTCGATCTCCTTGGGCCAGTCGCGTCCGTCGGTGAAGATGCGGCGCGGCTCGTTGTATTCGCTCAACATATAGGTGGTCTTGGGCGTGACGACGATCTCGAACGGAAAGATGCCGGTCATCATCTGCGGCATGCCGTGCGGCACGCACTGGGCCGTGAAGTTGCCGCCCAATCCGCCGGCGGCGCGGTCGGCGAGCCTGGCTTCATAGAGCGCCTGGTACTCCGGGGTCAGCGGCGGCTGCTGCGCCCGCCCCGGCGGCCGCGACAGATCCCACTGGTTGCCGACGTCGGCCGGCTTCCTCCACTGGCCCGACCAGTCCGGGTATCGCGGCATATCCTGCGCGCCCGCGCCGGCGATCGTGGTCAGCAGCACGGCCGCGAACATGATGGCGCCGATCGATATCCGGTCGAGCATGATGGTGATCCTTTTGATTGATTTTTTTCAAGCCGCGCGCGGCGCCGCAGTCGGCCTCGCTATCTTTGCGATCGCGTGAAATAGCGCAAGTCGGGCGGCGGCTGGTCCTTCTTCGTCGGCATCAAGAATCCGTCGGCGCTCAGCATGTAGCCCTGCTTAGCGATTTCCACATGCGGATTGTTCTCCACGCAGACGCTCTCGCGCCAGGCCAGCCGCGGATCTTGCGCGCGCCGGTATTGCTTGGTCGCCGTCCAAGGGTGCGTCAACGCATGGTCGATCGTGGTGATCTCGTCGTAGAGGATATTCGCATCGGCCTTGTCCTGGAAAATCCGCTCCTTGATGATGCTTTGATTGTCCGCGTGCAGCGGCAGGCCGCTATTGTCGTAGGAGCGCGGTCCTTTGAACCCGCGCGTCTCGACCTCGAGCACGTCGTAGCGGCCGCTGCCGCCCTCGTCGATCCATTTGCCGATCGAATAACCCGCGAAGCTCGGATCGATCTCGTCGGGCCAGTCGCGGCCATCGGTGTAGATGCGGCGGAAATCGTGGATGTGCTCCATCAGGACGTGGGTGGCGCGCGGCGTGATGACGAGCTCCGCGCCTTCATAGTTGTTCATGATCCGCGGCATGCCCGGCGCGATGCACGTATAGGTCGGATCGTTGCCTTGTCCCCCGGCGGCCTGGTCGGCCAGGCTCGCCTCCAAGACCGCCTTATATTCAGGAGTCAGCGGCGCCTGCTGTCCGCGGCCCGCCGGCTTGCCCGGATCATAGCGCGGGATGCCGGTATCGGTGCGCAGCCATTGGCCCTTCCAGTTGGGATACCGGCTCTCATCGAACGCCCGGGCGCCGCTCATCGTCATGCCCAGGACCGCCGCCAGCATGATCGCACCGATCGCAATCCGGTGATGCATCCCAAGTCCTCCCTGCGATCGCTCCAAGACGCGAAGCGTCCGGAAGCGTTGCCAGCACGTGTGAAATGCGAATGCGCGGGGGAGACCTCAAAAAAATCGGTCTCGAGATCGATGCTTGCCGGCGGCGGCGTCGCTGCCTGTTGATCCCGGCGGAGACCTCGGCACGTCTCCCTGGCAGCTCTCGGACGATCAATGTCCACCGCGCAGACTATAGGGTCGGCCAGGTTGCCGGAAGGGGTAACGAAGCGCGCCGGATTCATGACGGGGACGTTTGCCGCTGCCGCGGCCCGACCATTCGGCGCGATGCATAAATACGGCGGCCTATTGGAATCTATCGGTCCGAGAAATGCTGTCGGCGGGGCTCGGGCCCGGGAGCATTCTCGAATACCGGCGGCCCGCGTGGCTTGACCTCAATGCACCGCGCTGGTCGCCCGCGGCATGATGGCGCCGCGGTGGCGGATCACCTGGCCGGCGAGGCGATGCGCCGCGGCGGCAGCCGCCGTCGGGGCTTCACCGGCGAGGCGCGCCGCCAGGTAGCCGGCGTTGAAGCCGTCGCCGGCCGCCGAGGG
>DASZKX010000133.1:0-14475 GCA_035552735.1 Xanthobacteraceae bacterium
TCGCCGAGGGCGTTCTCGGCCTCGATGTTCCGGCGGCGGGACAGCCTGCATCCGGCACGAGCGACAGGACCGGCGAGATCGCCTCGGCCTGACCGCGCGCCGCCCGATCGCAGATGCAAATGTAATCGTGACAACTTAAGCACGATTTTATGCTGTTGAATGAAAGACTTGCAACTTGCAGGTAATACCGTAGCTTTGCATCGCAATCGATTCCTTGTGGCGTATCGGCGATGTCGCGCAGCTCAACCTGCGCGCTGCGCGGCCGATTCCGTTCGATCACCGTTTTCCAGGGGTGCTTCAGGGCCGATTTGCCCCCATCGCAAATCGCGGCTGAAGCCACCTTCGGCAAACCGCAACCTCGGAGGATCGTTTCGAAGATGGGGCAGGTTGTTTTCTCCGGCGGCGAAATCTTCATCGTGGATGATGATCCGGCGATCCGCCAAATGCTGTCGATCGTGTTCGCGCAGGCAGGATTTCGCGTGACCTGCTTTGCCGAGGGCGCGGCGCTGCTCGCGAGCGCGCACGCGGTCATTCCCGCCTGCATCATTCTCGACGTCAATCTTCCGGGACGCTCCGGGCTCGACGTTCTCAAGCAGCTCAACGCCGAGGAGTATCCGGCCCCCATCTTCGTGATTTCCGGCCAGGGCGACATCCCCATGGCGGTCGAGGCGATCCGCAATGGTGCGTTCGACTTCATCGAAAAGCCGTTCCGCGCCAGCGCCGTCGTCACCCGGGTCAAGGAGAGCATCGAGGCCTGGACGCATCGTCAACAGGACGTCGCGGCTCCCGCTACGTCCTCGATGGGCGTCTTAGGGCGCGAGCCCTTGACCCGCCGCGAACGCGACGTGCTGACCCATATCGTCGCCGGCGCCTCCAGCAAGGAGGCCGGCCGACTGCTTGGGATAAGCCCCAGAACGGTCGAGTTTCACCGGGCGCGGATCATGGAGAAGTTCGATGCCAAGAACACCGCCGACCTGATCCGGATCGTCATGAGCCGGCATTCCCAAGATGACTCGTCCAGGTCCGGGATTGAAATATCAGCCTGACCCGGTCGAGCCTGTGCGCAAGGCGGCCGGCGAGAACGTCGGCCCAGTGCGTCGATCGGCGCTTCTGGACCTGGTAGACCTGCTTGCAGAGCTTCGAGCAGAACCGCCGGCCCCATAGGCTGCGCGATACGAGGCCGAATTTTCCGCCGCAGCAATCACATTGGTTCGGTCGCATCGGATCGCACTCCTTGAGCTCGGTTGCCCGTCGTGGTCCGCCGCTTCGCTTGCGGCGCAGACCCTTTTGGGGCGAAGGCCCGGGTTCGTGGAGTGCAGAAGAGCACGGATGTCGATAACGCCCGCTAAAGATACGTATGCGGGCAAATACCGGACAACACCGCCGCTCTCGCGTCCGCGTCAGGGTCGCTTGAACGAGTTGTAAACCATACGGATGAAGTTGGTGGCGGCCTGCGCGTTGGCGGCCCACTTGGCGTCGAGATCCGCGAACGGCTTTGCAGCCAGCACGTCCTTTTCGCTCCGGCCCGCGGCCCCCAACGCCGCCATGCGGTCGCGCGTCGTCACCAGCATGGCGCGGAACTTGGCCACTTGCTCTCCGCTCTTCGAGCAAGCTGCCCGCATTTTTTCCGATTCGGGCCGGAACCCGAGGGAAATTCGGGCGTTGTCGCAGAATCTGTCGGGGGACTTTCGATATGCCGAATTCCACAGACCTGCGTCGGCAGGCCGCGCGGTGCCTGCGCATCGCGGCGGCTCTCGACGATCAAGGTGTCGCCGCAGCCTTCATCGCGATGGCGGACGAGTTCAGCGCCCAGGCCGACGACATCGATCCGACCCTGAAATCGAAACGCGAAGCTTCGGGCGACGGCGGCCGGGCCGGCGGCGTCAGCCGATAGGCTGGCCGGCAGGCGGATTGTGCTACTGTCTTCCGAACGCGGGCTATCGGCTCCTTGCAGTCGCGGCCCGGGATGCAGATTTTAGGTTCGCAGTCCGCCCTCGGGCCGCCCCATACGGCTTTCACATCCCAATTCCATGCCCCATGCGATTGCCGACATCGTGGCCGAGGCCAGGCTCGCCGGCCGCGCGCTGATCGAATTCGGCCAACACCTGCTCAATCCCACCGTCCGGCTCGGGGTCACCGGCCTGTCTCGTTCCGGCAAGACCGTGTTCATCACCGCGCTGGTGCATGGCCTGATGCAGGGCGGCCGCTTCCCGGTCTTCGAGCCGCTGGCGACCGGCCGCATCGCGCGTGCGCGGCTCGCCCCGCAGCCCGACGATGCGGTGCCGCGGTTCGACTACGAAGGCAACCTGCGGGCCCTGCTGGAGGAGCGCCGCTGGCCGGAATCGACCGACCGCATCAGCGAGCTGCGCCTGCTCGTCGATTATCAGTCGCGGCGTGGCGTCGCCCGCACCTTGACCATCGATATCGTGGATTATCCAGGCGAATGGCTGCTCGACCTGCCGCTGCTCGGCAAGAGCTATCAGCAATGGTCCGCCGAGAGCCTCGAGCTGTCCGCTCACGGCCCGCGTGCGCAGATCGCCGCGCCCTGGCGCGACTATCTGGCCACGCTCGATCCGCTCGGCCCGGAAGACGAGCAGGCGGCGCTGCGCGCGGCGGCGCTGTTCACCCGTTACCTCAAGGCCTGCCGCGACGAGCGTTACGCCATGAGCCTGTTGCCGCCCGGCCGCTTTCTCATGCCGGGCGATCTCGCCGGCTCGCCCGCGCTCACATTCTCGCCGCTGCACTGGCCCCATCAAGAATCACAGCAAGCGTCAGAACACGCGTCACAGCCGAACCCGTCGCCGGCCGGCTCGCTCGCCGCCATGATGCGGCGGCGGTTCGAGGCCTATAAGGATGTGGTGGTGCGTCCATTCTTCCAGGACCACTTCGCGCGCCTCGACCGGCAGATCATCCTGGTGGATGCGCTCAGCGCCTTCAATGCCGGTCCGGACGCGGTGCGCGATCTCGAAGGCGCGCTCGCAGCCGTGCTCGAATGCTTCCGCATGGGCCGCAGGACCTGGACCAGCGCGCTGTTTCGCCCGCGTGTCGATCGCATCCTGTTCGCCGCCACCAAGGCCGATCATCTGCATCACGCCAGCCACGAGCGCCTGGAGGCGATCCTCTCCCGCATGGTCGAGCGCGCCGCCGAGCGCGCCAGCGCGGCCGGCGCGCCTGTCGATGTGGTGGCGCTGTCGGCCGTGCGGGCGACCCGCGAAGCCAAGGTGCGGCGCGGCCGCGACGACCTGCCCTGCATCATCGGGGTGCCGGCCGCCGGCGAGGTCGCGGGCGGCGAGGTCTTCGACGGCGCCACCGAGGCCGCGATGTTTCCCGGCGACCTGCCGGCCGATCCGAACCAGGTGTTCGGCCCGCTGCCGACGTTCCGCGGGCTCACCACCGCGGCCGCGCAGGACGCGGATTTCCGTTTCCTGCGCCTGCGTCCCCCGCAGCTCGAGCAACTCGACGGCGTCGCGATGCTGCCCCATATTCGCCTTGACCGTGCGCTGCAATTCCTGATCGGAGACCGGATGCCATGAACGAGCATCACCGCCGGCCGGCCGCGTTCCGGCTCGATGATCCCAAGGTCGTGGTGACGGCGGAGGAGGGGCGCGCCGCCCGCGGCACCGTGCGGATCATGGTCGAGCCGGAGCCAGCGCTGCCGGTCGCGCGCGAGCCCGATCCGCTGCCGCGCCGCGGCTTTGGCTGGGGCACGCTGTTCTGGTCCGCGGTCGGCGGGCTGGTCGCGCTTGGCATCGGGTTGGGCGTGACGCGGCTGATCGAGAATCTGTTCGATCGCAACCAAGCGCTCGGCTGGCTCGGCATGGCGCTGGCCGGGCTCGCCGGGCTCGCCTTCGCGGCGATCGTGCTGCGCGAGGCGATCGGACTGTGCCGTCTCGGCAGCATCGAGAAGCTGCGCCAGCGCGGCGTAGAGACGCTCACCAGCGACGATCGGACCGCGGGCCGCGCGGTGGTGCGCGACATGCTGGCGCTCGCCGGCGGCATGCCGCGGCTGGCGCGCGCGCGAGCCAGGCTGGAGGGTCATCTCGACGACATCATCGATGGCGCCGACCTGGTGCGCCTCAGCGAACGCGAGCTGATGGAGCCGCTCGACCGCGACGCCCGGCGTATCGTCAGCGACGCCGCCAAGCGGGTTTCGCTGGTGACCGCGGTCAGCCCGCGCGCCGCCGTCGATATGCTGTTCGTGCTGGCGACCGCGCTCACGGTCGTGCGGCGGCTGGCCTATCTCTATGGCGGCCGGCCCGGGACGCTGGGGGTGATGCGGCTGATGCGCGAGGTCGTCGCCCATCTGGCGCTGACCGGCGGCATGGCGGCCGGCGACAGCCTGATCCAGCAGGTTCTGGGCCACGGCATCGCCGCCAAGGTCTCGGTGCGTCTGGGCGAGGGCGTGCTCAACGGCCTCCTCACCGCCCGCGTCGGGCTCGCCGCCATCGAGGTCACGCGGCCCTTGCCGTTCGCGGCGCTGCCGGCTCCCGCGCTGTCCGACGTCGCCAGCGATCTCTTGCGCCGCCGCGATGCCAAGCCGGAGCTCGCGGCGACGGCGGAGATTTGAAACCGCGCGGCGAGCACCGCCGCCGTGGGGTGGGTCAGGCGCAATCAAGGCCTCGACGCCTGTCGCGGCTGCTATGGCACCGTAACCCACCGGCTGAGTTTCAGCTGGCACGTGAATTGATGGGTCTCGCATAGCCCTCGAAGACGGGCGTAAACGCCCTTATGATGCTCTACCCATTCTACAGTTGCTGATCCGGAGGCGCCGATGATCAAGCACGTCATCACTGGCTTGGCGGCATTCGGGCTCGCTCTCACGGGCGCGCGCTCCGCCGCCACACAGAGCTATCCGACCCATGCGGTGCGCGCCATCGTGGCGTTCGCGCCCGGCGGCGTGACCGACACATTCACGCGGCTCATGGCCCAGAAGCTGAGCGAAGATCTCAGGGAACAGTTCTATGTGGACAATATCCCGGGCGCGACCGGCAATATCGGCACCGCGCAGGCGGCGCGCGCCGCGCCCGACGGCTACACGTTATTGTTCGCTTTCAGCTCCTACGTGGTCAACCCCACGCTGTTCGACAAGATTCCCTACGATCCCGCCAAGGATTTCGATCCCGTCACCCTGGCGGTGACCTCGACCACCGTCCTCACCGTCAACCCGATGGTGCCGGCGACGACGGTCAAGGAGCTGGTCGATCTCATCAAGGCCAATCCCGGCAAATACAGCTACTCGACCGCCGGCGCCGGCACGCAAGCCCATTTGTCGGGCGAGCAGTTCCGTCTGCTGCTCGGCCTCGATCTCGTGCACGTGCCCTACAACGGCGGCGCGCCGGCGATCATGGCCGTCGTCGGCGGGCATACGCCCATCGGCTTCAGCTCGCCGGCGGCCTCGATCGCCCAGATCCAGCAGGGCAATGTGCGCGCGCTCGCCGTCACCGGCAACAAGCGCTCGCGGATCCTGCCCAACGTGCCCACCATGGCGGAGGCGGGCTATCCGGGGATCGTGGGCGACAGCTGGGTCGGCGTGCTGGTTCCGGCCGGGACCCCGAAGGACATCATCGGCTTGCTCCAGCGCGAGATTGCAAGGATCATCGCGGCGCCCGACATGCAGGCCCGCCTGGCGGAGCTCGGCTACGATCCGGTGGCGAGCACGCCCGACGAGTTCGGGACCCGCATCAAGACCGAGATCGCCACCTGGGGACAGGTGATCCGCGCCGCCCACATCAAGGCCGAATGACCATGGCCCCGATGCCGCCGCGCGAGCGGTGCGATTTTTCCGCCATCGTGGACCGGCCGCCGCTCAAGCTGCCGGGCGGCGCGCGGCTCATCGTCTGGACCATCGTCAATTACGAGGTGTGGGACATTGCAAGGCCGATGCCGCGCCAGGTCCTGCCGGCGCCGACCGGGCAGCTGCTCTTGCCCGACGTTCCCAACTGGAGCTGGCACGAATACGGCATGCGGGTGGGGGCATGGCGGTTCTTCGAACTGTTCGCGCGTCGCGGGCTGCGGCCGACGCTCGCCATCAATGCCCGCGTCTGCGAGGACTATCCGCGCGTCGCCGAAGAGGCCAAGCGCGCCGATTGGGAATTCATGGGCCACGGCTACGACCAAGTGCCCATGCACATGCTCACGGATCAAGCCGCGACCATACATCGCTGCCTGGAGATCCTGGAGCGCTTCTGCGGCCGGCGGCCCGTGGGCTGGCTCGGGCCCGGCCTGACCCAGACTTTGGAGACCCCCGACCTGCTCGCTGCCGCCGGCATCAAATATATCGGCGACTGGGTCTACGACGACGAGCCGACCACGATCCGCACCCGGAACGGCCCGCTGGTCACGCTGCCCTATTCGGTCGAGCTCAATGACATCCCGATGATGATCGTGCAGCATCACCAGAGCGATTATTTGCTCAAGCGCGCCATCGATCAGCTCGAGCGCCTCTACGCCGAGAGCGCGGAGCGCCCCAAGATCATGGCGCTCGCCGTCCATCCCTATATCAGCGGCCAGCCGCACCGGATCAAATACCTCGACGCCATCTATGCGCATGTCGGGCAGCTCGAGGGGGTGGTGCACCGGAACGGCGCGGAGATCCTCGATTGGTATCTGTCGCAGGTGGCGTCCGGGTGAATCGTTTCGCCGCAGCCAATCCGAACACGCGTGTGTCGTCCCGGCCGCAGAGCCGGGACCCATACGCCGCAGCCAATCGAGAGGGCACGGCGTATGGGTTCCTGCTTTCGCAGGAACGACCGCGTGGAGAGGCGTTCGCACGCCTACGAAAGATGCGCGTTCGCGGAGAAGAGAGGATTGCGCGCCGTTCTCGACCGGGAGCACGCGCAGTCCCAAGAAACAAAAATGCGGGCACGTGGCCCGCATTCGTCAACTGCCGGAACTCTACCGCCTCAGAACGTGCGGCGTGGGGCGGCGCGGGCGGGGGCGCCGGGGCGGCCGGGGGCGGCGCCCGGGATCACGCGCGGCTTCATGGGCAGCAGGCCCTCGCGCTGCATCTTCTTGCGCGCGAGCTTGCGGGCGCGGCGAACCGCCTCGGCCTTCTCGCGGGTTTTCCGCTCAGAGGGCTTTTCGTAATGGCTGCGCAGCTTCATCTCGCGAAACACGCCCTCGCGCTGCATCTTCTTTTTCAGCACCCTGAGGGCTTGGTCGACATTGTTGTCACGGACGAGAACCTGCACGCGGGCGTTCCTCTTCGATTGAGCGATGGTCGTGGGCGGTTATACTAAAGACCCCGACCGGGGCGGCTCAACAAGCTCCGGGATGGGGTTTCGGGGGCGCTATAACACACCCGCAGACAACTAATATAGGCTATTCTTGCGCCTGCGTCTGTAAGAATCTGCTTGGCTTTTGGCGCTTGCCGATAGCTCTTACAGGAGTCGGCTCCATGATCAAGCCGCGCCCTCGCGTTTCGCTCGTGATATGGCGGGCAAAGCCTTGGGGGCACAAGAAAATCGCCAGGCTTTTCGAGGCTTCGGGGGCGGCTTGCGGGTCGGCCCATCCGGCCCTCGACGGCCTGGCAGCGGGAGGAATCAGATGTACAAGACGCTCGCATGTAAGATGATCGGCGCCGCCATGATGGTCACCGTCGGAGCCTTCGCGGCCTTCGCCCAGACCGCCGGCGCCCCAACCCCAAGAGGCAGCACCGTGACCCCCGTTCCGCCTGATGTTTTGAAAGAGCTCGCCCCCACCGGCAAGCTGCGCGCCGCCCTCAATCGCGGCAATGGCGTGCTGGTGCAGGGCACCCCGCAGGACCCGCGCGGCGTCACCGTGGACTTGTCGCGCGAGCTCGCCCGGCGCACCGGCCTGCCGCTCGAATTCGTGACCTATGAGGCGGCCGGCAAGGTGTTCGAGGCGCTCAAGGCCGGAGCCTGGGACGTCGCCTTCTTCGCGATCGAGCCGGTGCGCGCCGCCGATGTGGATTTCACGGCGCCTTACGTGCTCATCGAAGGCACCTACATGGTGCTCAAGGATTCGCCCCTCAAGGTGGTGGCCGACGTCGATCGTCCCGGCGTGCGCATCGCGGTCGGGGTCGGCTCGGCCTACGACCTCTACCTCACCCGCAATCTCAAGAACGCGACGCTGGTGCGGGCCAAGACCGGCGGCGGCCGCGCCATGATCGATCTGTTCATGGCCGACAAGCTCGAGGCCGCGGCCGGCGTCAAGCAGCCGCTGGTCGAATACGCCGCGACCGATCCCAAGGTGCGGGTGATGGACGGCCGCTTCCAGGTCATCGAGCAGGCCATGGGCACCCCCAAGGGCCGCACCGCGGCGGCACGCTACCTGCACGCCTTCGTCGAGGAGATGAAGGCGTCGGGTTTCGTGGCCGACGCGCTCAAGCGCAGCAACCAGCCCGCCGCCGAGGTCGCCCCGCCGTCGGCGATGTGAGCACGGCGTTCCTCGCCCCGCGTGCGACCCGCGTGCGGGGAGAGGGCGGCACGGCATTGAAGGAAACCAAAACTCGGCCCGGTGAGGGGGCGCTTCCGCAAGCTCAGACTCGCGGAAGCGCCCCCTCACCCCGACCCTCTCCCCGCACGCGGGGCGAGGGAGTGCGCCGAGTTTGCCTCGCGTGCGGCTTGCCATCCCTCAATGCCCGGTGGCGATCGCCGCCACCTCGGCTGCATCCTCCGGCGGCTCGTGTCCGCGCCACACCACGTGCAGGTCGGGACGCAGCAGCAGCAGATCGTAGCCATAGATGTCGCGCGCGATCTGGTCCGCAATCTCCAGCACCTGCACGGGCGCGCCGTGGGCCAGGATCGCCCGCTCCAATCCGCTCACGTCGGCTCTGCTGCGGCCGAGCTTGAGGATGCTGTAGCCGTCGCCGATGCGATCCTGCAGGGCGGTGCCGTCGTCCAGCCAGACATGAGGCAGCCGCGCGCCCGGCCAGGTGGTCGGCTGGTATTCGCGGAACAGATGCTCCGGCCCGCCTGGGATCTCGCAGATGATCGGCGAGTTGACGTAGCGGTAGCCGAGCTCGGCGCCGATCATCTCGTTGGTCTTGCGCTGCTCGATATCGGCGCTGGCGACCAGGACGTCGCGGCTCTGCCGGCCGGCCGGCGTGTTGTCGGCGATGTCGGGACGCCACAGCGAACGCCACTTGCGCCGCCCGATGGTGGCATAGCGCGAAGCCCCGACATTGCGGTCGCCGATCTGCCGGCGCTCGAATTCGTAGGCGGGCAGGAGGTTCGGGCCGCCCCAGCCCTGCAGGGTGCCGGCGAGCTTCCAGGCGAGGTCGACCGCATCCCCGACGCCTGAATTCATGCCGAGCCCGCCGGTCGGAATGACCAGGTGAACGGCGTCGCCGGCGAGCAGCACGCGATCCTTCTGGTAGCGGTCGGCGAGCAGCAGGTTCTGCCGCCACGGATTGCAGGACAGCATCTCGTATTTGACCGGGACGGCGACGGTCTTCTCGAACTGGCTCTTCATCTCCTGGTCGGAATCCACGATCGAATGCAGTGTCCAGTGTCGGGTGGAGTCCTGCATGATCATCTGCGTGGCCTTGTCGTCGGCCACATGATAGTGGCGGCCTTGGCCTGGACCGTTGCCGATCGGAATCCGGTCGAACAGCTCGTCGCAGCGAAACAGCGCCTGCCGCAGCGCGAGGCTATTGCCTTCGCCGCGCAGCTTGATGCCGAGCGCATGGCGCACCGGGCTCGCGCCGCCGTCGCAACCGACCAGATAGGCGGCGCGGATCTGCTCGGTTCCGCCGCGGATATCCTTGACGGTGGCGGTGACGCCGCCTTGATCCTGTTGCAGTGACAAAAATTCGCAACCGAACCGCACCGTGACGCCCGGCATGCCCTCCGCCACCGTCTTGAGCAGCGGCTCGAGGGTGTATTGCGAGATCAGCTGATAGGGCTCGAGCGGAGCCGTGCCGTCGTTGGTGGCGCGAATGTCGAGCTTGGCCTGCGCGACCGAAGGGTAGGGCAGCCGCAGCAGCGGCGGCTTGTTCATGGCCAGGATGATGTAGACATCCATCCGGCATTCGGCGCGCAAACCGGCCGCACGGATGCGGTCCGCCAGGCCCATGCGGCGATAGATCTCCATGGTGCGGGCATTGGCGCGCTCCATCTTGGGCAGGAAGGCCGGCGCCTCCTTTTGCTCGATGATGGTGCAGCGGACGCCACGGCGGCCGAGATCGATGGCCAACGTGAGCCCGGTCGGCCCGGCGCCGACGATCAAGACGTCTGTGTTGATAGTTGTGTTCATCGACCTTTGTTCTTTTCCCGGGCGCAGCGCAGCGCTCTTCGCGGTGTGCTGCAGACCCGGGATCGTTCCACCCGCCGGAGTCTGGAACGGTCCCGGCAATCGAAGTCGGGTTTACCCGACTTCGACCACTTCTTTGGTGATCAAGTCGGGCAAGCCCGACTTGATGAGCCGGGACAAGTGGAGTCCGGTCACCCCGCCCGCGCCGTCGCCAACGCCCGGCTCAGATCGGCGCATGACGCGCTGCGGTCAAGCGCCATCACGGCATCGATGATATGCGCGCGCGCGGGCGCATCGAGATGGGGGGCGGTGACGGCGTTGAACTTGTCCGTCACCGCGCCGGTGTCGAGACCGTGGCGCGAGAAGCCGGGCGGGTCGGGGATGTCCGCCACCAGCATGCTGCCGTCGCGGCATTTGGCTTCCATCCGGCACGGGAAGCTGCCGGGCGAGCGCGCGTTCAATTGCCCGTCGACGACAATTTCGAGCCGCCCCATGACGGTGCGCACCTTCGGATCGTTCCAGCGCTCGTTCTCGAATTGGGCGAGCCCGAACGCGCCGTCGAGCAGCGCCACCGCGGCCAGGAAATTGAAGCTGTGGTCGGCTGCCTCCCGTGAGGTCGGATCGATGCGGCCCGGATCGTCCTTCTGCCGCCGCAGGAACGGCATGTCCGCCATGGCGACCCGGATATGGGTGAGCCGGCTCACGTCGCCGCCAAGCGCGCTCTTGACCTGACCGTTGAGCGCGATGCCGGCCGCCACGATCGCCTGTCCGGTGGCGAGGCACGGATAGGCCTTGATGTTGGCGCGCATGATGTAGCTCTCCGGCGGCAGCGGCGCGGTCAGCGGCGCCAGCGCCTCGGTGTTGGAGAAGACCGGGCGCAGCCCATAGGGGCTCTCCATGAGATCGAGCGGTCCGGTCACGCCGTGGCGCGCCAGCAGCGCGGCCTGCATGCCGTTCTGCGCCACCAGCGCATTGGCGAACGATTTCGCGGCCGAGATGGCGCCGTGGCGCACCGCCAGCGGCGTAGGCGCGCGCGCGCCCGAGAGCGCCAGCGCATGCGCGAGGCGCTGCTGGTCGAGGCCCATCAAACGGCCCGCGATGGCGGGCGCCACCAGCCCCGATATGGTCACCCCGTCCCAGCCCGAATCGCGCTCGATGAGATCCTTGGCGCGCCCGAACAGCTCATAGCCGACCACGATGGCGGCGATCAGGTCGCGCCCGCGCGATCCGCACATCTCGCCGGCGGCGAGTGCCACCGGAATGTTGTCGCTCGGATGCCCGCCGATCTCGCCCTTGCGGTTGTTCACATAGTCGTTGAGATCGAGGATGCGGATGAGCGCGCCGTTGACCAGGACCGCATTGGGGGCGCTGGTCTTGGCCGCGCCGCCGATCACGCTGCAATGCGGGGCGCCGCCCAGATCCGTGAGCGTGGCCAGCACCGCGCGCGCGGACTCCTCCTCGAGCGCCGCATAGCCGCACCCGATGGTGTCGAGCACCAGGAGCTTGGCCTGCTTGATCGCCGCCTCCGGAATCTCCTCGGCGCGCGGCGCCAGCGCCCAGCCGGCGAGCGCCTCGATGGTGCCGGGCCCGGCTGCGGCTGCGTGCTTGGTCATGATGGGAACCTCCAAAGTTTCTTGTCTGTAGGATGGGTAGAGCTCTTGCGAAACCCATCAACCGCCGCTGATGGGTTTCGCAAGAGCTCTACCCATCCTACGGACTACGGACCTACAGCCCCGCCGCGGCGTTGCGGCCCGCCAAGTAGCTGAACACGGCGTTGCGGGTTTGCCCGGTGCAGGACGGATAGTTGTGGAAGAACAGCCCGATGACGTCGCCTGAGGCATAGAGCCCCGCCACCGGCTCGTCGGTGGTGTTGATCACGCGCGCTTGTGTGTCCACCTGCACGCCGCCGAACGTGAAGGTGACGCCGGCCGTGATCGGATAGGCGCGGAACGGCGGCCTGGTCAGCGGCTGCGCCCAATGCGATTTCCGCGGGCTGATGCCGACCGTGCATTTGCCGTCGAGCTCGCCCGGCATGAAGGCGACGTCGCCGCGGCAGGCTTTGTTGAAGTCCTCGACCGTGCGCACGAGCGGCTCCGGCTCGATGCCGATCCGGCGCGCCAGCTCCGCTATGGTCTTCGCCTCCACCATGGTGGCCGGATAGTCGCGGCCGTGCCGGAACAGGTCGATGCCGGTCTGGTCGTAGATCTGGTAGGCCACGCCGCCCGGCTGCTGCAGCACCGCGCGCCCGGTCTTGGCATACGTATAGGCGTGCTTGGCTTCGCCTTCGTCGAAGAAGCGTCGGCCGAGCGCGTTCACCGTGATGCCGAACTGGTAGTCGTAGCGGTTCATGGTGTTGCCGCGGCCATCCGGGCGCACCGGCGTCTCCACGTCCGGGGCCTTGCCGTCGATCGGCGACATGTGGGCGCCCTGCCAATGGCCGGCCGATTTGACGCCGAGCCCCAGCAGGGCGTGCAGCACCTCGCCGGTATTGTGCCGGCTGCCGCGCACCTTCATGAGATCCGCATTGGGCCCCAGATAACGCGCCCGCATCTCCGCATTGGCCTGGAAGCCGCCGCTGCAGACGATGACGGCGCGGCCGGCGAGGTCGTATTCGCCCTCCGGCGTCGATACCCGCACGCCCTCGACGCGGCGCTCGTTGCCGTGGATGGCACGCACGCGCGCGCGGTAGCGGATCTGGACGCCGTGATTGAGTGCCAGCGCCCGCAGTTGCGCCAGCATGCCGGGCCCGCCGCCGACCGGATGGATGTGATGGCCCCCCGGCAGGTAGAGCTTGCCGTCGACCTCGGTCATCTTCTCAGGCTCCCAGCGCACCCCTATGCGACGCATCCAGTGCACCGCCGCATTGGAATGATCGACCAGGCACGCCGCCAGCACCGGATCGATACGGCCTTGCGTGACCCGCTCCAGATCGCCCAGGAAGTCGGCGCGTCCATAGGCCGGGATCTGCATGCGGCGGAACTTCGCCTCCTCCACGTCGGGCAGGAATTCGCGCAGTTCCTGCGCGCCCGCATGCACGAAGCGAAAGCCCGTATGGGAGAAGCGCGCATTGCCGCCGGATTCCTCCTCCGGCGCCTTCTCCAGCATCACCACCGCTCCGGCCCCCGCCTCGCGCGCCGCGATCGCCGCCTCCAGCGCCGCGCTGCCGCCGCCGATCACGATGATGTCGCAGGTGGTTGGGGGCATGGGTGTGGGTCCGGGTCACGCTGACGAAATTTGGGGCATTATTTGAGTATCGAATTTTTTTTTCTTGATGCCATGTTAGCGATGTCGGGTGCCGCTGGTCGGCTCGATATGGTTCGCCCAGCCCGACATCACTAAGCCTCTTTCGGACATGATGCGAAGTGGGTCGCCGCGGCTGCCCTCAAAACGCTTTGCGCCGGCTTTTTGGCCCGTCTTGCCAAATTCCAATTGACTTGGAACAGTCAATGTTCCTAGTTTGTTCCCGTCATTTCGAGGGCGTATGTGGCAAGTACATAATCGCCCATTTTGGGCGTTCTCAATGGAAGCTCGCCGCCATCGCGGGATCTCCCGGGGAAGGGCCCGGGGATTTCGGCCCGCGCGCGAGGATTCAATCATTAAGCGCCCGCTCGCCGCGCCCGAAATGAGCAGCGGCTCCGTTGACAAGTGACTATTGTCAGTTTACATACGGAAGTGTTGCATGATCAGGAATTTCAGGCATCGCGGTTTGCAGCGCCTTTTCGAACGCGGTGATCGCAGCAAGATACGTGCCGATTTTGTGGAAAAGGTGGAACGCATTCTGGCGAGATTGGATGCCTCGGCTGAACCGAACGATATGGATGCGCCGGGCTTCGGCCTGCATGCCATGACCGGCGATCGCAAGGATTTCTGGTCGGTGGTCGTTAGTCGAAACTGGCGGGTGATCTTCAGCTTCGAGGACGGCGAAGCCTGCGATGTGGACTTCGTCGACTATCACTAGAGCATTTTCAGGAAAAGTGGAATCCGGTTTTCCGTCCGAAAATGCGACAATGCAAAAGTACTGAGAGGACTATCGTCATGCCCATGTAAGACCCGCCGCATCCGGGCTTGCACGTGCGCCACGACTGCCTGGAGCCGCTTCGTCTTTCAGTGACGAAAGGTGCGCAGGTGCTGGGCGTGACCCGGCAGGCGCTCAACAATCTCGTCAACGGCAAGAGCGGCGTTTCGCCGGAGATGGCCGTCCGCCTTTCGAAGGCGTTTGGCGGAAGCCCGGCGGTATGGCTGAAGATGCAGATGGACTAC
>DASZKX010000134.1:0-2118 GCA_035552735.1 Xanthobacteraceae bacterium
GCCGTCCCGTTCAAATCCGTGGCCGAGCTGATCGTCTACGCCAAGGCCAATCCGGGCAAGCTCAGCTACGCATCGGCCGGTGTCGGATCGACCGTTCATCTCGCCGGCGAGTTCTTCAAGCACGCGGCCGCGATCGATATCGTGCACGTCCCCTATAAGGGCTCCGGCCCCGCCACCTCCGACCTGGTCGGCGGCCAGGTGCAGATGATGTTCGGCCCCGCCGTCAACACTTTGCCGCTCGCCCAGGCCGGCAAGCTGCGGGCGCTGGCGGTGACCTCGGCCAAGCGCTCCGCGCTCGCGCCCGATCTGCCGACCATCGCCGAAAGCGGCCTGCCGGGATTCGACGTGGTGGGCTGGTACGGACTTGCGGCCCCGGCCGGGACCCCGAAGCCTGCGATCGCCAGGCTCAACGCCGCCGCCAACAGCGTGCTCAAATCGCCCGACCTGATCGAGCAGTTCCGCCTGCAAGGCTACGAGCCTGTGGGCGGGACTCCGGAGGAGGCCACCGCCTGGATCAAAGCCGAGGTCACGCGCTGGACCGAGGTCATTCGGGCGGCGGGTGTCGAGCCGCTGTAGCGTGTTTGGAGCGACGGCGTCTCGAACGTTTCAGGGCTGTTTTTCCTCGCTTGCGCTATCCAACGCGAAGTCGCCCTTCTCGATTGCCAACGCGATCTCACGTGCGCGCGAGAGATACGCCTCAGGGACGAGGACACGCACGCCACCGATGGCAAGCGGCACCAGGTTTTGAGCCATGAGAGCGTCCGTCACGAGGGCGGGTATGCCTTCGAGCTCGAGACGGCTTTGCAGCATGTAGGCCTCCGCCGCCGTGGGGTACCGCGTGACCAATACAAGATCCCCGGTGTCGACCGCGGCATCGTCCTCTGTCGGCGGTTCGGCCAGGAGGTTTTCGGCCAGGAGGTTTTCGGCCCCGGGCTTGGAGCAATCGATCTTCCGCGCCCGAAGCTCGGATCCGGCGACCTCTGCGGCAAGGTCGGTCAGCTCGCCGGACTGAAACTGGGTAAGCAGCTCTTCGTCGCTGAGAAGCTGAAAATGCTCTACCAAGCTCTGTCGCGTGACGGTCATAGCCACGATCTCCTGCGCCTTGCAAAGTGGTGCGTTCCACCTTATCGGACCAAGGTCAAAAAACTTCCAACACGGGCGCGATCATACTGGTGCCCGGATTCTTGGTGACAGCACCCAAGATCGGCAGCGCTGGGGTTGCGGGCCGCCCCATTGGGCGCCGGAAGGATGGCCCTTCCGTTCGCCCGCGGTTTGAACCAATCTCTGAGCTCGCTCCGCCGCAGAAAATCCCTCAAAATCAAGAGCCAGGCGCCCCGACATGGACCAGAATCTCAGCCCCGAAGCCGTTACCCTGACCAAGACCCTGTGCGCCCGCTTGGCGGCGGCGAGGTTCTACGATCTCTCGGCGGCCGCCAAGCATCAGGCGCGCCGCGGGGTGCTGGATTGGATCGGCTGCGCGCTCGCCGGCAGCGGGCACAAGACCATCACCACGCTCATCGATGTGCTGCAGGAGGTCAGCGGTCGCCCGCAGGCGACCGTGCTCGGGCGCAAGCTCAAGCTCGGCCTGCGCGATGCGCCGCTCGCCAACGGCCAGATGGGACATGTGCTGGATTTCGACGATACGCATATGGGCGGCGTGGTGCTGCATGCGAGCTCGCCGGTGCTGGCCGCGCTCTTCGCGCTCTCGGAGCGTAGCGCGGCCGAACGTGCGCCCGTCAGCGGCGCCGATCTGATGCTGGCCTATGCGGTCGGTTTCGAAGCCGGCGTGCGCACCGGCTGGAGCGCGCCCGGCCACCACAAGGGCGGCTGGCACCTGACCGGCACGCTCGGCACCATCGCGGCCGGGGTCGCGGGCGGCAAGCTCATCGGGCTCGATCCGCAGCGGCTGACCTATGCGATGGGGATCGCCGCCACCCAGGCGGCCGGCATCCAGCAGAACCGCGGTACCATGTGCAAATCCTTCCATGCCGGCAAGTCGGCCGCCAACGGGGTGCTGGCGGCGCTGTTGGCGGAGCGCGGATTCGACAGCACCCAGGAGATCATCGAGGGCAAGAAGGGCTTCGCGCGCGTCTACAGCGACGTGGCGGCGCCCGAGCA